>JBBQPR010000004.1:0-78784 GCA_038217075.1 Sphingomonadales bacterium
TCTGGTGCCGGCGGGGGGGGGGGGGGGCGGGGGCCCCGCGTCTGCCCACCTTTGTTCTTTAACTGGGGGGGGGTGGGGGGGGCCCCCCCGGGGGGCCCCCCCCCACCCCACCCGGCCAACGACATGGAGCCACCTCACTGCCCGGCGCCCTGCAATGAGACACTTCTACTTTGCGGGAAATGAGACTTGTCTACTTTGCTCCGACATATCGATCCCGACACAAACTTCCCTCCTCCGAACGATTCACGAATTGGCCGCTGCCAGCCTATTCCTGATGAATCCGCAGAAACAACTCAATCTCCCGCGCCGAACGATGCGCCAAATCCTTGTCGAGTTCCGCATGGACTCTGGCAGAATGCTGTCTGTCGATCCGTTCGCGCAACTGCCCCAATATGCGCGGCGGCGCGATGATCACGATAGCGCCTTCATCGCCGGCAAGTCTGCCGAGTTGCGCCAGCGACTCGATCACGAATTCGTCTTCGCGAGCCTGGTGCAAATCGGTTGCCGGATAAGCGTGTCGGCGCTGGCCTGTGCTTTCAAAGGCGCGGCCAGGCCGATCCGCATCAAGCAAGTGGCTCGCCGGATTAGATTGGGTCGCCTCGCCGACAAGCTCGAGTTCAATTTCATCAAACGGACCGCAATTCTGCAAGACCTGCATCCGCGCACCGTCGACAACAAGCACATAGGCCTTGTGTGGAATGAACATCGCTGGCGGCTCCTCTCATGACTACCAATTGGTGCTGGGCTGTTGCGTGAACTAACATCTATGCAAATTCATACGGTTGCCAGAAAACGCGATCATCCCGCGCCCTTTCCGTGCCCGGCCACCCACAACACGCCGTCACTATCGCCATCGTCACCGTTTCTGCTGCAGTTTGCAGTCCGTAACTTCCCTAGGGCGCGAATCCATTTGTACTTCCGATCATGCAGGGTGACGCCGGCAGCGGCGCGCGCTACGCCTCACAGATGACCGCTCTTCCGCCCCCTGCTCCCGCGTCGCTGGCCCGACTTGCCGATATCATGGCGCGCCTGCGCGATCCTGATAGCGGTTGCCCTTGGGACTTGGCACAGGATTTCACCACGATCGCCCCCTATACGATCGAGGAAGCCTATGAAGTCGCTGAAGCCATCGCGACGGGCGACATGGCCGAATTGCGCAAGGAACTTGGGGACCTGCTGTTCCAGGTGATTTTCCATTCGCGGATGGCAGAGGAAGCCGGACATTTCGCGCTGGATGATGTCATCGCTGCAGTTTGCGACAAGATGGAACGCCGCCACCCCCATATATTCGCAAGCGGCACCGCCGCCGCCGACGCCGTTGCGCAAAAACTGGAATGGGAAACCATAAAAGCCGCCGAACGCGCCGCGGAAGGCCGTGACAAGGGCGTGGTATCGGCGCTCGACGGCGTCGCAACTGCCCTGCCAGCGTTGATGCGCGCCGAAAAACTGCAATCGCGTGCCGCCCGTGTGGGGTTTGATTGGCCCGATATCGCCAGCGTTCGCGCCAAGGTCATGGAAGAAATCGGCGAATTCGACGAAGCCAGCGGAGACGCGCACCGCGCCGAGGAAGCCGGCGACCTGTTGTTCGTCGTCGTCAACCTGCTGCGCCGCCACGGCATCGATGCCGAGGATGCCCTGCGCGCCGGCAATGCCAAGTTCGAACGGCGGTTTCGCGCCATGGAGGCATTGGCCGGCCCAGACTTTCCAAACCTGTCGCTCGATCAACAGGATACCCTGTGGAACCGGGTCAAGGCGGCAGAACGGCAATGATCGAGCCCCTGCCCGCCCATTTGTTGCCAACCGGCATCCGCGCCCGCCACATCAGCAGCGTCAACGGCCTCGACATGCACATCCTTGAGGCCGGGGATCCTTCACGCCCGATGGTGCTGCTCCTCCATGGCTTCCCCGAACTCGCCTATAGCTGGCGAAAAGTGATGCCGGCGCTTGCGGCTGCGGGCTATCATGTCGTCGCACCCGATCAGCGCGGCTATGGCCGCACCACGGGCCAGCCCTGCGGCTTCGATGTCGATCTCGATCCGTTTCGCATGATCGGCCTTGCCACCGACGCTCTGGCGCTGGTCGCCGCGCTCGGGCGCACATCGGTGGCAGCTGTCGTCGGCCATGATTTCGGATCGCCGGTTGCCGCCTGGTGTGCGCTGGCCCGGCCAGATGTCTTCCCGGCCGTTGCGATGATGAGCGCGCCCTTCACCGGACCGCCGACCCTGCCCCGCCCGGCCCTGCCCGGCAATGCTCAGCCGGCTCCCGATATCCATGCCGCACTCGCGACGCTCGACACCCCGCGCAAACATTATGTTGCCTATTATTCCACCCGGGGCGCCGATTCCGAAATGTCCGCCTGCCCACAGGGCCTGTCGGCCTTCCTGCGCGCCTATTACCACGCCAAAAGCGGTGATTGGGCGGGCAACCAACCCGTCCCGCTCAAGGCCTGGCGCGCTGGCGAACTTGCCCTGATGCCCCGCTATTACATCATGGATCTCGCCGCCGGCATGGCCGAAACCGTTGCGACAATGCTGCCGACACCGGCCGAAATCGCAGCCTGCCATTGGCTCACCGACGCCGAACTCGCGGTTTATGCCGAAGAATTCGGCCGCACCGGCTTTCAGGGTGGCCTCAACTGGTATCGCGGCCGCACCGACAACGGCAACCATGCCGAATTGCTCTTCGCCGACCGAACGATTGATGTGCCGGCCGTCTTCATCGCCGGGGCCAGCGATTGGGGCATCCACCAACAACCGGGTGCGCTTGACGCGATGCAGCGTCGCGCTTGCACACAATTCAAGCGGCTGCACCTTGTCGAAGGCGCCGGACATTGGGTGCAACAGGAAAGGCCCGCAGACGTATCGGGCCAACTCATCGAATTTCTGGGCGAGCTTGCCGCTTAAGGCGAACCGCTACCGGCCGGCATCTCCGGGCGGCGCAAGTGTATCGCCCGCAGCGACCGAGACGAGTGTCACACCATCGGTCGTGTCGACTGTCCTGCCATTCAGCTTTGCCGCATCGGCCGGCGACAGGCACCCGACCAGGGTCGCACTGTCATCGAGGTAGTTCGATGTAGCGGCGCTTTCGCCGATTATCCGGCAGGCACCGCCGGGCTTCGGATATCCATCACCGACAACGACAAGACTGGCGGGCCAGTCTCACGCAGCCGTGGCCATGGCAGATGCAACCGGCACATCGCTTACGTATCTTCCGGCTTTGATGGCGATTGCCGACAACCGACCAGCGCCGCCAACGATCCGGCGATCACCGCAACCGAAATCGTTCGTTTGACATGCAGCATACGCAAAGCCCCGCATCCGACTTGCCAGCAGCCTAACGAGATCGCACGTCCAATACCGAACCCCGAGCGGCATGGCGCCCTAAAGCGTCGCGAACCGCGCCCAATCGGCATCGCTCAAACGCACTTTCAGTGCCAGTCCGGCGTCGTCGTCGATCCGCCCGATCACTTCGCCATGTTCGTGCAGCCATGCCAGGCGCCGGCCATCGCCCGCACCAAGGTGAA
Organism: Sphingomonadales bacterium; assembly: GCA_038217075.1. Lineage (GTDB taxonomy): Bacteria > Pseudomonadota > Alphaproteobacteria > Sphingomonadales > Sphingomonadaceae > Sandarakinorhabdus. The sequence goes on from JBBQPR010000004.1 coordinate 3,524, forward strand.
GTTCGTGCACATGGGTGCCGGCGCGCAGCAATATGGCCATCTGCTCACGCAGAGTCTCGATGCCTTCCCCCGTCATCGCCGATACCAGCACCGCATCATCGCCCGCCCGCACCGTCAATGCGGCGCGTTCCTCCACCGAAAGCGCATCGATCTTGTTATACACCGTTAGCAAGGGGACCCGCTTCAATTCGTCGGCAAGGCCAAGCCCGCTCAATACATCAGCGACGTCCTTCGCCTGCGCATCGCTGTCCGGATGCGAAATGTCACGGACATGGACGATCAGATCTGCCTCGATGACTTCCTCAAGGGTAGCTCGGAAAGCAGCGACCAGCTGCGTCGGCAGATCGGAGACGAACCCCACCGTATCCGACACCACCACCTTGTCATGGCCCGGCAGGCGGATCGCCCGCATCGTCGGATCGAGCGTTGCAAACAACAGGTCTTCCGCGCGCACTTCGGCACCGGTCAACCGGTTGAACAATGTCGATTTTCCGGCATTGGTATAGCCGACCAGCGCCACCACCGGCCACGGCGCCTTCTGGCGCTGCCGTCGGTGCAGCCCCCGGGTGCGGCGCACCGATTCCAGCTCGGTTTTCAACCGCACGATGCGATCGCGGATCAACCGACGATCGGTTTCGATCTGGCTTTCACCTGGCCCGCCCATAAAGCCGAAGCCGCCGCGCTGCCGTTCAAGGTGGGTCCATGATCGAACCAGCCGGCTCGCCTGATACTGCAGATGCGCCAGTTCGACCTGCAACGTGCCTTCGCGGGTGGAGGCTCGCTCGCCGAAAATCTCCAGAATCAACCCGGTGCGGTCGATCACCTTGGCCTTCAGGTCGCGCTCGAGATTGCGCTGCTGGATCGGTGACACCAGCCCATCGATAACCACGAGTTGGGCATCGTGCGCCGCCACCGCCGCGGCCAACCGCTCGATTTGGCCCTTGCCGAACAGCGTCGAGGCGCTGGCAGTGCGCAGCTTGATCACCTCGGAATGGACGACATCCAGCGAAATGGCCCGCGCCAAACCTTCGGCTTCGGCCAACCGCGCCTCAGGTGCGCGCATCACAGGCTGGCCGCCCTTCCCCTCGCGCAGCGGCAGCACGACCACCGCAGGTGCGCCAAATCGCACACCGCGGCCGTCATCCCAAGTTGCCGGCGCATGTCCGCCGCCGGCAGGGTTTTCATTGGTCAATCGTCGTCACTTTCATCGATTTTTTCGCCGTCGAACAGCTGCACAGGCGATGCCGGCATCACTGTGGAAATCGCATGCTTGTACACCAGCTGCGAATGCCCGTCCCGGCGCAACAGCACTGAAAAATTATCGAACCAGGTGATGACTCCCTGCAGTTTCACGCCATTGACGAGAAACATTGTTACCGGCGTCTTGCTCTTGCGGACGGCGTTGAGAAAGACGTCCTGCAGGTTGTTCGCTTTGTCGGCCATGATTGACGTCCTTTTCCGATCTTGTTGGCAGGGGATTTTCCCCCGCGATCGCCTCGTTGCCCGGCGTCGGCGACAACGCCTTCAAGGCATTGCACAGCAAAGATAGTGCGACGCGGCAAATATCTCAATACGCCTGACAAAATGAAAACGCTCGGCGTTTCACCGCAAGGCTGTGCCGCTACTGCGGATCGCTTTCCTCGCCATGATCCTCGGTCAGACCCAGCGCTTTCAGCTTGCGGTGCAATGCCGATCGTTCCATGCCGATGAACGCTGCGGTGCGCGAAATATTGCCCGAAAAGCGTCGGATCTGCGCCCGCAGATACTCTCGCTCAAAGGCTTCCCGCGCCTCTCGCAGTGGCGTGCCCATGATCGACCGAACCGCCTGCCCCGGCACAAGCCGCGCCGGTTCGGCCGTGATTTCTGATGGCAGCATGTCGATATCGATGCTGCCGATGCGATCGCTCGGTGCCAGGATCAGCGTTCGTTCGACCACATTGCGCAACTGCCGCACATTGCCCGGCCAATCATAGGTCTGCAGCGCCGCCATCGCATCTTCGCTCAACGCCGGCGTCGCAACCCGGCGTTCGGCAGCATAGCGAGCCAGAAAATATTCGACCAGTTCGCCCACATCCTCGCGCCGTTCGGCCAGCGAGGGCAGCCGAACCGGCACGACGTTCAGGCGGTAATAGAGATCCTCGCGAAAACGCCCGGCCGCGATTTCAGCCACCAGGTCACGCGAGGTCGCGCTGATCACCCGCACATCGACCCGCACCCATCGCGAACCGCCGACCCGCTGGAAAATCTGCTCGGTCAGCACGCGCAAAATCTTGGCCTGGGTCGTCACCGGCATATCGGCGACATCATCGAGGAAAAGCGTGCCGCCATGCGCCTGCTCGAACAGCCCGGAATGCACGAGGTGCCCCCCCTCCTCCACGCCGAACAACGCCTCCTCGACCCGATCGGGGGTCATCCGCGCGGCGCTCACGACAACGAATGGCGCCGCCTCGCGCGAACTCCATTGGTGTAGCAGCCGCGCCGCAACCTCCTTGCCCGATCCCGCAGGGCCGGTGATGAGCACGCGAGACCCTGTCGCCGCCACCCGTTTCAACGTCGCACGTACCCCGTTGATCAACGGGGACGAGCCGGTCAGTTCATTGTCGAAACCGACGCGCTGCTTCAACGCTTCGAATTCGCGCTTCAACCGCTCTGTCTCGGTCGCCCGCTGCACGACCAGCAGCAATTGTTCGGATTGAAAAGGCTTTTCGATGAAATCATAGGCGCCCCGCTTGATGGCGGCGACGGCGGTTTCGATATTGCCATGGCCGGAAATGACCACCACGGGCAGCAATGGCTCGCGGCGCTTGATTTCATCCAGCAATTCTATGCCATCCATTCGCGATCCCTGCAGCCAGACATCGAGAATGATCAGTTGCGGCCGCCGCTCGGCCAGCGCCGCCAGCGCGCCATCGCTATCGCCGGCGGTCCGCGTGGCATAGCCTTCGTCATCCAGAATGCCGGCGATCAACTCGCGGATATCGGATTCGTCGTCGACGATAAGAATGTCTATGGCCATGTCAGTCCATCATCCCGATCATTTCATCTAGCCCGCTACCCGCAGCGATTGCCGGGCCCCACCTGAAACACTGTCCGCTATCAGCGCACGGCTGAACCGCGCCCGCGCAAATGCACCGCCGCCGGGTGCATCGCCAAGCTCCAGGGATCCGCCGTGGTCTTCAACGATCTTTTTGACGATTGCGAGCCCTAGCCCGGTCCCACGTGCCCGCGTCGTCATATACGGCTCGGTCAACCTGTCGCGGCTTTCGGCCGGCAATCCGATGCCATTGTCGGTCACTGTGATGGTCGCCCAGTCTTCATTGTCCTCGATCGCGACGACAATGCTGCCGGGTACCGCTTCCAGGCCGTCTGCAGCCTGCCGCTCGATCCGCGCCATAACGGCCTCGCCGGCATTCTTGATCAAATTGGTCAGCGCCCGGGATAACTGCTGACGATCGCAGACCAGTGGCGCATCGGTGGCGCCAGTCACGCCGAACGTGATCGCAACGAACGAAACCTCCTGCAATACCAGTGCCTGCGCAACGATCTGGTCCAGGTTTTCCGGCAGCAACACCGGCTTTGGCAGCCTCGCGAAATCCGAAAACTCGTCGACCATGCGGCGAAGATCGCCCACCTGCCGCACGATCGTGCCGGTAAGGACGCCGAAAGTCGCCGCATCCTCGCTGATCTGCCGCCCGAACTTGCGCTGCAACCGTTCGGCGGCAAGCTGGATCGGCGTCAGCGGGTTCTTGATCTCGTGCGCGATGCGCTGCGCAACATCCGCCCAGGCTGCGCGGCGCTGGTCGGCAAGCTGCGCTGAAATATCATCGAACGTCAGCACATATCCATGCGATGACGGCGCCCCCGGCAGGCCGCGCTCGGCCGCGATGCGTACCTGCAACGTCTGGGTTTCAGCGCCGCGCGCAATCCGCACCTGCGCCGTGGCCGCACCACTGTCCCGGGCTTCCGCCATCAATTCGGCAAGTTCCGACACGGTTTCCTGCAATGGCTGGCCAACCAGCGCCGTTTCGCTGGTCTCCAGCAAGGCCGCTGCCGACCGGTTCACCGTGCGGATGATCCCGGCGTCCGAAATCGACAAAACGCCGGCGGACACGCCCGAAAGTACTGCCTCTGTAAACTGACGGCGCTCGTCCAACTGCTCATTGGCGTCGATCAACGCCTGCTGCTGCGCCTTCAACTGGCCCGTCATGCGGTTGAATGCGCGCGCCAGAATGCCGACCTCATCGGGCGAACCACGCACCGGCACCCGCGCATCCAGGTCGCCTGCCCCCACGCGCTCGGCGGCCAGCGCCAATCGTGCGATCGGTGCCACCAGGCGGTTGGCAAGCCATAGCGCAAACCAGATCGCCACAGCCAAGGTCAGCAAGGACACCGCCATCAGCATCAGGTTGAAGCGCAACTGCATGACCCGCGATCGCTCGATCAACGATTTATATTCGTCCAGCGCCCCCGCGGCCCGATCGGCGCGCGCCAGTACGGCGGAATCCACCTTGCGGCTGACATAGATATATCGATCCCCACCAGCCTCCAGCTTCAACACGGCTTCGACCCGATCACCTCCACGCGCCTCGATGCTCGCCGCTTCGGTCGTCGTCGCCGCAAAATTGACCCGCTGCAGTCGGCTATTGAGCGCATCTGCCTCAATGCCATACATCGCGAACGGCCTGATCTTGCCATCGTCGCGCGCAAAGACCGCTGCTTCCGTCAGATTGCGCGCTGCGACCTGGTATACCAGCCCGTCGCCCCAATCCTTGCTGCCAAAGCCGAACTGCTCACTGTAGTGATTCAAATCCCCGGCCATGGCGACAATATCCTTGCCGACGCGCTGACGATTTTCCTCGACATAAGCCTGGGCTACCTGGTTCGAACTGTCGAGAATAGTCTTTACCCGGTCCGAAAACCAGAATTGCACGCCGAACTGAAACAGCAATGACGCAAATATGACCACCAGGATCGTCGGCACGGCGGCAACACCGGCAAACAGCGCCAGCATGCGAATGTGCAATTTTGCACCGGCCAGCCCGGCGCGGCGGTTGGCGAGCAAAATTGCAAGGCGCCGCCCGATCAACACGAAAAGCACCATGACCGGCAACAGGTTGGCGACAATCAACGACGTTACCACCGGCGGTGACACGCCGGCGGCCGGTGCCGCGCGTCCGGTCAACAGGGCGTAGCTTGTCCAGCCCAGGATCAAGGTTGCAGCGGCGGCGGCAATCTCGATCTTGGGATACAGATCGATTCTGCTCACCCAGCGATTGTATCGACGCAGCGCCACACGCAGCCGCGCAATTGCGGGCATGTCCCGAACGACGCCCATGGAAGAATCAACATCAGCCATCGGCTGGCAGTTCTAGGTCAATTCCGTTGCCAAAGGAACACAGGCGTTGCGACAATACGACAGAATGATTTGGCAGCGCCGCACCGCACCAGACATACGCCCTGGTCGCGCAATCTCAGGTACGTCGCGTGGCGACCGGATCCAGGCCCAGGTCGGTCAATTTCTTGCGCAACGTATTGCGGTTGATGCCCAATAGCTTGGCGGCCTTCAATTGGTTGCCGCCCATGGCGTCCAGGCAGGCGAGGATCAACGGTCGCTCGACCTCTGCAAGCAGCCGGTCATAAACACCATCGGGCGGCATGCCGCCACAATCCGCAAAGTAGCGGCCGATGTGCAACGCCGCCGCTTCAGCCAGCCCGGCACTTTCCACGCTCGCGCTCGGCATCTGCCTTACGATATTCCCAATCCCTGATCGCACCGCCGTCGGCCCGATCGTGTCACCGCGTTCCAAAACCGCGAGCCGTCGCATCAGGTTTTCCAGCTCGCGAACATTGCCGGGCCAGGCGTGATTGCGCAGTTCTTCCAGCGCCGCTGGATCGAGCGATTTCCGCGGCAGCCCCTCCCGCGCCGCAGCGTCAAGGAAATGATGCGCAAGCACTGGAACATCCTCGCTACGGGCCCGCAATGGTGGCAACACCAATGGCACGACGTTCAACCGGTAATACAAATCCTCCCGAAAACGGCCGGTTGTCGTCAGCGCCAACAGGTCCTGATTTGTCGCCGATACGATGCGCACATCGGCGCGCTGGCTGCGCGCGCCGCCAACCGCGGTAAATTCGCCGGTTTGAAGCACGCGCAGCAGCCGAGTCTGTGCCTCGATCGGCATGTCGCCAATTTCGTCCAGGAATAAAGTGCCGCCCTGCGCTTGCTCGAATTTGCCCGCTGCCCGGGTCGCAGCGCCCGTAAACGCACCCCGTTCATGGCCAAACAATTCGCTTTCGATCAATTCGCGCGGGATCGCAGCCATGTTGAGCGCGATGAACGGGCGGCCGGCACGCGGCCCCATGTCATGTATCGCGCGGGCAACAAGCTCCTTGCCGGTACCGCTTTCGCCCAGGATCATCACCGTGAGATCATTTGGAACCACCCTGGCGATCAGCCGATAGACCTCCTGCATCGCCGGCGAACGGCCGATCAATGGCGTGTCGTCACCGCCGAAATCCGGCGTATCAATCACGGCGCGGTCTTCAAGTGCTGCGGAAACTGACCGAATCAATTCATTGAGATCAAATGGCTTTGGTAAATAATCAAATGCCCCTTGCTCGGTCGCTCGTACCGCCGTGGACAGTGTGTTCTGCGCGCTCATGACGATCACCCGCAGCCCCGGCCGGATAGCGAGCAGTTGCGGGATGGTATCAAGGCCATTGGCATCGGGCAGGATGACATCGGTGACCACCACATCGCCCCGACCATCCTCTACCAGCCTGATCAGTCCGGCCGCGGTTTCCGCCAGGCGGACCTGATAACCGGCACGAGTCAAAGCCTGACGCAGAACCGTGCGAATTGCTGCATCATCATCCGCGACGAGGATCGTAGCAGCCATTATGCAAGGCCCCAATCGTCAGCCGCAAACGGCAGCAAAACCCGAAAGATCGTTTCAGCGGGATCAAGGCTGCGCTCATATTCAACAACGCCGCCATGATCGGCAACGATCTTGGCAACCAGCGCCAGCCCCAACCCCGACCCGCCACGCTTCGTGGTCACAAAAGGCTCGAAAACATGCTCGCCAAGATCGACATCCACCCCCGGGCCGTTGTCGATCACACGCACTTCAAGCGGCAACGAGACCGGGGCACCGCCCGCCAAAGGCACAATTTTCAACCCGGCGCGAAATGCCGTAGTAATTGATATTTCGCCATTTTTACCAACCGCTTCTGATGCATTCTTGAACAAATTCATAAACACCTGAATCAGCGCATCGCGGTTTGCCATTACCATGGGCAGTGACGGATCATAGCGTTCGCGGATGCGTATGCCGTCCGCAAAGCCCTTTTCGGCAACTCTGCGGACATGGCCCAGAACCTCATGAATATTCTCGGGTTTCAACTTGACCGGGCGTGTGTCGGTAAAACTCTCCATGCGATCAACCAGCTTGGCGATACGATCGACTTCAGCAACAATCAGATCGGTCAATTCCGCCCTGTCCTCGATCGCCGCACCGTCGATTGCGGCGCCGTTGATCCCGGCGCCATCGCCTGCAGAAGCCAGCAACTGCGCCGCTCCCCTGATCCCCGACAACGGATTCTTGATCTCATGGGCCAGCATGGCGGCCACACCAACCGCTGATCGCGCCGCACCCAGCTGATGAGATTTGCGATCGAAAAGGCTGGTCACCGATCGCGTCTGGAATGCCACGGCCAACCACCCCGTCGCATCACCAACTGGTGAAATCAGGACATCGGCCCGCGTGACGCGTCCATTGCCGAACTGCAGCACCATATCATAAGCCGCACAGCTACTGCCCTCCGATCGGGCGCGCGCCAGCAACCGCTCGACGAGACTGCCGGGCGCAAAGGCCGCCGCCCAACCCCGCTCGAACAGCGCCTGGCGACTGGTGTTGAGAAAGTTTTCTGCCGCGATATTGACTTCGGTCGGCATGTCATCCGGCCCGACCAGCACCGCGGGCACCGCCAGCCCGGCCAGCAACTCGGCCGCACCGGCGATCAAGCCGCCAACGCCAGATTGCGATCAACGCTTTCGTAAAACCGGTCAATCATCGAAAGCACTTCAACCGGATCTGGTAATTGATTGACAGAATTACGGAATGTGCCGGAATCGTGCAGGCCCTTGGTATACCAGCCCAGATGTTTGCGCGCCAGGTTGACGCCAATTACCGGCCCGTACAATTCAAGCATCATGCCATAGTGTTCCCGCACCAGTTGATGCTGCTGCGCCAGTGTCGGATCGGCCGGCACCGCCCTGCCCGTCAATGCCGCCATCACCTGAGCGATCAGCCAGGGCTTGCCATAGGCACCGCGGCCAATCATGACACCATCCGCCCCGCTCTGGGTTAACGCCAGATCGGCATCGGCCACCGAACAGATATCGCCATTAACAATAACAGGGATTTTCACGGCATTCTTTACAGAGCGAACGAAGTTCCAATCGGCCGTTCCCGAATAAAGCTGGCACCGCGTGCGGCCATGGACGGTGATAAGCTGCACGCCCAGATCCTCGGCAACCCGGGCCAGTTCCGGCGCATTCAGGCTGTTATGGTCCCAGCCCATGCGCATCTTCAGCGTCACCGGCACCTTCACTGCCTTTACCGTCGCTTCGATCAACCGCGCCGCAAGTTCGGGTTCCCGCATCAGCGCCGAACCGGCATGGCCGTTGACGACCTTCTTCACCGGGCAACCCATGTTGATATCGATGATCGCAGCGCCCATGCCCTCGTTCAGCTTGGCGGCTTCGGCCATGCGCGACGGCTCACACCCGGCAAGCTGCATCGAAACCGGCTCCTCGCTCGGGTCCCACGCCGCCTTTTGCAGCGATTGCCGCGTCTCCCGGATCATCGCCTCGCTGGCAATCATCTCGGTCACGGTCAAACCGGCACCAAAACGCTTGACGAGAGTACGGAACGGTCGATCTGTAACGCCGGTCATCGGCGCCAGAATAACCGGCATATCAAGCGTCAGCGGCCCGATCGGGATGGGGTTGATGCGGTTCAAAGCGATTGCCTAAAAAACAGGCACGCCACTTATCGACTTTTGCATTGTTCAGCAAGTATTGCGCCATTGTTGGCGCACCAAGGTTGCGATGCGCTCGCGCCGCAATCAGCCACCGGGGTGCAACATGGCCACGCGCTTGCCACAGCTTGATCGCCTGTTCCTGACCGACAGTGGCATCGAGACAGACCTGCTTTTCAACCATGGCTTTGATCTGCCGCATTTTGCCGCTTTTCCGCTGCTACGCGACGCGCGCGGTCGCCAGCGGTTGCTGGACTATTATCGTGAACATCTCGCCATAGCGACCGCGGCCGGAACGGGCTTCATCCTCGAAAGCCCGACATGGCGGGCCAGCCCGGATTGGGCGGCGGCGCTCGGCATGTCGCCCGATGAACTCCATGCGCTCAATATCGATGCGATCCTGATGATGCGCGAGCTGCGCGACGTCCATCAATCGAACGGCTTGCCCATTATCGTCAGCGGTTGCATCGGGCCGCGTGGCGATGGCTATGTCGCCGAGCCCGGCGCCGCCAGCGAAGCCGCCATGGCCTACCACGCCGTCCAGATCGCCAGCTTCGCCGCTGCCGGCCCAGACATGGTTTCGGCGATCACGATGACCAACATTGCCGAAGCCATCGGCATCACCTTGGCAGCAAAGGCCGCAGGGCTGCCCGTTTCCATCGCCTTCACGCTGGAAACCGACGGGCATCTGCCCGACGGCAGCTCGCTGCAGCACGCTATCGAAGCCGTTGATACCGCAACGGATTCCTATCCAGCCTATTATATGATCAACTGCGTTCACCCCGATCACATGGCCGCAGCGCTTGAACCCGCCGCCGTCTGGCAGGCACGTCTGGGCGGCCTGCGCGCCAATGCCTCGCGGCTAAGCCATGCCGAGCTTGATGTGATGACCAGCCTCGATGCCGGTGATCCTGTGGCCCTTGCGGCCGACTATCGACGGTTGCGCGCCACCCTGCCGCAATTGAACGTGCTCGGCGGCTGTTGCGGTACGGATTGCCGCCACATCGCCGCCATCGCCCGCGCATGCACGGCCTGACCAGGCCTATGCCCGCCGACCGCGCTTGCGTTGCGCGGGGACGGGGTTACTTGTCGCTCTCATGACTACCCATGCCATCATCGTTGCGGCCGGCAGCGGCCTTCGCGCCGGTGGCGGGGTGCCAAAGCAATATCGCAACCTGCTAGGCGCACCGTTGCTCCGGCACGCTGTCACCCATTTGCAGGCCCATCCCGGCATCGATAGCATAAGCGTGGTCATCAATCCTTCTGATCGCGCGCTATATGACTCGGCGGTCGCCGGCCTGGCCCTTCCCCCACCCACCGCTGGCGGGGAGACACGGCAACAATCCGTACTGAACGGCCTGGAGGCGCTGCTGGACGGCCCGCCGACGCTTGTCCTCGTTCATGACGCAGCGCGGGCCTTTGTTCCCCCTCAACTGCTCGACGCGCTGCTCGGCGCCTTTGACGATTCGGCCAATGACGGCGCTGTGCCCGGCCTGCCCGCCATCGACAGCCTGCGCCGTGGCAGCACGCATTATGAAACGACTGTTGATCGGGACGGCCTGTTCCGCGTGCAAACCCCGCAGGCCTTCCGATATCCCGCGCTGCTCGCCGCGCACCGCGCCGCTGCACATGGCGCCACCGATGAACTGGGCATCGCCATGGCCGCCGGGCTGCGCGTTGCGATCACCCCCGGCGATGAACGTGCTTTCAAGGTGACGGAGCCCGATGATTTTGCCAAAGCCTCGGCAATGAACAGCCCTGCCATGTCCTCGCGCGCCGCCAGCGGCTTTGATGTCCACCGTTTCGGCCCCGGCGACCATGTCTGGCTGTGCGGCGTGCAGATACCGCACACGCACGGCCTCATCGGCCATAGCGACGCCGACGCGGCGCTCCATGCCCTCACCGATGCGCTGCTCGGCACCATCAGCGCCGGCGATATCGGCGATCATTTCCCGCCGAGCGATCCAAAATGGCGCGGCGCCGCCAGCGATCAGTTTCTATCCCATGCCGCCAGGCTGGTTCGGGATGCGGGCGGCATCATCGATCACGTCGATGTGACGATTATCTGCGAACGACCAAAGGTCGGGCCGCACCGCCCGGCCATGCGGGCCCGCATCGCCGAAATCCTCGGGATCGGCATCGCGGGCGTCAGCGTGAAGGCGACCACGACCGAGGCGCTTGGCTTTACCGGCAGAAATGAAGGGCTCGCCGCACAAGCCATCGCCAGCGTGCGTTTGCCTGTATAAGGCTTAGGGATGGATCCCGAACTCATCACCACCGCTATCCGCGTTCTCGATGCCAATCGCGCTGCGGGCAAGACCATCGCCACCGCGGAATCCTGCACCGGCGGGCTCGTCATGGCCGCACTGACCGAAATCGCCGGCGCGTCAGACGTCGTGGACCGCGGCTTCGTCACCTATTCCAACGAGGCCAAGATGGAGGCCATCGGCGTCAACCAGGATATTCTGGAAACATTCGGCGCCGTTTCGATAGCGGTTGCCTGGGCGATGGCACAAGGCGCGCTGAAGCACAGCCATGCCGATGTCGCCGTCGCTGTCACCGGTGTCGCCGGGCCGGGCGGCGGCAGCGAGAAAAAGCCCGTTGGCACCGTCGTCTTCGCCCGGGCGATGCGCGGCAGCGACCCCGACGCGGTGGTCGCTGATGTGCGGCATTTCGGCGATCTTGGCCGCAGCGAGATCCGCCGGCAGGCGGCGCTGGTGGCGCTCGAATTGCTGATGCCCGATTTGGTCGGCACCGGCGGCGCGCCCGAAGCCTAGTGCCGGCGTTGCCTCAGGCCCGCCCCGTGCGGCTGATCGGGCTGCCGACCGACAGCAATTCCAGTTTCCTGCGCGGCACGGCCGCGGCCCCGGCGCGCATCCGAGCCCAACTTTTCTCGTCTCACGGCAATCTGGCCACCGAAAGCGGCCGGGTGATCGACGGCGACATCGAAATGCGCGATGGCGGCGATCTGCCGCTCACCGAAACCGTCGGTGACGATGCAATGATCCGCACCGCCGTCGCCGCCGCTCTTGCTGCCGGCGAAGCCCCGCTGCTGCTCGGCGGCGATCACGCCATCACCTTCCCGATCATGCAGGCCATTGCCGCCCATCACGGGCCAGTCGACATCCTCCACTTCGACGCGCATCCCGATCTCTACGATGATTTCGAAGGCAATCCGCGCAGCCATGCCTCGCCGTTTGCACGCATACTGGAGGCCGGACTGGCACGGCGATTGGTGCAGGTAGGCATCCGCACGCTGAATCCGCATTGCCAGGTCCAGGCCCAACGATTTGGTGTTGAAATCGTCCCGATGCGCAATTTTGCGCCCGCCAGCGTTCCCACGCTCGCTGGCCCTGTCTATATTTCGCTGGATCTGGACGGGCTTGATCCTGCCTTTGCGCCGGGAGTTTCACACCATGAACCGGGCGGCTTGAGCGTTCGCAACATTCTTGACGTGCTAGCGCTCGTCGATGCGCCGGTAATCGGAGCCGATATCGTTGAATATAATCCGACCCGCGATATCAACGACATGACGGCGGTCGTCGCCGCCAAATTCGTCAAGGAACTTGCGGCACTGCTGGCCCGTTGATCGCCGGTACGCTGCCGGCCGGTGGCCCGTAGACTCGCTCGGCGCGCGTTTCAAAGGCACCTACCATGCGCTTGAAGGCCTCCCCGAAAAACATCCCGGCGAGCCGTTCGAACATCTTGTTCCTGAATTCGAAATCCACCGAAAAATCGATCTCGCAACCGCCGTCGGCCGTCGGCTCGAAATACCAGTCATTGTCCAGATGCTTCAACGGACCGGAAATATATTCGACATGCAGATGCCCGGGCCGGTCCAACCGTACCCGGCTGGTAAAGCGTTCCCGCACCATTTTGAAGCCGACGATCATGTCGGCCGTCACCACATTGCCCTCGGTCTTCAATATGCGCAGCCCCTGCACCCAGGGCAGAAATTCCGGATAGCGGCCAATATCGGCCACCAGGTCGAACATCTGTTCAACGCTCCATGGCAATCGCCGCGTTTCGGTGTGCCGCGGCATCAGCCGTCAATCACCGGAAAACATCGCATTACCGGGCCAAACCCCATTGCCGCACCAACTGCCATCAAGCCCGCGCCATTTGCGCCCGCGCCCGCCGCTTCTGCTGCATTTCGGCAAAATCCTTGCCGGCGTGGTAGGATGACCGGGTCAACGGCGATGCGGCGACCTGCAAGAACCCCTTGGATCGCGCCACGGCTGCCAGCGCTGCAAACCGCGCCGGGGTGACGAATTCGGCAACCTTGGCATGGCGCGGTGTCGGTTGCAGATACTGCCCAACGGTCAGGAAATCGACGCCTGCCGATCGCATGTCGTCAAAAACCTGATGCAATTCCTGCTCGGTCTCGCCCAGTCCAACCATCACGCCCGATTTGGTAAACACCTGCGGGCTGAGGCTCTTAACCTGATCGAGCAACCGTAGCGAATGATAATAACGCGCGCCGGGCCTGATCGTGGGGTACAGGCGCGGCACGGTTTCCAGATTATGGTTGTACACGTCCGGGCCGGCCGCAACGATGGTCTCCACCGCCACCTTCGCCTTGTTGCGGAAATCCGGCGTTAAAATCTCGATGGTCGTCTGCGGCGCCGCCGCCCGCAATTCCTCGATAACGCGAACGAACTGCCCCGCCCCGCCATCGGGCAGATCGTCGCGATCGACCGAGGTGATGACGATATGCTCCAGCCCCAGCGCAGCAGCCGCTTCGGCAACATGGCGCGGCTCCAGCCTGTCCACAGGCCCCGGCATCCCGGTCTTCACGTTACAAAATGCGCAGGCGCGCGTGCAGGTATCGCCCAGGATCATCACGGTCGCGTGCTTCTGGCTCCAGCATTCGCCGATATTGGGGCAGGCAGCCTCCTCGCAAACTGTGTTCAGGTTCAGGCTGCGCATCAGCTTGCGGGTTTCGGCGAACGCCGCCGAGGTGGGGGCACGCACGCGGAGCCAATCGGGCTTGCGCGCCCGCAACGGCTGGATGAGGTTGACATCAACGGCAGGATTTTCATTCATCCGCACGAGATAGCGATTGCCGCCGCATATGCCAATCGTGCGCACGTGACGCAGCCGGATTCAACTGCTACCAACCGGCCATGCCCGAATTCAAGATTCTCATAGACGGATACCGCCGCTTTCGTAGTTCGGCCTATGTCGAGCAGCGGCAGCGCTATGATGCTCTTGCCAACAAGGGCCAAGATCCCAAGGTGATGATTATCGCCTGCTGCGACAGTCGCGTCGATCCGACACGTGTTTTCGATACCGAGCCGGGTCAGGCGTTCGTACTGCGCAATGTCGCCAATCTGGTGCCGCCCTATCAGCCGGATGATGCCCAGCATGGTGCCTCTGCGGCAATCGAATATGCCGTCACCGTGTTGAAGGTGCATCATATCGTGGTTTTCGGCCATGCCCATTGCGGCGGCATCCAGGCTTCGCTCGACGGCACATTCGACAATGCGGCACATGGCAGCGGCGGTTTCATCGGCAGTTGGATGTCCATGATCGAACCGGCGCGCGACCGTATTCGCGCCGCGGCGGCCTTATCCGCCGACATCGACGCCGCCCAGGCGCTCGAGCTTGAGGCAATCCGCATCAGCATTGCCAATCTGCGCAGCTTTCCGTTCGTTGCTGCAGCGGAGGCTGCTGGCGAAATGCGCATTCACGGCACTTTGTTCGACATTTCGGACGGACTGTTGCGTGTGCTGGATGTCGAAAGCGGCCGCTTCGAAACGATTGGTATCGATTGGTAATTTACGGCTTGGGTGGCGCATCCCACAACCGGCCGCGCGGATCATTGGCCCCGGCGCGCTGTTCCACCCAGCGCTTGTGCCGTTGAAATCCACAACCCGATTGGCCACCGGCCCCCGATGCCGAACACGAACCGTTCCCGCCGGCGTCATAGTCAAACAGCCCGTTGCGCTCCCGCGATACGCTGACATTATGCGGGTCGCCGGGATCGGGTTCGTTCGGCAAAGGCAGGCGATAGGGTGATTTGGGCGGATCGCCATCGGCGCATACGACGATCTCGCCCGGTTTTGCCTTGGGGCAAAGTGCGCTCAGCTTCGGCGGAATCGGCAGCGTGTCGCCCGCAACAGGTGCCAGCATCCATGCAAGAACCGCCGCTGCAATCACCCGCGCCAATCAATAATGCAATGCACGACCATAGGCATCAAGCACGCTTTCATGCATCATTTCCGAAAGCGTTGGATGCGCAAACACCGTGTGCATCAATTCCTGCTCGGTCGTTTCCAGCGACCGCGCGATCACATAGCCCTGGATCAATTCGGTCACTTCGGCGCCGACCATGTGCGCGCCAAGCAATTCGCCCGTCGCCGCATCGAATACGGTCTTCACAAAGCCCTCGGCCTCGCCCAGCGCAATCGCCTTGCCGTTGCCGATGAACGGGAATTTGCCAACCTTTACCTCGAGTCCTGCCGCCTTGGCCTTGGCCTCGGTCATGCCGACGCTTGCCACCTGCGGCCGCGAATAGGTGCAACCCGGAATCCCCGCCTTGTCGAGCGGATGTACGTGCATCCCGGCGATGGTTTCGACCGCAATTATGCCCTCGTGGCTGGCCTTGTGCGCCAGCCAGGGCGCGCCCGTCACATCGCCAATCGCCCAAAGCCCGGGCACGTTGGTGCGGCCAAAACCATCGTTGACGATATGGCCGCGATCGGTGGCGACGCCCAGTGCCTCCAGCCCGATATTTTCGGTATTGGGCACGATGCCGATGGCGACGATGACATGCGAAAATGCGAGGGTTTCCGCCTTGCCGTCCGCCGTGGTGATGGTTGCCTTCACCTCCGCCGCGCCTGGCGTCACATCGCTCACCTTGGCACCGGTCAAAATCCGCATGCCCTGCTTGGTCAGCGTCTTCTGCATGAAAGCCGAAACTTCCTCATCCTCAACCGGCAGCATCCGGTCGAGCATCTCGACGATCGTGACCTCGGCGCCCATGTCCCTGTAGAAACTGGCAAATTCAACGCCGATCGCGCCGGAACCGATCACCAGCAACCTCGTCGGCATTTCGGGCGGCACCATGGCGTGGCGATACGTCCACACCCGCTTGCCGTCCGCCGCCACGCCGGGCAGGTCCCGCGCCCGCGCCCCCGTCGCCACGATGACATTCTTCGCCGCCAGCACCCGCGTCTGATCGCCCGTCGTCACCGTCACCTCGGTCGCCGCCGTCAGGCTGCCAACCCCCTCGACAACGGTAACCTTGTTCTTCTTCATCAGGCCCTTGACGCCTGAATTCAGCTGCCCCGCTACCTTGCGCGACCGCTCGGTAATCTTCGCCAGATCGAACGAAACCCCCGTCGCCGCCAGCCCATAGGCGTTGGCATGGGTCATGTAATGATAGATTTCGCTCGTCCGCAGCAGCGCCTTGGTCGGGATACATCCCCAATTGAGGCAAATGCCGCCAAGCCGCTCGCGCTCGACAATGGCAACTTTCATGCCCAGCTGCGATGCCCGGATGGCGGCGACATAGCCACCGGGACCAGACCCGAGGATTACGAGATCGAAGGTTTCAGTCATGCCAATTCCTTGCGCTCTCTCCCCGCACGGGCGTCACGCGACCAACGCCAGCGGCGCCTCGATCAACGCCTTGAACGCCGCCATCAATTCCGCCCCATCGGCGCCATCGATGGCGCGGTGGTCAAAACTGCCGGTAACCGTCATCACCGTCGCGATCGCCAGCGCATCGCCCACCACAAAGGGCCGCTTTTCCCCCGCGCCCACCGCCAGGATCATGCCCTGGGGCGGGTTGATCACAGCGTCGAATTGCTTGATGCCATACATGCCCAGGTTGCTGACCGACGCCGTGCCGCCCTGATATTCGTGCGGCTGCAATTTGCCGTCCCGCGCCTTTTCGGCCAGCGCCTTCATCTCGGTCGCGATCACCGACATCGGCTTCATATCCGCACCCACGATGATCGGCGTGATCAACCCCGAAGGCGACGCCACCGCCACCGAAATATCGGCACGGGTGTAACTGACCAGCGTTTCGCCGGCAAAGCTGACATTGGCCTTGGGGCACTGCCGCAGCGCCAGCGCCAGCGCCTTGATGACCATGTCGTTGACGCTCAGCTTGATCTTGCGCGGTTCCAGCGCGGCGTTCAACTCGCCGCGCAGCTTCAACAGCGCATCGATCCGCACATCGTTGGTCAGGTAGAAATGCGGCACAGTCTGCTTGGCCTCGGTCAACCGCCGCGCGATCACCTTCCTGACATTGCCCAGCTTTTCCTCACTGTGCGGAATATCGCTGAACGGCGGCCCGAACGCAGGCGCCGCCGCCTTCTTGTCACCGCCGGGCACGGGGGCGGGCGTCGCATCGCCGGCAACCGGAGCAGCCTTGGCCGCCACAGGCTTGCCAACCGCCGCCTCGACATCGGCGCGCACAATCCGCCCGTTGGGGCCAGAGCCAGCCACCGCCGCCAGATCAACCCCTTGCAGGGCCGCGATCCGCTTGGCCAACGGCGTTGCGATGACACGCGAAGCCCCCTCGCCCCGCGCCGCAGCCGGCTCATGCACAGCAACCGGAATGACCTCTCCCCCTGCGCCAGAGGTCGGACTCGGCTCTTGGCGAGCAAGCGCAGGGGGCTCAACCGTCGCCGCACCAGGCGCAGCCTTCGGCGCTGGCGTAGCTTTCGACGCTGGCGCAGCCTCCTCGCCTTCACCGCGCAACCGCATGATTACCTGCCCGACCGGCACGCCCTCCGCCCCTTCGGCGACAACCAGTTCGGCGACCACACCCTCGTCGATCGACTCAACCTCCATCGTCGCCTTGTCGGTCTCGATCTCGGCGAGCACATCGCCCGATTTGACCGCATCGCCAACCTTGACGACCCATTTCGACAGCGTGCCGGTCTCCATGGTTGGCGACAGCGCGGGCATGGTGATGTCGATCATTTGTAGCAAACCTTCTTCGCCGCGCTCACCACATCCTCGACCTTCAGCAGCGCGGCTTTCTCCAGATTGGCGGCATAGGGCATCGGCACATCGACATTGGTCACCCGCAGCACCGGTGCATCCAGATCGTCGAACCCATGCTCCATGCAGACCGCAATGATCTCGCTCGAAATCGAGCAGACCGGCCAGCCTTCCTCCACCACCACCATGCGGTTGGTTTTCTTCAAAGATGCCAGAACCGTCGCCGTATCCAACGGGCGCAACGTGCGCAGGTCGACGACTTCGGCCTCGATGCCTTCCGCTGCCAGCGTCGTCGCTGCCTCCAGCGCCACACCAACGCCGATCGAATAGCTGACCAGGGTCACATCCTTGCCAGCCCGCACCACCGCCGCCTTGCCGATCGGCACGACCACATCATCGCTCTCGGGCACATCGAAACTCTGCCCATAAAGTAGCTCATTTTCCAGGAATACCACCGGGTCCGGCGAGCGGATGGCGGCCTTCAGCAGCCCCTTGGCATCGGCGGCACTATAGGGCGCAATAACGATCAGGCCGGGCACGCTGGCATACCAGGGGCCATAATTCTGGCTGTGCTGCGCCCCCACCCGCGATGCGGCGCCGTTCGGCCCGCGGAACACGATCGGGCACCGCATCTGGCCGCCGGACATGTAATTGGTCTTGGCCGCAGAATTGATGATGTGGTCGATGGCCTGCATGGCAAAGTTGAAGGTCATGAACTCGACAATCGGCTTCAACCCACCCATCGCCGCGCCCGCACCCAGCCCGGCAAAGCCATATTCGGTGATCGGCGTATCGACGACACGGCGCGGCCCGAATTCCTCCAACAGCCCTTGCGTCACCTTGTAGGCGCCTTGATATTCGGCGACTTCCTCACCCATCACGAAGACTTCAGGCGTGGAACGCATTTCCTCGGCCATGGCATCACGCAACGCCTCGCGCACCGTCTGGCGCTTGGTCGGGCCGTCATATTCGGCGACCGCTATCGGCTGAACAACAGGCGCCGGTGGCGCTGCGGGACTGGCCGTTGGGGTTGGCTTCGGCGTCTCGGCAACAACCGGCGCGGCAGCAGCGGGCTCGGGCGCAGCGGCAGGCGCAGCCAGCGTCTCCCCCTCCCCCAAAATCGTCGCGATCAACGTGCCGACCGGCACCCCTTCCGACCCCGCCGCAACGTGCAACCTGGCCACCACGCCGCCGTCGTCAGCCTCCAGTTCCATCGTCGCCTTGTCGGTCTCGATCTCTGCCAGCACATCGCCCGGTTTGACCGTATCGCCTTCCTTCACCAGCCACTTGGCCAGCGTGCCTTCTTCCATGGTCGGCGACATGGCAGGCAGCTTGATTTCGGCCATCAGTAGGTTCCCACCAGCACGTCGGTATAAAGCTCGCTCAGGTCGGGCTCCGGCGCATCTTCGGCAAAATCGGCGGCGGCGGTCACGATATCGCGGACTTCCTTGTCGATGGCCTTCAAGCTGGCTTCATCGCCATAACCCGCTTCGATGATCTCCCGCTTGGCATGCTCGATCGGATCGGACTTTTCGCGCATCGCCTGGACTTCCTCGCGGCTGCGATATTTGGCGGGATCCGACATCGAATGGCCGCGATAGCGATAGGTCTTCAATTCCAGCAACAACGGCCCCTTGCCGGCACGAACCCATTCCACCGCGGTTTCGGCAGCGCCGCGCACCGCCAGCACATCCATGCCATCCACCTGCAACCCCGGCACCCGGAAACTTTCACCGCGGCGGTACAGCAAATCCTCCGAACTGGCGCGGTTGACGCTGGTGCCCATGGCATACTGGTTGTTTTCAATGACGAAAATCACCGGCAGCTTCCACAGCTCGGCCATGTTGAAGCTTTCATACACCTGGCCCTGATTCGAAGCGCCATCACCGAAATAGGTCACCGCGATGCCGCCATCGCCCTTGTACTTGTGCGCAAAGCCCAGCCCGGTTCCCAGCGGCACCTGCGCCGCGACAATGCCATGGCCACCATAGAACCCGTGTTCGACGCTGAACATGTGCATGGAGCCACCCTTGCCCTTGGAGATGCCGGCCTGCCGTCCTGTCAGCTCCGCCATCACCGAATTGGCCGGGATCCCGGCAGCGAGCATATGGCCATGGTCGCGATAACCGGTGATAACCGAATCGGTGCTGTTCAATGCCGATTGAATGCCCACCACAACGGCTTCCTGACCGATATACAGGTGGCAAAATCCGCCAATCATTCCCATGCCATACAGCTGGCCGGCGCGTTCCTCGAAGCGCCGGATCAGCAGCATCTGGCGATAAAATTCGAGCAGCTCTTCCTTGTTAGGCTTGTACCTTATCGGTTCATCAGGTCTTTGCCAGCTACCCACCGGGGAGGGCTTTGCGGCGGAACCTGCCTTCGAAGCGGGTTTTGGTGAAGCGGATCGAGCCAAGGTAAAGCCTCCGGGTTGTCCGGACGGTATAGGAGCCTTGCAGCAGCCGCCACAAGCCCAAGACGGCGCTATTTATCGTCCAGCGGAACGATCACCTCGTCCGATTTGACGACGTTCAGGTTCTGGCGGACCAGCTCATCGGCAAGATCGGGATCAACCTTGTGCGGGTCCAGCATTTTCACCTTCCGGCCAACCGCCGCCTTTGCCTCCGCACTTTGCGTCGCCTGTTTCTCCAGCGTGACGCGCTCAGCCTTATAGGCTTTCCAGGCGATCACGCCCGTCGGCCCGCCAATGGCATGCGAGACAAAATAACCGATCAACAAGATGCATATGGCCGGCAGCGCCGCGCGACGTAGATAGCCTGCAATGCGGGTGCTGTTCTGCATCGCCAATCGATACCGGCGGCGCGATTCCGGGGCAAGCAGGTTTTGGCGCCAACCCGCGTACCCCCGATAATGCAGGGCGTGGTTTGCACCAAAAGCCCTGCTATGGCATCGCCATCAACATAAAACACGATCATCTCGGGGAGAGAGCCAATGACCGCCATCAACACCGCCGTGGACCTGCGCAAGGATGGCGACATCGCCGTCGTCACAATCGATTCGCCGCCGGTGAACGCCTTGTCCGCCGATGTGCGCGACGGGCTTGCCGGTGCCTTTGAACAGATTGCCGCCGATGGCAGTGTAAAGGCGGTCGTTCTCGCCTGCGCCGGCCGCACCTTCATCGCCGGTGCCGATATTTCCGAATTCGGCAAGCCGCCGCGTGGCGCCTCGCTGCACAAGGTGATGGAAGCGCTGGAAAGCGACAAGGTGCCGGTCATCGCCGCCATCCACGGCACCGCACTCGGCGGCGGGCTTGAGGTGGCGCTGACCTGCCATTACCGGGTCAGCGATGCCAAGGCACGTTTCGGCCTGCCCGAAGTCAAGCTTGGCCTGTTGCCCGGTGCCGGCGGCACCCAGCGGCTGCCGCGCGTCGTCGGCGCCAAAAAGGCGCTGCAGATGGTGACCAGCGGCGACCAGATGAATGCCAAGGACGCGCTGGCCTCCGGCCTGGTCGATGAAATCGTCGATGGCGACCTTACCGCCGGCGCCATCGCCTTTGCCCGCAAGGTTGTCGCCGAAGGCCGCCCTTTGAAGCGCGTCCGCGACGATGCCAGCAAGCTGGGCGGTGATGCCGCTTCGCTCGCCCCGCTGTTCGCCGAATTCCGCAAGGCCAATGCCCGCAAATTCCACGGCTTCGAAGCCCCGGAAGCCAATATCAAGTGCATCGAAGCCGCGGTTTCGCTGCCGTTCGAAGCCGGTATGAAGGTCGAACGCGAAGAGTTCATGAAGCTGATGAACGGCCTCCAGTCCGCCGCCCAGCGCCACGTGTTCTTCGCCGAACGCCAGGCCGCCAAGATCGACGGGCTCGATCCCGCCACCGAACTGCTGCCGGTGAAATCGGTCGGCATCATCGGCGCCGGCACCATGGGCGGCGGCATCGCCATGAACTTCCTCAACGTCGGCGTGCCGGTTACCATCGTCGAAACCAAGCAGGAAGCGCTCGATCGCGGCCTTGCCGTCATCCGCCGCAACTATGAAAACAGCGCCAAAAAGGGCCGTTTCCCGATGGAGGAAGTCGAAGCCCGCATGGGCCGCCTCACCCCGACCCTGGCCCTGGAAGACCTGAAGGACGTCGACATGGTCATCGAGGCGGTGTTCGAGAACATGGAGATCAAGAAGCAGATCTTCGGGCGGCTCGACACCATCTGCAAGCCGGGCGCAATCCTTGCGTCGA
Source organism: Sphingomonadales bacterium (assembly GCA_038217075.1). Classification (GTDB taxonomy): domain Bacteria; phylum Pseudomonadota; class Alphaproteobacteria; order Sphingomonadales; family Sphingomonadaceae; genus Sandarakinorhabdus. Next base: position 25,719 of record JBBQPR010000004.1, read on the forward strand.
ACACCTCCTATCTCAACGTCGATGAAATCGCCTCGGCCACCAAGCGGCCCGAATCCGTCGTCGGCATGCACTTCTTTTCGCCGGCCAATGTCATGCGGCTGCTGGAAGTGGTGCGCGGCGAAAAAACCGCGCCGCAGGTGCTGGCGACCGCCATGGCCACCGGCAAGAAGATCGGCAAGATCAGCGTCGTTTCCGGCGTCTGCCACGGCTTCATCGGCAACCGTATGCTCGGCAAGCGGCAGGAACAGGCCAACAAGCTGATCCTGGAAGGCGCAAAGCCGTCCGACGTCGATCGCGTGCTGACCGATTTCGGCTTCCCCATGGGCCCGTTCCAGATGTCGGACCTGGCCGGGCTCGATATCGGCTGGTCGGCGGACACATCAAAGGGCGTGACGGTGCGTGACCGCCTTTGCGAAGCCGGGCTGCGCGGCCAGAAGAACGGCAAGGGTTTTTACGATTACGACGAGAACCGCAACCGCACGCCCTCGCCGGTCGCCGAAAAGATCATCCTCGATTACGCCGCCGAAAAGGGCATCAACCGCCGCGAAATCAGCGATGCGGAAATCCTGGAACGCTGCCTCTATCCAATGGTCAACGAAGGCGCCAAGATCCTCGAAGAAGGCATGGCCCAGCGCGCCAGCGACATCGATATCGTCTGGATCAACGGCTATGGCTGGCCGGTGTATCGCGGCGGACCGATGTTCTGGGCGAAGAACGACGTGGGCCTGGACAAGATCGCCGCCGGGCTGGAGCGGATGGGGATGGATGCGTCGGCGAAGCTGAAGGCGGGTTGGTAAGGCGCAGCGCCGCGGAGCGCATGGCAACGCCAAGCGCGCCGACAGGCGCAAGCCCGGCCAGCGGGGCGGCGGGGGCAACCCCGCCGAACCCGTCTGACGTCAGCCGCGGCTCTTGCTACCCTGAACCGCCACCCTTGGAAAACGGGCCATCAACCTGACGTTTTCAAACGCCGTCTACCCATGACCCGCGGTTCCTAAGTTTACCAAGTTTACCGATTCCGGTGATTCTGGCGCAATCCGTGGCTCGTTCAAAGGCGGATTCCAGGTGCCGAAGTCTGCTCTAGCAATGTCAAAGAACGTGCTACGATTCCGATAGCCGATTATGAGCGTGTAGGAAAATGCAGCCGGCTGCGAGTGATCTCCATTCCGAGCGGCCGCTTTCGCCCCAAAAGTTGCCGTAGAACATCGGCTGGCGGGTTCCCGGAAGCGAACCTTCCGAAACCCTGCGACTTGTCGTATTCTCTGAACATGAAGACCCAATCCGAACTCTGGGGGCATCTTGCCGACCACCTTGGCATCGAGGCAGTCGCTCCCTTCCAGCTTGCGATTGGAGACGGAATAGCGACGTTTGCCGCGCTGCTTCCGCAGGTCGGCGGCCCAGCGGGTATGATCGTGGACCCCGATTGGGGAACCATCGAGCCGCTCTCAAATGCTCTTGTTGAAACGGGCTTCGGATACTCAGCAGTGACCTTGGACGACACGGTGACCGATGAGGATGCCCGCGACATGGTTCGTGACTGGGGTTGGTTTGGCATCGCGGCCAAACCGGACTGGCTGTAAGTGCTCCGCCGAGACTGAAAGCGGACGACCGCTTCCCACCAATACCCGCCGCTGAGGACACGGGTTTGCAAACTGCATGATCGCCTGAATTCTGGCCCGACAAGCGCCGGCCATATCCGTTTGCCGCTTGCAAGCCCGGATACACGATGGCTGCTTTCGCCCATTTGCGGACGTTTGCTTAAGCCGTATGTAAGGCGGTGCAGTGTAGTGGGAGAAGTCTGTGGTGAGCCAGCGCGGCATCGGAGCCGTCTACCAAATGTCGACGGAATGTGGCTCGCTTTACCTCCAGCATGTTGGCTCGGACGCCACGTTCGGAACGTCCGTCGCAGTGTTTTCCGATCCCGAGCTATCCGACTTCAGATTTTCTCTGATTTTTCCGCTTGGATCAGCAGTTAGGCATAAATTAGTTCATCGGATAGTCCGCTCTGATATTCCGCAGCGATACAAAACTCTGCGCTTTCGCTATGAGTTGGGGCCGCAGGGCGCTTTTCGTTGGATGATCGTGGAAGGCCTGCATCAGTATAAAGTCGAGAAATTGTCGCCTGAACAGGTCGCATTTGTTCTGGGCGTCGCTGTTAACGTTGCTGCCGTCAAACAGCTTTTTTGTGAGGGTTGGACTGAGGGTGAGCCTTTCCCCTTAGTGGGCTAACGGACCGTGCAGAACGGCAGCTTCCCACCATATCCTGCCGTTCGACCGAGGCCCCCAAAATCAAAATCCTCGCCAAAAAATCACCCCCTGCGACACCCCCGCCGTAACCATTCCCCCGCCCCCCGCGTATAAGAGGGCATGAACAACCGTCGCAGCTTCCTCATCGCCGGGTTAGGCGCCGCAACCGCCCTGCCCTTCATCCGCAGCTTTCTGGCCAGCCCGGCGCTCGCCGCATCCGGGCCGACCAGCTTTGAATACCGGCTGACCGACGCCCAATGGAAGAAGAAGCTGGACCCCGAAGCCTATGCCGTGTTGCGGCAGGAGGCGACGGAGCGGCCCTTTACCTCCCCGCTCAACGATGAGCACCGCGCCGGCATCTTCAGCTGCAAGGGCTGCGCGCTGCCGCTGTTCAGTTCGAAAACCAAATTCGACAGCGGCACCGGCTGGCCGAGTTTCTATCAACCGCTGGCGAAGGCCGTTGGCACCAACACCGATTCAACCTTTGGCATGGTCCGCACCGAGGTGCATTGCCGCCGCTGCGGTGGCCATCTCGGCCATGTTTTCAATGACGGCCCACGGCCCACCGGCCTGCGTTATTGCATGAACGGCGCCGCCCTCATCTTTGCCCCCGCAAAACCCGCAACCAAGGCTTGAACACCATGAATTCAGGACGCACCGCGCGTATCGCCGTCGCAACGCTGCTGCTTGGCGGCATCACCGTCGCTGGCCTCAACAGCAACGCATCCGCCGCCGAAATGATGGTCAGCGCCCCGGCGCCGGCCAAGGACATGCCGCTCAAGGCCGGCCCGTTGCAAACCGCGGTATTCGCCGGCGGCTGCTTCTGGGGTGTCGAAGGCGTGTTCGAACGGGTGAAGGGCGTGCAGTCCGTCACATCGGGCTATGCCGGCGGCAACAAGGTCACCGCCGTCTACGAAGTCGTCGGTTCCGGCATGACCGGCCACGCCGAATCCGTGATGATCAAATATGATCCGGCCAAGGTCAGCTATGGTATGCTGCTGCGCGTGTTTTTCTCGGTGGCGCACAACCCGACCGAACTGAACCGCCAGGGCCCGGATAGCGGCACGCAATATCGTTCCGCCATCTTCCCCCAGGATGCGACGCAGGCGGCAATGGCCAAGGCCTATATCGCGCAACTGACGGCAGCAAAGGTGTGGCCGGCAAAAATCGTCACCACCATCGAACCGGGCAAGAGCTTTTACCCGGCGGAGGGTTACCACCAGAATTTCCTGCGGCTGAACCCCGATTATCCCTATATCGTCATCAACGATCTGCCCAAGGTGGCGGGCCTCAAGGATCGTTTTCCGCAATTGTGGAACGCCAGGGCGGCTGGCTGAACCGCGCTTGCGCTACGGCCGCGGCCCCGCGTCGGCGGTCTTGGGCTCGACGATCAGGTAGACCCCGGTCGTCGTGCCGATATTGCGCACCTCGTGCCAGGGAATGCCGTCGCTCCACCAGGTGTCGCCGGCCTTCAATTCACGCACGACACTGCCCTGCGCCGTGGTGATCCGCATCGTTGATCCCTGCAGGATATAGCCCCAGTGCGGCGGGTGGAAATGCCGTTCATGGCCACCGCCGGGCGGAAACGTGCAGCGCGCCGTGCGGACGCTGGCATTCTCGAACAACAACACGCAGACCTTTTGGCCCTGCCATCCGGCATCCAGCGCCGAAGGCAGAACCGCCTCGGATGCCGGCGCCGCGCCGATCAGCAACAGCCCGGCAACAGACAGCCCCGCGAGCGACAGCGCGCCCGCCGCCGCCTGCATCAATGGCCCAGCGACTTGACGATGGTTTCCACCATCTTCTTGGCGTCGGCGAGCAGCATCATGGTGTTGTCTTCATAAAACACCGGGTTATCGACCCCGGCATAGCCGACGCCGCCCATGGATCGTTTGATGAACAACACCGTCTTGGCCTTTTCGACATCCAGGATCGGCATGCCGTAAATCGGCGACGTCTTGTCGGTTTTCGCCAACGGGTTGGTCACGTCGTTGGCGCCGATCACGAACGCCACATCGCACTGCGCGAAATCGCTGTTGATGTCCTCCAGTTCGAACACCTCGTCATAGGGCACATTAGCCTCGGCGAGCAGCACGTTCATATGGCCCGGCATGCGCCCGGCGACCGGGTGGATGGCGTATTTTACGCTGACGCCTTCCTTTTTCAGCATGTCGCCCATTTCCCTGAGCGCGTGCTGCGCCTGCGACACCGCCATGCCATAGCCCGGCACGATGATGACGCTTTCGGCGTTCTTCATGATGAAGGCGGCGTCTTCGGCGGAACCGGCCTTGTATGCCTTGGCGATTGCCGTGCCTTTGGGCCCGCCGGCATCGGTATCGCCGCCAAAACCACCGGCGATCACGCTGATGAAGCTGCGATTCATCGCCTTGCACATGATGTACGACAGGATGGCGCCCGATGAACCGACCAGCGCGCCGGTGATGATCATCGCGGTATTCTGCAACGTGAAGCCCATCGCCGCCGCCGCCCAACCCGAATAGCTGTTCAGCATCGAAATGACGACGGGCATGTCGGCGCCGCCGATCGGCACGATCAACAGGAACCCGATGGCAAAGCTGAGGCCGGTGATCGTCCAGAACACCCAGGCGCTTTCATCGGTGACGAAATAGCCGACCAGCCCCAGGATGCCGGCGATCAGCGCCAGATTGATGAGGTGCCGGCCCGGCAACAGGATGGGATTGCCGCTCATCCGGCCCGAAAGCTTCAGGAACGCAATCACCGAGCCCGAAAAAGTGATGGCGCCGATGGCGACGCCAAGCCCCATTTCGATGCGGCTGGCCTGGTGAATCTCGTTGGTGACCAGATCCAGAATGCCGAACGCCGCCGGGTTGAGATAGGCCGCGGCACCAACCAGAACGGCGGCCATGCCGACAAGGCTGTGGAATCCGGCGACAAGTTCCGGCATCGCGGTCATCTTGATGTTCTGGGCGATGTACCAGCCAATGCCGCCGCCGATCGCCATGGCAGCGATGATGTAGGGCAGTCCGACCTGGTGCAGGAACAATGTCGTCCCCACCGCGATCGTCATGCCGATCATGCCATAGCGGTTGCCCTGCTGGCTCGATTCCGGCGACGAAAGACCGCGCAGCGACAGGATGAACAAAACGCCCGCAACCAGATAGGCGAGCATGGCCCAGGCGGGCGTGGCGGCGACAGCAGCGTGTTCCATGATGATCTTGCCCCTATCCGCCTATTTCGACCCGGAGGTCGACGCAGCCGGCTTCTTTTCTTTTTTCTTGTACATCGCCAGCATGCGCCGCGTGACGGCAAAGCCGCCAAAGATGTTGACGCTGGCCAGCACCACCGCGACCAGGCCCAGCCATTTCGACGTTTCGGAACCACCCGCCGCCGCCGATGAAGCGATCAGCGCGCCAACGACGATCACCGATGAAATGGCGTTGGTCACCGCCATCAACGGCGTGTGCAGCGCCGGGGTGACCGACCATACGACGTAATAGCCGACGAAACAGGCCATGACGAAGATGGAGAGAATTTGCAGGAATTCCACGGGTCTTGCTCCTCAGGCCGCAATCAGGCGTTCATGGACGACGGCGCCGCCCTCGGTCAGCTTGATGCCCTTGACGATCTCGTCATCGGCAGGGAAGGCCAGCGTGCCAGCCTCCTTGTCCCAGAATGCGTTGATCAGGTTGAACAAATTGCGCGAATACAGCGCCGAAGCGTCCGCCGCCAATCGCCCGGCGATGTTCTTGTGGCCGATGATGCTGACGCCATGCACGACCGCAACTTCGCCAAGTCTTGACCCTTCGACGTTGCCGCCGCTTTCCACCGCCAGGTCGACGATCACCGAACCCGGCCGCATCGAGGCAATCTGCGCATCCGAAATCAGCCGTGGTGCCGGCCGACCGGGGATCAGCGCGGTGGTGATGACGATATCCTGCTTGGCGATGTGCGATGATACCAGCGCCGCCTGCGCCGCCTTGTATTCATCGGACATTTCGGTGGCATAGCCGCCCGAACCTTCGCCTTCGATTCCCTTCACGTCCTCAACGAAAATCGCCTTGGCACCCAGCGATTCAATCTGTTCCTTGGTCGCCGAACGCACATCGGTAGCGGACACCAGCGCGCCAAGCCGCCGCGCCGTGGCAATCGCCTGCAACCCGGCGACACCGACGCCCATCACGAACACCCGCGCCGCCGAAATGGTGCCGGCCGCCGTCATCATCATCGGAAACGCCCGGCCATAGGTGCCGGCGGCATCGATCACCGCCTTGTAGCCGGCCAGGTTCGATTGCGACGACAGTACGTCCATCGATTGCGCGCGGGTGATGCGCGGCATGAATTCCATCGAAAGCGCTGTGATGCCGGCCTTGGCATAGCCATCGATCCGCGCCTTGTCGGCGAACGGCGACAGGATCGCCGCCAGCATCGCGCCCTGTTTGGCACCGGGCAGATCGGCCGCGACCGGCCCCTGCACGGCCAGGATCAGATCGGCATCGGCAATCACCGAAGCACGGTCACCCACGGTCGCCCCGGCGTCCCCATAGGCCGCATCGGCGATATTGGCCCCCGCCCCGGCACCGCTCTCCACCGCCAGGGTCGCGCCAAGCCCGATGAGTTTCTTGATCGTCTCCGGGGTGCCGGCGACGCGGTTTTCTGCATCGGCGGTTTCGCGCAACACGGCGATTTTCATATTTCGTCCCCAGTCCATGGCTTGATTGTCAACGTCGTAAACGTCGTCAACATGGCCTATTCGTCAATTCAGAGTGTGCATTCCACTGTACCGCCCGGTTACCACCGGGTCAGTGGACGAGCACCAAGGCCAGCACGATCAGCAAGCCGGCGATCAGGCCGACCGCCCATTTGGTGATCGACATGAACGACTCATAGGTCGCCCGATGCCCTTCATTGCCCGTATCCGGCGTGCTGCCATCATTCGCCATTTTCGTTCCCATAGACCGTCAAGATGCGCCCCTCGCACATACCATCTGATAAATGCAACATGGCTGAAAGGATGTCACGCCGCAATTCGATAGTCTGCGCCGATCGGATACACCCCGGCACTAGGTGGAAACGCCCTGCGTCGCGCGCCACACGGCCAATGCCTGCACGGTTTCGGGAACATCATGCACGCGCACCACCTGCACCCCGCACGCCGCCGCGTGCAATGCGATGGCGATACTGCCCGGCAAACGCGCATCGGGCAGCACCTCCGCCGCACCGCCGGCTTCGGCAAGCCGCCCTACCAATGCCTTGCGGCTGGCACCCAGCAGCACCGGCACGCCCAGGCCGTGGAGCAGCGCAACCCCCTGCAATATTGCAAGGTTATGCGCCAGCGTCTTGCCGAAACCGATGCCCGGATCGATCATGATGCGCGACCGGTCGATACCCGCCGCAACGCACGCGTCAACCCGCGCCGCCAGCCAGTCGTACACATCGAGCAGCGCGTCATCATAGGCCGGCGCGTCCTGCATCGTCGCCGGGTCCCCCTGCGCATGCATCAACACCACCGGGCAACCGCGTGCCGCGACCAGCGCCAGCGCCGCCGGATCATGCGACAGTGCCGACACATCGTTGATCAGCACGGCACCATGGTCCAGCGCCATCGCCATGATGCCGGCCTTGCGGGTGTCGATGCTCCAGTGCAGCCCGGCAAGTCCCGCCAACACCGGCGCCAATCGCGCCTGCTCGGTGGCCAGATCGACAATGTCCGCCTTGGGCCGGGTCGATTCCGCCCCGATATCGATTATGTCAGCCCCCGCCGCCACCTGCGCCCGCGCCGCCGCAATCGCCACATCGGGGGCGGCATTGCGCCCCCCATCCGAAAAACTGTCCGGCGTCACGTTGATGATGCCCATCACCGCGGTGCGCCCCGCCGGCAACCCGGCCAGCGGCGCCCGCGCAGACGTCAGCGCCGCCAGTGTCGCCGCATCCACATCCGCCGCATCGACAACGCGCGGCGCCTCCCCGCGAGCCCGCACTTCGACGTGCGAGAATCGCAACGGGCCGCCGGCAAGCGTAAGCCTGCCGACGGCCCCAAGCCCGATGGGCCGGAAATATTGCGTTACCAGACTCGCGCCCGATCCTTTGGCGCCAGGTACAGCGCCTCACCCGGCTTGGCACCGAATGCCGCATACCAGCCATCCAGATTGCGCACGACATTCGGGCGCACATGACCCGGGGTATGCGGATCGGTGGTCAACCCGCGCAGCAGGGCCGCGTCACGATACTTCTGCCGCCACACCTGCGCAAAGCCCAGGAAGAAGCGCTGGTCACCGGTAAACCCATCAATGACCGGCGGTGTCTTGCCGTCCAGCGCCTTGTGATAGGCGTCGAACGCAACGGTCAGCCCGGCCAGATCGGCCATGTTCTCGCCCAGCGTCAGTTCGCCGTTCACATGGGTGCCCTTCAACGGCTCATACCCGGCATATTGCGCCACAACCTTGTCGGTCAGCGCCTTGAACCGGGTAATATCCTCCGCCGTCCACCAATCCGCCAGCTTGCCGTACTTGTCGAACTTGCGGCCCTGATCGTCGAAATGATGGCTGATTTCATGGCCGATCACAGCACCGATGGCACCATAATTCACCGCGGCATCGGCATTGGGGTCAAAGAACGGCGGCTGCAGGATGGCGGCCGGGAACACGATCTCGTTCCACAACGGGTTGGCATAGGCGTTCACCGTCATCGGCGTCATCTGCCATTCGCTGCGGTCAATCGGCTTGCCGATCTTGTCGAGATTGCGCTGATATTCATAGGCGCGCGACCGGAATATGTTGCCCAGCGCATCGCCGCGCACAACCTCGAACTTGCTGTAATCCTGCCACTTGTCGGGATAACCGATCTTTGGCGTGAACGCTGCCAGCTTGGCCCGCGCCTGTTCCTTGGTCCTGGGGTCCATCCAGGTCAGATTTTGCAACCGTCCATCCATGGCGGCGATGATGTTCTTCACCAGCTCATCGGCCTTGGCCTTGGCCGCCGGCGGGAAATATTGCGCGACATACAGCGCGCCAACTGCTTCGCCGAGCACCGCCGATGTCGAATCCGTCGCCCGCTTCCAGCGCGGCTGGTTTTCAGGCTGTCCGTTCAGCACGGTGCCGAAAAACGCAAAATTCTCATCGACCATGGCCTTGGTCAGATAGGGCGCTGCCGACGACAGCAGGCGGAACGTCATGTAATCGCGCCACAATTGCATTGGCTCGCTGGCCACCAGTTTGGCGATGCCGGTCACCGCGCTTGGCTGGGCGATGATGATCTCTTTCTGGCCTTGAAGCCCCTGCGCGGTCAGCAACGCCGCCCAATCGACCCCCGGATAGGCACCATCGATGGCATCGCGGCCAACCGGGTTATAGATCTTCTCGACCTGCCGCTGCTCGACCTGGCTCCAGTGAACCATGGCGATCTTCTTTTCCAGATCATAGATGCCCTGCGCCTTTGCCGCCGCATCCGGAATGCCGGCAAGCGTCAGCATCTTGGCAATGTGCGTCAGATATTTGGCGCGCACTTCGGCGAACTTGGGGTTCTTTTCATCCAGGTAATAATCCCGGTCCGGCAGGCCCAGGCCGCCCTGCCCGATATAGGCGGACAGGATATCGGGGTTCTTCAGATCGCCGAAAATCGCGGCGCCCAGCGGCATGTCCATGCCTTCACGGGTCATCCTGCCAAAGGCGCTGGCAAGGCTGGCGCGATCGTTCACCGCGGCAATGGCATCCAGCATCGGCTTGACCGGCGCCAGCCCCTTGGCCTCGATGCCGGCTTCATCCATGAAACTGGCATAATAATCGCCAACCTTCTGGGCATTGCTGCCGGCCTCGCCACCCTTGGCAGCGGCGGCCTCGATGATCGTCCTTGTGCGTTCCTGGCTCAGGTCGCGCAGCTTGGTGAACATGCCGAAATTCGATTTGTCGGCCGGAATCTCCAGCTTCGACAGGTACGTGCCATTGGCGAACCGGCCCCAGTCATCGCCCGGCGCAACGCTGCGGTCCATGCCGCTTTCATCAAAGCCGAACTTGCCGATATCCGGCTTGGATGTTGCCATCGAGGAATCGGCGGCGATGGCGGCGGTTGCCGGCAAGGTAAATGCCATCATCGCAAGCGCAGAGGCGCGCAACAGGATCGAACGAGACATGACTACTCCCAAGGCTTCTGAATGGCGCCGTATTAGTGCGTCAACACACGTCCTGCAAGTCCCTGCCTGCAAGTCCGTAAACGACCGGAAATCACCGCCCGGCCACCACTTCAGGCGGTTCCCAGCGTCTCGCGATAAGCAATGCGCTTGGCATCGATCGGCACCAGCGCACCTGCCTCCTCGATATGCCAGAATGTCCAGCCATTACAGCTTGGCAGCCCCTGCGCCGCCGCCCCCAATTGGTGGATCGATCCGGTCTGCTTGCCCATGCTCAACGACCCGTCGGCGCGCACTTCGGCGGCATGGCGGCGCTGCGGGCCGAACAATCGCGTGCCGGGCCGCACCAGGCCCGATGATACCAGCGATCCGAACGGAATCCGCACTTCGCCGCGCTTGCCCTGCGTCACCGCCATGTCGCCGCCGGACAGCGGCAACAGCCCGGCTATGCGCTTTTCGGCGACCGCCACATATTTTGCCTCGCGCTCGATGCCGATCCAGCGCCGGCCGAGCAATTTGGCGACAGCGCCGGTGGTGCCCGTGCCGAAAAACGGATCGACGATCAAATCGCCCGGCTCCGAACAGGCCAGCAGCACCCGATACAGCAGCGCCTCGGGCTTTTGCGTCGGGTGGGATTTCACCCCGTCGGTCTTCAACCGCTCGCCGCCGGTGCAGATCGGGATCAGCCAGTCGGACCGCATCTGCAGTTCATCGTTCATTGCCTTCATGGCGTGATAGTTGAACCGATATTTCGAATTTTCGGATTTCGATGCCCAGATCAGCGTTTCATGAGCATTGGTGAACCGCGTGCCCTTGAAATTCGGCATCGGATTGGCCTTGCGCCATATGATGTCGTTCAAGATCCAGAATCCGGCATCCTGCAACGCCGTGCCGACGCGGAAGATGTTGTGATAGCTGCCGATCGTCCAGATGGCGCCATCGGGTTTCAGGATGCGCCGCGCTGCCGCCAGCCAGGCCTTGGTGAATTCATCATAGCTGGCATAGGAAACGAACTTGTCCCAATCATCATCGACAGCCGCGACCTTGCCGCCCTCCGGCCGGTGCAGATTATGCGCCAGTTGCAGATTATAGGGCGGGTCGGCGAACACGATATCGGCACAGCCGTCCGGCATGGCGTTCATCGCGGCGACGCAATCGCCCAGGATGATGCGGTCGGTCTTCAAGACAGGTCCCCCGGCGCAAAATGCCCGAAGAACCCGGCATGATTCAGCCGGGACTCGCCGTCAACCCCCAACTGATTCAGAACAGAGTCAATTTGTTAGAAGGATTCACTCGCAATCGACTCAAACAGTCCAGATGTTGAGTCTGGTCCGCCCGGCACCCCCCACAAATTGCGTGTTGCCCAAAAGACTCGCCACCCCTTTCTTCTCCCCTGCTTTCCCCCTCATGTTCGCGGCAGTGGTCGGGGATGGGAGAACCCCAAATCACCGCAACACCCCCGCAACACCGTTCAAAACCCGGCCAATCACCCTGCCAACCGCGCCCGTACCGGCGCAAAACTGCGGCGATGGTGCGCCGTGACCCCCAGCGCCGCCAGCGCCCGCGCATGTTCGGCGGTGCCATAACCGCGGTTGCGCCCCCAGCCATAACCCGGACATTCGCCATCCAACGCCACCATCAATCGGTCCCGCGTCACCTTGGCGATGATGGACGCCGCCGAAATCGACGCGCACACCGCATCCCCGCCGACAATCGCCGTCGCCTTGTGCGCCCAGCGCGGCAACCGATTGCCGTCGACCAGCACGTGATCGACCAGCACCCCCAACGTCGCAACCGCCCGCTCCATGGCCAGCATGGTGGCCCAGTGGATGTTGAGCGCATCGATCTCGGCAACGCTGGCCATGCCCACGCCAACCGTCGCACAGCCCATCAATTCACCGTGCAATCGCTCCCGCACGGCTGCCGAAAGCTGCTTTGAATCATTCAATCCGGCGGGATAACGCCGCCTGTCCAGCACCACCGCAGCCGCCACAACCGGCCCCGCCCAGGGGCCACGCCCGGCCTCATCCACCCCGGCGACCACCCCGGACACGCGATTTTCCCACCCGAATTGGTCGGCTTTCCCCGTCACGGAAGCGGATAAAACCCCAACGGCCCATGCCCATCGCCAAAACCCGGCGCCCGCGCAATGCCCTGCGACACGAACGCCCGCGCCTGCACAACCGCTGCCTCCATCGAAAGCCCCGCCGCCAGCCCGCAGGCCAGCGCCGATGCCAGCGTGCAACCGGTGCCATGCGTGTGCCGCGACGCAATGCGCGGCCCGGTGAATGCCGTGTGCCCGCCGCGCGTCACCAGCCAATCGGTAATCACATCACCCGGCAAATGCCCGCCCTTGGCCAACACAGCCCGCGGCCCACGATTGAGCAGTTCCTGCGCCGCCAGCAACGCATCGGCCGCATCATCGACATCGGTTTCACTCAGCACCGCCAGTTCTGGCGTGTTCGGCGTCACCACCGTCGCCAGTGGCAACAATCGCTCGACCAGCGCCCACACCGCCTCGTCATCGATCAGGCTGGCGCCCCCCTTGGCCACCATCACAGGATCAAGCACGATCGGCACCCGCAACCCCGCCAGCACGTCGGCCACCGCGATGATGGTTTCCACCCCGCCAATCATGCCGATCTTGACCGCATCGACACCCAGATCATCGATACAAGCCCGCATCTGCGCCGCCACGATCTCGGCCGGCACCGCATGAATCGCCGCAACCCCCAGCGTATTCTGCACGGTCACCGCCGTCACCGCGGTCATCGCAAAACCGCCCAGGCAGGTAATCGTCTTGATATCAGCCTGAATCCCGGCCCCGCCACCGGAATCCGAACCGGCCACGACCAGGATACGCGCCGGATCAGCCACGATACTTGCGCTCCACCGCCGCCGGATGGCGCGCCAATGCCGCCCCTGCCCGCAACGGCCGCGCCTGAAACCCGCCGCCACAATTCGGGCAGACCCCCGCCAGCGACCCCGCCACGCAGTCCGCACAGAATGTACACTCGAACGAACAGATCATCGCACCCGCCATATCGGCCGGCAGGTCGGCGCCGCAGCGTTCGCAATCGGGCCGCATTTCCAGGCTCACGCCGCCACCACCGCGGCGCAGATATCCTCGACCACCGCCTTGACCAGCGCCTTGTTCTCGCCCTCTGCCATCACCCGGATCACCGGTTCCGTCCCGGATTTGCGGATCAACAGGCGCCCGGTGCCGTGCAACCGCGCCTCACCATCCGCAATCGCAGCCTTAACCTTGTCATCCTCCAAAGGTTTGCCGGTAAACCGCACGCTTTTGAGCAATTGCGGCAACGGATCGAACAGGTGCAGCACCTCGCTCGCCGGCTTGCCCGCCGAAACCAGCGCCGCCAATACCTGCAATGCCGCCACCAACCCGTCGCCCGTCGTCGAATGATCGGCCAGGATCAAATGCCCTGACTGTTCACCACCGATGTTGAACCCGCCGGCGCGCATCGCCTCCAGCACATAACGGTCACCCACCCCGGCGCGCTGCAGCGTCAGGCCGCGCCCCGACAGCCAGCGTTCCAGCCCCAGGTTCGACATCACCGTCGCCACCAGGCCGCCGCCGCGCAACGTGCCCGCATCCTGCGCCTGCCCCGTCACCAGCGCCATCAACTGGTCGCCATCAACGATCTGGCCACGCTCATCGACCACGATCAAGCGGTCGGCATCGCCATCCAGCGCGATGCCGATATCCGCGCCGGTCTCCAGCACGCGCATCTGCAACGCCCTTGGATGGGTGGACCCGATATCGTCGTTAATGTTGAAACCATTGGGCTTCACGCCAATCGTATCAACTTCGGCGCCCAATTCCCACAAGGCTTCGGGCGCCACCTTGTACGCGGCGCCATGGGCGCAATCGAGCACCACCTTCATGCCATCAAGCCGCAGGTGTTCCGGAAACGTATCCTTGGCAAAATGGATATACCGCCCCTGCGCATCGTCGATCCGCCGCGCCCGGCCAATGGCGCGCGGCGCCGCCAACGCCACGTCGGCGTCGATCATCGCCTCGATTTCGGCCTCATCGGCGTCGGAAAGCTTGTAGCCATCGGGCCCGAACAGCTTGATGCCATTGTCGTGGAACGGATTGTGGCTCGCCGAAATCATCACGCCCAGGTCGGCACGCAGCGACCGCGTCAGCATCGCCACCGCCGGCGTCGGCATCGGCCCCAGCTGAATCACGTCCATGCCGACCGAGGTGAACCCCGCGGTCAACGCCGATTCCATCATATAGCCCGACAGCCGCGTATCCTTGCCGATCACCACCCGGTGCTTGTGCGTCCCGCGCAGGAACCGCGTCCCCGCCGCCTGGCCCACTTTCATGGCAATTGCGGCCGTCATCGGCGCCGTGTTGGTCAGGCCGCGGATACCGTCCGTGCCGAAATATTTGCGACTCATGGCTGTGCATTATCCTTCAAACCGACGGCTGTTTACGCCAGCCCGATTGGCTTGTCGAAGCCCGGCGGCTAGACTGGTGAAAACAAGGAGTTTCCCCATGAAAATGCGCTCGCTCGGCTCGCAAGGCCTCACCGTTTCGGCAATCGGCCTCGGCTGCATGGGCATGGCCGGCGTTTCGGGCCAGGCGGCGATGTACGGCACTGTCGACATCGCCGAGGCCAACGCCACGCTGCATCGCGCCCTCGATCTCGGCATCAATTTCTTTGATACGGCAGAGGTTTATGGGCCGTTCCTCAACGAAGAACTCATCGGAAAGGCGCTTGCCGACCGTCGCGACAAGGCGATCATCGCCACGAAATTCGGGTTCCGGATTCGGGATGGCAAGGTTGCCGGCGTCGATTCCAGCCCCGCCAACGTCCGCGCCGTTACCGAAGCCAGCCTGAAACGGCTCGGCACCGACCATATCGACCTTTTGTACCAGCACCGCGTCGATCCGAATGTGCCCATCGAAGACACCGTCGGCGCCATGGCCGCGCTGGTAAGGGAGGGCAAGGTCCGCTTCCTCGGCCTGTCAGAGGCCGGCGCCGGCACCCTGCGCCGCGCCCATGCCACCCACCCGATCAGCGCGCTGCAAAGCGAATGGTCGCTGTGGGAACGCGGCGTCGAGGATGAAATCTGGCCAGTCTGCCAGGAGCTCGGCATCGGTTTCGTGCCCTATTCGCCGCTCGGCCGGGGTTTCCTTACCGGCACCCAGCCCCGCGCCGAAGATCTGCCGGATACCGATTATCGCAAGCGCGATCCGCGTTATCAGGGCGAAAACTATGATCGCAACATGGCCGCTGTCGCCACCGTGCAGGCCATCGCCGCAGCCCATGGTGCGACCGCCGCGCAGGTGGCGCTGGCCTGGCTGCTGCACAAGGGCGACAGCATCGTGCCGATCCCCGGTTCCAAACGGCGCGTCACGCTGGAAGACAATGCCGGCGCCGCGAACCTCGCGCTCTCCGCTGCCGATATGGCAACGCTTGATGCCGCGCTGCCGCCCGGCACCACCGCCGGCGATCGCTATGGGTCGGCGGCCATGATGGCGATGGTTCGGCTCTAGAACCCGGCGTTCAGGGAAGCGCCGGGGCAAGCACCAGACAGCGATCACGCCCCGACAGATCACGGTGCAAAACCGGCGCAAAACCCGCCGCCTTCGCCAGTTCGGACACGGCGGCAGCCTGCCCGGAGCCGATCTCCAGCACGGCAATGCCGCCCGGATTGAGCAGGCCGGGCAGTTGCGGCACCAACAGGCGATAGGCATCCAGTCCCTCCGGCCCGGCAAACAACGCCGATGCCGGTTCATGGTCGCGCACGTCCGGGGCCAGATCGGCATCGGCCTCGACATAGGGCGGGTTGCACAGGATCAGGTCGAAGCGCTGCCGCAGCCCCTGACCCCAATCGCCATTCGCGAACACCGCGCGGTGGCCAAACCCCAGCGCCCGGGCGTTGCCAACCGCCACCGCCAGCGCCGCCGGGGACGCATCGACGCCCAGCCCCCGGGCGCGCGGCCATTCCGACAGCGCCGCGAGCAACAGCGCGCCGGAACCCGTGCCAAGATCAAGGATGGTCGCCGGCGCGCGGTCCTTGCAGGCCGCCACCGCCGCTTCGATCAGCGTTTCGGAATCGGGGCGCGGTATCAGGACATCGGGCGTCACCCGCAGCGGCAACGACCAGAATTCGCGGCTGCCGATGATGTAGGCGACAGGCTCACCAGTGGCACGGCGCGCGACCAGCGCCTCAAACGCCGCCGCATCGACGTCGATCTCGGCAGGGCCAGCCATCAACGCCAGCCGATCGACCCCCGCCAGATGCGCCAGCAACACCTCTGCATCGAAACGATCGATGCGCCGGCCGGCAGCGAGCAACGCCTGGGCGGCGTTCACAGGCCGGCGCTCGCCCCAGCGCCCGCCATCGTCAACCCAGTTCCGCCAGGCGCGCGGCCTCATCCTCGGAAATCAGCGCCGACACCATCTCCTCCAGCCCGCTGCCCTCCATAATCTCCGGCAGGCGGTGCAACGTCAGGTTGATGCGGTGGTCGGTAACGCGGCCCTGCGGGTAATTATAGGTGCGGATACGTTCCGATCGATCGCCCGATCCAACCATCGCCTTGCGGTCCGCCGATCGGGCCTGATCGACCTTGCTGCGTTCAAGATCATACAGTCGTGACCGCAGCACCTTCATCGCCTTGGCCTTGTTCTTGTGCTGCGATTTCTCGTCCTGCTGCTGCACGACCAGGCCCGACGGCAAATGGGTGATGCGCACCGCACTGTCAGTGGTATTGACCGACTGTCCGCCGGGGCCGGAAGAGCGAAACACGTCGATGCGCAGGTCCTTGTCGTCGATCTGCACATCGACTTCCTCGGCTTCCGGCAGCACGGCGACCGTGGCAGCGCTGGTATGGATGCGCCCCTGGGTCTCGGTGGCCGGGACCCGCTGCACCCGGTGCACGCCGCTTTCGAATTTCAACCGGGCGAACACGCTGTCGCCGGTGACGCTGGCGATGATTTCCTTGAAACCGCCCATTTCACCCTGCGATGCCGACATCAGTTCCACCCGCCAACCGCGCGTCGCTGCATAGCGTTCGTACATGCGATACAGGTCACCAGCGAACAGCGCGGCTTCGTCCCCGCCGGTCCCGGCGCGGATTTCCAGCATCGCCGGCTTGGCATCGGCGCTGTCGGTCGGCAGCAATTTCAACGCCAGCACCCGCTCGGCTGCCGGCAATTGATCTTCGATGGCCTCAAGCTCCTCCTGCGCCATCGCATACATTTCGTCGTCGGCGGTGATGGATTTCAGGCTTTCCGCCTCATCGCGCAGCGATCGCAGCGCCGCCGCGGCCTCCACGACTGGCGTCAGTTCGGCATAATCCTTGGAAAGCTGCACGAATTTATCGGCGGCAAGCGACGGGTTGCCCATCTGGGCAGCAAGGTCGGCATGGCGGCGCTCTATTTGCGCGATCCGCTCGGGCGAAATCCTCATCCCTTCAGGCCGCCGCCCGCCAGCCGCGCCTGGATCGCAGACACCGCTTCTTCCATCTCCAGCGGCAATTGTTCGCCCGATCCGAGGTCACGCACGGTCACGATACCCTTGCCAACCTCGTCATCGCCGATCAACACGGCGATCCGCGCGCCTGATTTGCCGGCACGCTCCATCTTCTTTTTCATATTGCCGCGCCAACCCTGCTCGGCCGCAACCCCGGTCCGCCGCAACGCCGCCAGCAGCGACAGCGCCACCGTTTCCCCGGCCGCGCC
This sequence comes from Sphingomonadales bacterium, assembly GCA_038217075.1. Lineage (GTDB taxonomy): Bacteria > Pseudomonadota > Alphaproteobacteria > Sphingomonadales > Sphingomonadaceae > Sandarakinorhabdus. The sequence continues at coordinate 43,788 of JBBQPR010000004.1, forward strand.
CATCGCCACCACCGCCACGTCCACCGGGGTTACCGCCGGCGCCGCTGCCAGCATCGCCAGCCGCTCGATTCCCCCGGCCCAGCCCACCGCCGGCGTTTCGGGGCCGCCCATCGTGCCGATCAACCCGTCATAGCGACCACCGCCAATCACCGTGCCCTGCGCGCCCAGCGCCTCGGTCACGAATTCGAACACCGTGTGACGGTAATAATCCAGCCCGCGCACCAGCCGTTGATTGGCCGCCCATGCGACGCCGGATGCCTGCAGGCCCTTCTGCAACGCTTCATAGAACACGCCGGCCTCGCTCGTCATGAAACCGTCGATGCTAGGCGCCGCCGCCACCAGCGCCTTGTCGGCCGCATCCTTGCTGTCCAGAATCCGCAACGGGTTGGTGGCCAGACGGCGCTTGCTGTCCTCGCTCAACGCATCGGCGTGCGCTGCAAAATGCGCCGCCGTCGCCGCGCTCCACGCCGCCCGCGTTTCCGGGTCGCCCATGGTATTCAGTTGCAGCGTCACGTCACCCGCAACGCCCAATTCGTTCAACAGTTGCTGCGCCAGCGCGATCACCTCGACATCGGCGGCCGGTTCGGCGGCGCCAATCACTTCGGCATCCAACTGGTGAAATTGCCGGAACCGGCCCTTTTGCGGCCGTTCATAGCGGAACAGCGGCCCCCAGGTCGCCACCTTCACCGGGCTCAGTTGTTGCCAGCCATTCTCGATATAGGCCCGCGCAATGCCGGCGGTGAATTCCGGCCGCAGCGTCAGCGAATCCCCGCCGCGATCCTCGAACGAATACATTTCCTTCGACACAACATCGGTGGTTTCACCAAGCGACCGCGAAAACACCGTCGTCGATTCAAAAACCGGCACTTCGATACGGCCAAAGCCATACAGCCGCCGCACACGGTCGAATGTCGATACGACATGGTCGAACCGGGCGGCCTGTTCGCCGATCATGTCCTGGGTGCCGCGAGGGCGCTGCTGCGTGGTCATATGGCGCCTGCGATAGGCGACAAGCGACCGATTGTCACCAGCGCACACCTTGCCGCACCATGGCAGCATCCGGGCTCGCCGGCTGGACAGTTCGGCAACCGCTTGGCTATCAGGGTCGCAAAGGGGAACCCATGTTCAGATCAATCCTGCTGTCCGGCGCATCGGCGCTGCTCGTCACCGCTGCGTCAACCTTGCCCGCCAGCTCGGCATCGGCCCAGGTCGTGCGTTCGATGCCACAACAACTGCCGATCACAGACACCATCCCCGCGCCGCAGGACATTGCCTTTCCCGGCACCATGGTGCTGCGCATTGATGCAACCGACACCGTGCGCGGTATCTTCAAGGTGCGCCAGAGCATCCCCGTCCCCGCCGCCAGCGCGAGTGCACCGATGACGCTGCTGTTTCCCAAATGGCTGCCGGGCAACCATGCACCACGCGGCGAATTGTCAAAGGTCGCCGGGCTGGTGATCAGCGCCAATGGCAAGCCGCTGGTGTGGAAGCGTGATGTGATCGACGTTTACGCCTTCCACATCGACGTACCGGCCGGCACCACCGCGCTCGATGTGCGGTTCGATTTCCTGTCCGCCACGGCGGGGGATCAGGGCCGCATCGTCGCCACCGCCGACATGATCAGCCTGCAACCCAATTCGGTCTCGCTTTATCCCGCCGGCTATTACACCCGCCGGATTCCAGTGACGACCAGCATCACCTGGCCAAGCGGCTGGCAGGCGTTCGGCGCGCTGCGCAAGACGGCAACCAGCGGCGACACGGTTGCGTATGAAACTACGGATTATGAAACATTGGTCGATTCGCCCTTCATTGCCGGTCGCTGGGGCCGCCAGTGGGATCTTGGCCAGGGCGTAATGCTCGATGTCATCGCCGATGCGCCGCGTTTTCTGGACGCCAAGCCCGATCAGATCGATGCCCATAAACGCCTTGTCGATCAGGCACTAAAGCTGTTCGGCGCCCGCCATTTCAACCATTATGATTTCCTCGTCACCATGAGCGACCAGCTCGGCGGCATCGGGCTTGAGCATCATCGCAGCAGCGAAGACGGCGTAAACCCCGGCTATTTCACCGAATGGGACAAGGGCCCCGGTCGCCGCAACCTGTTGCCGCACGAATTCACTCATAGCTGGAATGGCAAATACCGCCGCGGTGCCGATCTGTTCACCGCCAATTACAGCATGCCGATGCGCGATTCGCTGCTCTGGGTCTATGAAGGCCAGACGCAGTTCTGGGGTTATGTGCTCGGCGCCCGGTCGGGCCTGTTCACCAAGCAGGAAACGCTGGATTCGCTCGCCGCCATCGCCGCCAGCCTGAACGAACGCCCGGGGCGGAGCTGGCGCTCGCTGGATGACACCACCAATGATCCCGTCATCGCCGCGCGCGCGCCAAAGGCCTGGCTCAGCCAGCAGCGCAGCGAGGATTATTACAACGAAGGCCTGCTGATCTGGACCGAGGTGGACAGCATCATCCGCCGCGAAACCAATGGCGCCCGCGGCATGGACGATTTCGCCAAGGCCTTCTTTGGCGTCAACGATGGTGACTGGGGCATCAACACCTATGATTTCGACACGCTGGTCAAAACGCTGAACGGCGTCACCCCCTATGATTGGGCCGGTTTCCTGAAGACGCGGCTGACAGAAAAGGCCAGCAGCGCACCGCTCGCCGGCTTCACCGCCTCGGGCTACAGCCTGGTCTACACCGACACCCCGACGCCGACCTTTGCCGACCAGATGCGCAACCGCAAGATCAACGATCTCAGCTATTCGGGCGGCATCGTCATTGGCAAGGAAGGCCGCGTCGATCAGGTCATGTGGGACAGCGCCGCCTTCGCCGCAGGGCTGACGGTGGGCGACACCCTCATCGCAGTAAACGACAAGCCGTTCAGCGACGATCTCATCAAGGCCGAAATCGCCGCTGCGAAGGGCGGCAGCGCGCCCATCCGGCTGCTCGTCCGCACCAGCGACAGGTTGCGCGCCGTTACCCTCGATTGGCACCAGGGCCTGCGCTATCCACGATTTGTGAAGAATACCAAGGACGACGGGCCGCTCGACAAGCTGCTGGCACCGCGTCCTTGACCGCCATGGCGGACCGCGCAAACGCGCCGCCGTCAACGCATCGGCATGGACGAATCGCGCCCGCTCGACTACGCCGCGCCGCATCACAGGAGTAGCACATGCGCATCGACCAGATCCCCATCGGCGTGAACCCGCCCCATGATGTCAACGTCGTCATCGAATGCCCGCTGGGCGGCGAGCCGGTGAAATATGAACTCGACAAGGCATCGGGCGCGCTATTCGTCGATCGCATCCTGCACACCGCGATGCGCTACCCCACCAACTATGGCTTCATCCCGCACACGCTGGCCGAGGATGGCGACCCCATCGATGCGCTCGTCGTCGCCCGCACGCCGTTCGTGCCGGGCTGCATCAGCCGCGTGCGCCCGGTGGGCGTGATGCTGATGGAGGATGACGCCGGCGGCGATGCAAAGCTGCTCTGCGTGTCGGTCAACAAGGTCCACCCCTATTACGCCGACGTCCATGAACACACCGATCTGCCCGACATCCTGCTACAGCAGATCGAGCATTTCTTTACCCATTACAAGGATCTGGAGCCAGGCAAATGGACCAAGTTCCTCGGCTGGGAAGGCCGCGTCACCGCCGAACGGCTGATCGTTGAATCGATCGAACGCTATAATGCGGCCGAAAAGGGCGCATCGGTCCCCGCACCACGCGAACACCCCGGCGCGCCGCGCGGCTAGTCGCGGCGCCGCGAGCGCGCATGGTGCAACCTTGCGCGCCGACAGGCGCAAGACCGGCCGGCGGGCCAGCGCGCGCTCCTGCGCGCTGAACCCGTCCGACGCCAGCCGCGGCTTTGCCGCGGCGCTTCTCCCAAACCATGGTGCAGTCTTGCGGAGACAGGTCCGGTCGCGGCGCTTCGCCTACCCCGCCGCGAGCCGCTTCAACGCATCGCCGTCCACCCGCATCGCTATCCATTCCGCCTGCGGCACGGCCCCCAGCGATTTGTAGAACCCGATCGCCGGCGCGTTCCAGTCGAGCACCTGCCACTGGAACCGCCCGTAATCCCGCGCCACGGCAATCCCGGCCAGATGCACCAGCAACGCCTTGCCAATGCCCAGCCCCCGCGCCGCGGGCCGCACGAACAAATCCTCCAGGTAAAGCCCGCCCTTGCCTTCCCAGGTCGAAAAATTGGTGAAGAACAGCGCAAAACCAACTGCCGCCCCGTCATGCTCGGCGATCACCGCCTCCGCCATCGGCCGCTCACCGAACAATGCGCGGTGCAAATCCGCCTCGCTTGCCTTTACCGCATCGGGTTCGCGCTCATACACCGCAAGCTCCACGATCATGGCGCGGATGTCTGGAATATCGGTGGGTGCGGCGGGACGGATCATGGGCGCAATGACCATCACCGGCGGCCAAGCGCAAGCCTGATCATACCCAGCCGCTAGCCAGATCGAATATTTCCGCGATACGGTTCCAAAAGGCGCGAAGCCCCGTTCAAACCGCAGCCGTCGTGGCCAGACGCTCAAAGATTGCGACGAACGCCGCGGGTGTTGCCCGCTCCATCGCGCCGTCCTCTACTTCGCTCGCGCTCCACATCCAGCTTTGCGCCGGGTCGTCGCGCATCGTCCATTGCGGGAACAATCGATCTTCCACCAATTGGCTGCTCACGGTCGTCACCGCCAGATGGCGATTATCCCGCCTGATGCGTGCAAAACAGGCATCGACCGCATCGCTCGGCCCTTCCAGCAACTGCAAATAGACATCGGCACGCACGATCAAGGCACCGGTCAGGCCATCGCGCAAATTGTTGCGGCGCGCCTGCATCAAGATGCCCGCCAGCATCTGCTCATCAAAACCAAAGGGCTGGGACCAATAAATCAGCCGCTGCACCGTCATCGCTCTACCCCATTCAATCCCGGGAACCACCATGGGGCAACATTGCCGGCATAACCAGCGTCTACATCGCCCTCAGCAAGGTAACCGCCACCTGCCCGGAATTTTATTTGCCGCGCCGCTTGGGTGCCTTCGCCCGAATTGCCGCCGCCAACGCCATTTCACCCCATTCGCGCATGATCTCCGGGTCATCATAGGCAGCATCCGGCGCCCGCCGATAGGACATCGCCATCAACTGCCCGGCCTTGTCATAAACGAGATGGTCCAGCCCTTCGGCATCGAACGCCGCCGCATTGTCGGCATCGGCCTTCAGGTACAAAATATCGCTGCCGAAAAAGCCGATGTTGAAACCATCGACGCTCACCCCGGCCCCGCCGAACATCCGACGGATGCGCACCACGCCGAGCGGTTCAAGGCTTTCGCGCAGATAATCCCAAAGCCCGGGCTCGCTCACGATCCTGCGTCGGGGCTTGCTTCGGCGCCCCCGTCCGACAGCCCCCCGTCCGACAGCTGTTGGCGTAGCAAAAGCCCGACCCCAACCAACAGCCAGGCGACCAGCAACGCCGCCATCGCCTGCGGCCACAGCCGGTCAGGCGCGGTGATCAACCAGACGAGCGCCAAGGTCTTGGCAATGCCGACACCTGCCCAGGGCAGCAATGCCAGAACGCGCCCGATCACTCGGCCGCAATCGCCCCCGCCGCCAACTCCGCTGCCGTCTTGATGGCTTCCAGTTCGGCAGCCTTCTTCTCGACCAGCATGACGATGTGATCGACCATCTTCTCGCTTTCGATGACATGGTCGGTAATGCCGGACAGGAACACCATGTGCCGGCCATTGCCGCCACCGGTCAGCCCGATATCGGTCTCGCGCGCTTCGCCGGGGCCGTTGACGACGCAGCCGAGCACCGACAGCGACAGCGGCGTCGTGATATGCGCCAGGCGCGTTTCCAGCGTTTCGACGGTCTTGACCACATCAAAGCCCTGCCGCGCGCACGATGGGCACGAAACCACCCGCACGCCGCGCGCCCGAATGCCCAGCGATTTCAGGATGTGATAGCCAACCTTCACTTCCTCGACCGGATCGGCGGACAGGGACACGCGAATCGTATCGCCGACCCCGGCCCATAGCAGCATGCCCAGTCCGATCGACGATTTCACCGTGCCGCCCTGCAAGCCGCCGGCCTCGGTAATACCCAGATGCAGCGGATAATCGCAGACTTCGGCAAGCCCATTGTAAGCCGCCACGGCAAGGAACACGTCCGACGCCTTCACCGAAATCTTGAACTCGTGGAAATCCTCGTCCTGCAGCATTTTCATATGCTCCAGCGCGCTTTCGACCAGCGCCTCCGGGCAGGGTTCACCATATTTTTCGAGCAGATGCTTTTCCAGCGAGCCGGCGTTGACCCCGATGCGGATCGAACAGCCATTGGCCTTGGCCGCCTTCACCACTTCCTTCACCCGTGCCTGCGAGCCGATGTTGCCGGGGTTGATGCGCAGGCAGGCAGCACCCGCATCGGCGGCCTCCAGGCCGCGCTTGTAGTGAAAATGGATGTCCGCAACGATCGGCACATTCACGGCGCGCACGATGGTCTTCAACGCGGCGGTCGATTCCACATCGGGGCAGGACACCCGCACGATATCGGCACCGACGTCCTCGCAAGCGCGGATCTGGTCGATCGTCGCGATGGCATCGCTGGTCAGCGTATTGGTCATGGTTTGCACGGCAATCGGCGCATCGCCGCCCACCGGCACCTTGCCAACCATGATCTGCCGCGATTTACGGCGCACGATGTCACGCCAAGGCCGAACGCTCATTCTTCTGCTCTCCGATACAGGCCGCATATACAGCCGCAAACGCCGCCGTCCAACCCTGCGGCACAATCTGTGGTGCCGCCGACGCTTCAGCAGCGCGTCGCCAGAATCCACAGGGTGCACCGGGGCCGGCGCGCGGCTATGGTTGCACCCATGATCAGTATCCCCGCCGCCACCGTCATCCTGTTGCGTGATTCGGCCGACGGGCCTGAAATCCTGATGGTCCAGCGCGGTGAAAATCTCGCCTTTGCCGGCGGCGCCATGGTATTTCCCGGCGGCCGTGTCGACGATGCCGATGTGGTTACGGCGCGCGATCCCGAACTGGCCACCGGTTTTGCAGGCCTGGATGACGACGACGCCGCCGCCCGCATCGCCTGCTGCCGTGAAGCGCTTGAGGAAACCGGCGTGCTGTTGACGTCGGGCGACGCCCCCGATCCCGATGCCCTCGCCCAATCCCGCGCCAATCTTTCGGCCGGGCCGGAAATGGCCGAAGCCTGCAGCTTTGCGGCCATGCTCGCAGCGCTCGGTCACACGGTGGCAGCAGACCGCTTCATTCCCTTCGCCCGCTGGGAACCGCCCGCCGCCGCCGCCATCAAGCGCCGTTTCGATACGCGATTCTACCTCGCCGACGCCGGCCACACCGCCAGCGCCGCCATCTCGCCCGATGGCAATGAAGCCGTGGCGATCCATTGGACGACCGCCGCCGCCGCCCTGGCGCGGGAGGCCGAAGGCAATGCGGCGCTGGTCTTCCCGACCAAGTGCAACCTGCAACGCCTGGCGCAATATCCCGATGTCGCAGCGATCATGGCCGCCGCTGCGTCGCGCCCGCCGCCCTATATCCAGCCCGAATTCGTCAAGCGCGATGGCAAGATGTGGCTGACCATTCCCGAAGGCTGCGATTATCCTGTGACGGAAGAGCCAATCGACGCCGTGCGCCGGGAATAGCGACGCTCAATCAATAAGTTTGGCGCGAAAACTCTTGATCGCGCTCCACGCGCCATAGCCAATCAAAACGCCCAGAAATGCCCATACCCAGGTCGGAATGTCATGCCCGACGATGGCGAGATAAAGATAGGCGGACACAAAGCAGAAACCGGCCGCCAAAATTGGCAGCACCGCCGATTGCCGCGCCCGCAACCGCTTCACCGCCAGCCCGGTAAAAAAGATGAAGAAAGGGATCGCGCCGATATAAATCGCGCCGAAAACCACCGGGTTGACGCCATATTGCGCCCCCAGCCCCATCACCCAATCCAGTGCAGCCTGTATCGTTTCCATCATGCTTCCAGCCACAATTCGGCCACCGCCGAAGCGCCAAGATAGGCGACCAGCAATTCTGCCTCACCGGCAACCGGCGTTTCACCGGCCAGGTGCCAAACTTCACCGATTGCAAAACCAGCATCGCCAAAACGACCTTCGCCGCCGGCCACCGCGACCCACAGCACTTGATCGTCAACCGGGCGAAGCCGGCCGGCACCCCCCACCCGCACCCGTTCCAACACGAACGCCGGCCCCTCGACCAAAAGTTCACGGCCCTTGCCGGGCGATCGCAATAACGACCGCCGCTGAACGGGCTCGGCACAGGCAACCGCCAGCCCCTGTTCGAGATGCAGCGGCCGACCGCGGCCATAATCGAACAGCCGGTAGGTAACATCGAGGTTCTGCTGAAATTCGAACAAGGTTACACCGGCGCCGATCGCATGGATCGTCCCGGCTGGCGCAAAGAACACATCGCCCGCCGCGCAGGCGTGCCAGTGCAGCATATCGACGATCGAACCGTCGATCGCGGCGGCGCGCAGCGTGGCAGCATCGGCGGGTGCACGCAGGCCCAGGCCGATCGTTGCGCCCGGTTCGGCCGCCAACACGACCCACGCTTCATCCTTGCCGCAGTTTTCACCGGCGGCCCGCGCCGTCGCCGCATCAGGGTGGACCTGCACAGACAGCCGCTGGCTGGTGAACAGCGTCTTCACCATCAACGGCAGGTCGGCCACGCCGGGCAGATGGTGGTGAATCTCGCCGATGGCATCGCCCGATACGGCCTGATCCTGTTCCGCCGGTTCGACCCCCAGCCCCCAGGCGCCAAGCCGGCGGCGCCCCCAGGGCTTGGCAACCGGCTCGGGCGCCATGCGCCGCGCCGTTGCCATCAAGCCAGTCTGCGTTGCCATCCGAACCCGTCACTCACGCCGCTACAGCCGGCTGTCTAGCGCGAAAGCATCAACAAGACCAAGCATATGAATTTTTCGACAGCCGCCCGGTGTTCAGCAGGGGGACAGGCGTGTCATGCGCGTAGAACAGACACCAACCGCCATGAAAAGGAGCGCGATCATGCGTCTGACGACAATCCTCATCATCAGCCTGCTTGGCGGGACCGCCGCCGCCGCGTTGCAGTCGGAGGTGCCGCCGCCCGCCGTGGCCACCACGATTGCGCCCGCAAAGGATGACCGACGCAGCGAAGCAATGGCGCAACTTGCGCGGGCAGACGCCGACAAGGACGGCAAATGGAGCAAGCTGGAATGGCTCGCCGCAGGCCGACGCGAGCGCGGCTTCGACTATCTCGATGCCGATCACGACGGGTTCGTGACGCCCGCCGAGCTAAAGGCCGGCATGGCGCAGCTGCGGGCGTCACGCGGCAACTGATGCGGCCGCAATCGGTATTGGCCGGCGCGCGCCGCCGGCCATTGAAAACCTGAATGTAAATCTAAAGACCCGCGCTCAATTCCTTGATTTCCTTGTTCAGGATGCGATCGTTGTCGGCATAATCGACCGGGCAATCGATCAACTGCACCCCCTTGGCATTCAGGCAGGATTCGATCAGCCCCGGCAACATTTCGGCGCTCGTCACCCGATGGCCGGTCGCGCCATAGCTTTCGGCATATTTGACGAAGTCCGGGTTGCCATAGGTCAGGCCCCAATCCTTGAAGCCCATGTTCGCCTGTTTCCAGCGGATCATGCCATAGCTGTTGTCGTTGAGGATCAGCACGGTGATGTTGAGTTTCAACCGCACCGCCGTTTCCATTTCCTGGCTGTTCATCATGAACCCGCCATCGCCGCAAATCGCCATCACCTTGCGTTCGGGATAGACCATGCTCGATGCCATGGCGCTGGGCAGCCCCGCCCCCATCGTCGCCAGCGCATTGTCGAGCAGAACGGTATTCGCCTGATGCGCCATATAGTTGCGGGCAAACCAGATCTTGTAGACGCCATTGTCAAGGCAGATGATCCCGTCTGACGGCATCGCCTTCCGGATCTGGTCGACCAGATATTGCGGATAGATCGGGCACCGCATGTCACCAATGGCGGCTTCCCGGTGCGCCACCTCCGCCGCCCGCGCCGCCAGCATGCCGGCAAATTCCCAACGGCCCTGCGGCATGATCTCTTCCTTGATCTGCCACACCGCATTGGCGATATCGCCGATCACCTCGATCTGCGGGAAATAGACCGGATCAACCTCGGCCGATTTGTTCGACACATGGATCACGGTGGCGCCGCCCGTCGCCATGAAGAATGGCGGTTTTTCAATGACATCATGGCCGATGTTGACAATCACATCAGCCTTGCGGATCGCCGCATGGACGAAATCGCCCGACGACAGTGCGGCGCAACCGAGGAATTTGGGGTGGCGTTCGTCGATCACCCCTTTGCCAAGCTGCGTCGTCAGGAACGGGATGCCGGTCTTGTCGATCAACTGGTTCAGCATCCGCGACGTCATCGTGCGGTTGGCACCGGCCCCCACCACCAGGATCGGCGATTTGGCGCCTTCTATGGCCCTGATGGCCTCCTTTACCGCCTTCGAATCCGGCACCGGCCGGCGCGCGTAGCTGGGCGCAATCGGCGTCGCATCGGTCGGGTCGTGCGCAATGTCCTCGGGCAGTTCGAGGTGCGTCGCGCCCGGCTTCTCCTCCTGCGCCAGGCGCATCGCCTCCCGCACCCGCGCCGGAATATTGTCCGCCGACGCCAGCTGGTGGGTATATTTGGTGATCGGCCGCATCATGTCGACCACGTCCAGGATCTGGAACCGGCCCTGCTTGGATTTCTTGATCGGTTTTTGCCCGGTAATCATCAGCATCGGCATGCCGCCCAGAAACGCATAAGCGGCCGCGGTGACGAAATTGGTCGCCCCCGGGCCCAATGTCGCGACGCACACCCCGGCCTTGCCCGTGTGGCGGCCATAGGTGGAGGCCATGAACCCGGCGCCCTGCTCGTGCCGCGTCAGGATCAACTTGATCTTGGTCGATCGCGACAGGCTGTCCAGAAAATCCAGATTTTCCTCGCCCGGCACACCGAACACATATTCGACGCCCTCCCCTTCGAGGCATTGCACCAGCAGATCGGATGCCTTGGTCATGGTCCTGTCCCCTAATCGCGCGGGCAAATCGCCCACAATTCAGTCTGCCTTGGCCTTCAACCGCCCCATCGCCCGGGCCCGTTCACCAACCGCGTCCTTGATGGTGCCGGCCCGGCCCATCCCCCAGGCCGGCATGTTGTTGTAAACATTCTCATACCGGCCGGGCTCGATCAGATACGTCTCGTGCCAGATGCCGACATCACCATTGCTGCCAACCGCCTTGTTGAACGCGGCCCAGGCCGGCAGATGCGCCTTGTCGCGCGCCGAGGCATAGGCCTCCAGCGCCTCATAGCTACGCCAATATTGCACCAGCATGGTACTGCGCAGGCCGAAATGGCTTCGGGCGTGCAACAGCCCCAGCGACGGGTCCTTTCCCAATTCGATCAACATGCGCGGCATGGCGGTAAACACCGGAATCCAGGCCCAGAATTTCCACCAGCGGTTGAGCCGGATGCCGATCAGGAACAGCACGAACGGCCCATCGATTTCGGCACATACCCGCCTGTCGATGATGCCGCTCATGTCGCTATCCTCCGGGGCGCCGCCCCTCAGACCACCCCATAGGCCAGCATGGCGTCGGCAACTTTCTTGAATCCGGCGATGTTGGCGCCCTTCACATAGTCGATATAGCCCTTGCCATCGCTGCCATATTCGGCGCACGACGCATGAATATTAGCCATGATATCAAGCAGATGCTGCTGAAGATCGGCTTCCTTCCAGGAAATGCGCGCCGAATTCTGGCTCATTTCCAGGCCCGACACCGCAACACCGCCGGCATTTGACGCCTTGCCCGGTGCGAAAAGGATCCGCGCCGCCTTGAAGACGTGCACGCCATCGAGATCGGTAGGCATGTTGGCGCCTTCCGAAACCGCGATGCAGCCATTTTTCAAAAGCGTCCTGGCCTCCTCGCCGTTCAACTCATTCTGGGTGGCGCACGGCAGCGCCACGTCGCACGGGACACCCCATGGCCGCGCGCCGTCGCCATGGAAGGTCGCGCTCTTGAATTCGGCCGCATATTCGCTGATCCGGCCGCGGCGATGGGTCTTGTGCTCCTTCACCCAATTGATCTTGTCCTGGGTGATGCCGTCCGGATCGTGGATGAAGCCTTCCGAATCCGAAAGCGTGACGACCTTGCCGCCAAGCTGCACGATCTTTTCGGCGGCATGGGTGGCGACATTGCCCGAACCCGAAATCACCGCGGTCTTGCCTTCGACCGAATCGCCCTTTGTCTTCAACATGTTCTGCAGGAAATATACAGCGCCATAGCCGGTTGCCTCGGTGCGGATCAACGAACCGCCCCATTCCAGCCCCTTGCCGGTCAGAACGCCGGTGAAATTGCCGGTAATCCGCTTGTACTGGCCGAACATGAAACCGATTTCGCGCCCGCCAACACCAATATCGCCCGCCGGCACATCGACATCGGCGCCGATATGACGGTAAAGTTCCGTCATAAAAGACTGGCAGAACCGCATGATTTCATTCACGCTCTTGCCCTTGGGATTGAAGTTCGATCCGCCCTTGCCACCGCCCATCGGCAAGCCGGTCAGTGCGTTCTTGAACGTCTGTTCGAACGCCAGGAACTTCAACACGCTTTCGGTCACCGACGGGTGGAACCGGATGCCACCCTTGTACGGCCCGATGGCGTTGTTGTTCTGCACGCGCCAGCCGCGCTGCACGCGGATGTTGCCCTTGTCGTCTTCCCAGCAGACACGGAACGAGATCACCCGGTCCGGCTCGGCGATGCGGCGCAGGATCTGGGCTTCGTGATATTTTACCTTGTCGGTCATGAAGCCGAAAATATCCTCGGCAACCTCGGTCACCGCCTGCACGAACTCCGGCTGCCCGGGATTCCGCTTCGTCACCCCCTCGATAAAACGTGGCAGATCGACATGTTCGCTGATGGCCATGATAATTCCCCCCAGAGATTCAGGCATGCGAGCGCGGCAAATCGCCACGACTCGGCAAACCTAACCCATTCTCCGGGAAGCGTAAGGGGAAAAATCAAAAAACCATGGCGCTTCTGGTTCCGATGGACTCGGAACCGCGCTGCAGTTTCTTGTTATGTCGCGCTTTTCTCAATCACGAAATCAAGCTATCCGGCTCGAAAACGCTCTATTGCATGAACCATCCATGGCTGACGACAATGGATTGGCCGGTCAGCGCATTGGTCGGAAAGCCGGCAAGGAACACCGCAGTCCGTGCCACATCGTCAACCGTCGTGAACTCGCCATCGACTGTTTCCTTCAGCATGACGTTCTTGATGACATCGGCGTCGCTGATGCCGAGTTCCTTGGCCTGTTCCGGAATCTGCTTGTCCACCAAGGGCGTGCGGACAAAGCCGGGGCAGATCACATTGGCGCGCACGCCATGTTTCGCGCCTTCCTTGGCGACAACCTTGCACAGGCCGATCAGGCCATGCTTGGCGGTGACATAGGCACTTTTCAGCACCGATGCCTCCTTGGAATGCACCGATCCCATGTAGATGACGCTGCCGCCGCGGCCCTGCTTGTACATCTGCCGCACGCAAGCGCGGGTGGTCAGGAACGCACCATCGAGATGGATGGCCAGCATCTTCTTCCAGTCGGAAAACTTATAATCTTCGATCGGCGCGACAATCTGGATACCGGCGTTGGACACCAGTATATCGATGCCGCCGAACTTTGCGATCACGGCTGCGATACCCGCTTCAACCTGCTCCTCGCTGGTCACGTCCATCGCCACGCCGATGGCGCGCGTGCCGGTCGGGTCGAATTCGGCGGCGACGGCATTGGCACCATCGATGTTCAGATCGGCGATCGCCACCATCGCGCCATTTGCCAGGAATTCCTTGGCGATATCCTTGCCGATACCGCTCGCCGCGCCGGTCACAACCGCCACCTTGCCTTGCATTTCCATGTTCAATCCTTTGCCAGATAATCGTGAACGACATGGCCTAGCCCCAGCGTAAGGTCGGCCAGAATATGGGTGGCGCCCAGAATTTCGAGCACCGGCAGTTCGGCAACCGGCGCCAGCGCATGGCTGATCAGCGTCAGCGCCGCGGGTCCGGTCCAGGCGCCCTTCAACTCGATATCGGTCAACGCATATTCGACGATTTCGCAGATGCGCGGGCTGCCATCGACATGCGGGATGATCTTCAACAGGAAATTGGGCGCCTGCATCCCGGCCAGCACCGCCGCATGGTCGGCCTGATGATGCTTGTAACCCATCGACGCCATCGCCACCGGCACGCCGTGATAATCCAGCCGCCCGACCAGCGCATCGATATTGGCGACCAGCGACGGCGCGGCGAGTTTTTTGGGAAAGCCCCACAACTCCCGGCCCCCGGCGATCGGCGGATGATCGTTCAGGAACATGCAGTGCGTATAACTGCCCTTGCGGCCTTCAAAGCTGACCGGGATGACCTGGCCGGCTTCGGTGTAATCGCCAAAACCGGTTGAATCGGGCATCCGGATGAATTCGAACTTGACGATCGGATCTGTGATTTCCAACGGCTCCGGCACCAGCGCGCGCAGTTTTTCCGGGTCGGTGCGATAGCTGATGATCAGATATTCGCGGTTGACGAACCGATACGGCCCGGGCGGAAACGCCGGGCTTGTCAACGGCATCGCAAAGGCATTGGCGACCACATCGGCGACCTTCACGCGCGCTTTCCCTTGTTTACATCGGGCTTGCCGGCGTTGTGCGCAGCGCCCCGGCTCAGATCATAAACAACGGTCCCCAACTGCATGGGCTCCGTCAGCCAGGTGGCATCATGGACGGTATTTTCGACATCCTGCACCCCGGCCAGCCAATGTTCGGCCATGGTCGCCCGGCTGAATTCATAGTCCTTGGCCTGCCCTTCCCATACCTTGTCGCGATAGATCAGCTGGGCAATGGTGATCCGGCTTTCATGGGCAATACTGGCCAGGGTGCGAACCTCTGGGCTGTCCCGCAATTCCGCCGGCAATTTTGCGACCAGGCTGTGAAACGCCGCCCTCGCCCGGTTCAATCTGACATGGCTGTCGGTGTTCATCCGGGTTCGGCTGGAAAAACGGATATCCTTCACCCGCTCATCCGCTTCGGCAATCGTCTGCGGCATCGGCCCGCGCGACGGGAACAGATCGACCTGAAAGATCATCAGATCGCAGCGCGGCGCCATATCGAGCACATATTCGAGCGGCGTGTTCGAAACCAGCCCGCCATCCCACCAATATTCGCCATCGATTTCCACGGGCGGAAATCCAGGCGGCAGCGCGCCCGATGCCATGATATGTTCGGGGCCAAGCCGCTCCTTCGCCGTGTCGAAATAACGAAAATTGCCGGTCTCGACATTCACCGCGCCGACCGACAGCCGGGTCGGACCATTGTTGAGCAGATCCCAATCGATCAACCGCTCCAACGTCGCGCGCAACGGCGCCGTGTCATAATAACCCAGCGGCCCTTTCAGCCATGGCATCACCGGCGGCCAGACCGGCTTGAAAAACCCCGGCGCCCCCTGTGACATCGTCATCGCCGCCGCCGCTTCATTCCATTGGCGACGAAAGCCGTCGCCCAGCATCGGCGCCGCAGATGTGACGCCAGAGGTCACCAGTTCCCAAAACTCGGTCAACCGCTCGACACGATGGCCAACCGGGTTGCCGGCGATAATCGCGGCGTTGATGGCACCAATCGAAATGCCGGCAACCCAGTCAGGGCACAGATCGGCTTCATCCAGCGCTTCGAAGACGCCGGCCTGGTAACTGCCCAGCGCGCCGCCACCCTGCAACACCAGCACGCAATGGGCTTTGTTCGCATCTTCGACGTCGGCACCCATCGTCACGCTACTCCACTATTTCGCAATCGCAGCATAACGGATCGCGCCGGCAGGTGACAGGCCAAACCCGCCGCCACGGCCGCTTGTTACCGCGAATTACAGCTTGCCGGCGCGCGTGACGGGCACCTCATTCCTCGACCTGTATCAGTTCGACATCAAAGATCAGCGTCGCGCCAGGCGGAATATCGGCCCCGGCGCCACGATCGCCATAGCCTGCCGACGCCGGAATGATCAGCGTGCGCTTGCCGCCGACTTTCATGCCAACCACGCCCTCGTCCCACCCCTGGATGACCTGGCCATAGCCAAGCGGGAACGCAAAGGGCTGGCCACGGTCGCGCGACGAATCGAACTTCATGCCGCGCTTGCCATCGACATACAGCCAGCCGGTATAGTGCACGGCGACATATTTGCCGGCCATCGCCTCCGCACCCGTGCCGATTTCGACATCGCGCACGCTGGTCCCGCTGGGCAGCACGACCGCAGGCGGCGTCGGCACCGTCGTCACCGCGGCGGCCGGCGCACTCGCCAACATGGCCGCTGCTGCGGCTGCCATTGCAACGCCTGGAATCGCGCTCAAATCCTGTCTCCTGTCCATCTCCACCGCCGGGGACAACCCGAGCCGGTGCCTGAAAAATCCGATCGTCCGCGTTTCCGCTTCTTTACCAGGCCCGCTTTCGGGAAGATGAATGGTCAGCACCGAATGCGGCGCCATGCCGGTATCCTTGCGGGCATCTTCGTCCTTCAGGTCGATCCGTTCGAACCGGGCACCGAATTCATCGGCATAACGATCGAACCGTGCATCGGGCACAAAGGCATCGCTGGCATAGCGCAGGCCCAACAGGCTCAGATCCTCGTTTTCAAACCGCGCCCGCGCACAGGCGATCTCGTGTTCCGAAACGTCGATCGCGCCCTTCTTGCCACCCCGCAGCGGCAAGGAAGGCTGCGACAGCACCGGCGCGATTACCGCCGGTTCGGTCATCATCGCCAGCGCGAAGCCGCCGGTAAAGCACATGCCGACCGCGCCCACGCCCGGCCCGCCGCATTCGGCATGGGCATGGCGGGCGAGCGCGCGCAGCCAATCGACAATCGGGCTGGATTTGCCGCCCGACCAAACGCTGAATTCCCGGCGGATGCAGATGTTGGTGATGATGGTGCGCAAGGCATAGGCCTTGGTCGCGGGCTTGCCCGGCGTGCCGAAAAGGCTGGGCATGAACACGGTCATGCCGGCATCGACCAACCGGTCGGCGAATTCGACCACCAGCGGGTGCAGGCCCGGCACCTCATGAATGACGATAACCGCCGGCCCGCTGCCGCGCCGATACACCGGCCTTGTAAACGGTTCGGCGGTGAAATTGGAAAGCTGGTAATCGTGCAACGGCATCGCTGTGTCCCCAACGACCGCCACGGCCGCTTTCGCCAATGGATATCCCGCCATGGCGCAGCCGTCACCAGCGTAAATCGGCCCGAGCCGGGCCGTCAGCTTTTGTGTGCCCCCTGCCACAACAACCTGCTTCCGCTTACCGCAATATTGCCGCATCATTACGGGCAAGGGCAGTCGTATATGCCCAGCGTCAGACAGGAACCGGTGCGGCAGCCTCGGCATGCGCCGGCAGGGGAGAACATCGTCATGCAGACCACACGCAGGCAAGCCATCGCCGGCATCGCCGGCATCGCCGCCACCACCATGCTCGCCGGCCGCGCCGCCGCCGCCGTGACGCCGAAACTGGGCAGCACATCAAAGACACTCTATTGGGTCGCCAGCGTCACGCCGTGCGACAAATCCGGCAAGTTCGATCCCGGCGCGATGGCGTCGATCATGCAATGGCACAAACAGGCCGGCGCCGATGGCGTTGTCATCCTTGGCACCTCGGGCGAATTCCCGTCATTCTCGGTCGCCGAACGCAAGCTGGTCGCCGAAACCGCCTTCAAGCACCGCAACGGCCTCAACATCATCATCGGCCCCGGCACGTCGAACAGCCCGGAAACCATCGATCTGGCGAAGCACGCAGAGGCCAATGGCGCCGATGGCCTGCTCGTCATCCCGCCCTTTTATTTCAACGCGCCGCCGGTCGAAGGCCTCACCGATTACTACAAGCGCCTGTTCGACAGCGTCGGCACCCCGATCAACCTCTACCATATCCCCGGCACCAGCGAGGTACCGATCAGCATCGAATTGCTGAAGAACCTGTCCGGCTACCCGCAACTCGCCGGCATCAAGGATTCGAGCGGCAATGCCGAAGGCTATACCGCCTTTGTCGAAGCCATGCCGGCGCTCAACATGCGCTGCGGCACCCAGAACAACCTGGAGATCGCGCTGAACCACGGCATGGGCACCATCCTCGCCGATGGCAATAATTTCAGCGCAAAATGCGCCGATATCTTCAAGGCCTATCACGCCGGCGACGATTGGAACGCCGCCATCGGCCGGCTGCGCGCCGCCCAGAAAATCATGCGGGAAACCAACGCCGGCGCCAACACCTATGCCGCCATGAAATATGTGCTGTCGCTGGAGATGGGCGGGCCGGAAATGTACGCGCGCACCCCCTATCCGCAGCTCACCGATGAACAAAAGGCCTCGATCAGGGCGGGCCTCGCACGGGTCAAGGCGCTCGCCTGAACGGGGCGAAGGCGATCAGCAAACGGGGGTCCGGAACGATGAAACTGCACAACAACAAGATCGCGCTCGCCATGCTTTTGCTGGCCGCCAGCCCGGCGGCATTGGCGCAAATCAACGGCGCGCCCGCCGCCCGCAACACCGGCCCCGGCACCATGAACTGGCCGACCTATAATGCCGATCTCGCCGGCAGCCGTTATCTGCCGCTCGATCAGATCAACGCCGGCAATTTCAAGGATCTGGAGGTCGCCTGGCGCTTCAAGACCGACATGTTCGGCAGCCGCCCGGAATACAAGCTCGAAGGCACCCCCCTCGCCGTCGATGGCGTTGTCTACATGACAGCGGGCACCCGCCGCGCCGTCGTCGCGCTCAACGCCGTAACGGGTGAACTGCTGTGGTCCTACAGCCTCCACGAAGGCAAGCGCAGCGCCGTGTCCCCCCGCGCCCTGTCCGGCCGTGGCCTTGCGTATTGGACGGACGGCAGCAAGCGCCGCATCCTCTACACCACCATCGGCTACCGCCTGATCAGCCTCGATGCCGACACCGGCCAGCCCGATCCGGATTTCGGCGATCATGGCAGCATCGACCTGAAACAGGATTGGGACCAGCAGATCGACGACCTGACCACCGGCGAGGCCGGCGCCCATTCCGCCCCCGCCGTTTCCGGCAACACCATCATCATCGGCGCCGCCTTCCGCGAAGGCTTCACCCCGATCAGCCGCAACAATACCAAGGGCTATGTCCGCGCTTTCGACGTGCGCACCGGCAAACGCCTGTGGACCTTCCACACCATCCCCAAAAAGGGTGAATTCGGCTATGAAACCTGGCTGCAGGGCTCGGCCGAAACCACCGGCAACGCCGGCGTCTGGACCCAGGTTTCGATCGATCCCGATCTCGGCCTTGCCTATCTCAACGTCGAATCCCCAACGTCCGACTTTTTCGGCGGCCGCCGCCCCGGCCCCGGCCTGTTCGGCAACAGCATCGTCGCGGTCGATCTGAAAACCGGTGCCCGCCGCTGGCATTACCAGCTCATCCACCACGAAATCTGGGATCTGGATAATTCATCGGCGCCGCTGCTGATGAACGTCAGCGTCGATGGCAAGCCGCGCAAGGTCGTCGGCGTGCCCTCCAAACAAGGCTTTTTCTACGTCCTCGATCGCGCCACCGGCGTCCCCGTCTGGCCGATCAAGGAAACCAAAGTGGCGAAGGGCAAGGTGCCGGGCGAATGGTATTCACCAACCCAGCCCATCCCGACCAGACCCGCCGCCTATGGCCGCAACGGCTATAGCGAAAGCGATCTCATCGATTTCACGCCCGAATTAAAGGCCAAGGCGCTCGCCGTCGTCAGCCGCTACGATCTTGGCCCGGTCTACACGCCGCCCATCGTTTCGACACAGGCCAAGATCGGCGTCATCAACAATTGGGCACAGGGCGGCACCAATTGGCCCGGCGGCTCCTTCGATCCCGAAACCGGCATCGCCTATCTTTACGCCTGTGGCACCTGCATCTCCTCGACCGGGCTCCAGCCCGGGCCGAAATCGCTGACCGATCTCGATTGGGTCGTCGGCGTCGATGGCCAGCCGGTCAGCATGATCAAGGGCCCCGGCGAGGGTGCCGGCGCCGACAGCCCGGCAACGGCACCGCCCAGCGCCGGCGCCGGGCCACCGCGCCTCGCGGTCGATGGCCTGCCGCTGATGAAGCCGCCCTATGGCACGATCAGCGCCATCGACATCAACACCGGCACCATCAAATGGCAGATCGCCCATGGCGAAACGCCGGATTTCGTGCGCAACAACCCGGCGTTGAAGGGCCTCACCATCCCCCGCACCGGCCAATCGACGTACCAGATCGGCACGCTGGTCACCAAATCCCTCGTCATCGCCGGCGAGAACCAGGTGACCACCACCCCCGATCACCCGCGCGGCGCCATGCTGCGCGCCTATGACAAGCAGACCGGCGCGGAGGTCGGCGCGGTGTTCATGAACGCCCCGCAAAGCGGTTCCCCGATGACCTATTCGGTGAACGGCAAGCAATATATCATCGTTGCAACCAGCGGCGGCATCAGCTCGGGCGAATATGTCGCCTATACGCTGCCCAACACCCGATGACAGCGCCTTCAGGACCCCTTCCCCAATGAACCGCACCACCATCCTCGCCGCCACGCTCGGCACCATCCTCAGCCTTGCGGGCGGCGCCGGGCTCGCCCAACCCGCGCGTTCGGTCTGGGATGGCATCTACACCGCCGAACAGGCCGATCGCGGCGCTGCGGCCTATGTTCAAAGCTGTGGCCAATGCCATGGCGTGACGCTTGGCGGCACCGGTGAAGCCCCCGGCCTGACCGGCGGCGAGTTCGTCTCCCATTACGATCAATTGACCGTCGGCGACCTCTTCGACCGCATCCGCACCACCATGCCGCAAAGCGCGCCGGCGACGCTCGCCCGCGATCAATATGCCGACATCCTGGCGTTCCTGCTCAAATCCAACGGCTTTCCCGCCGGCAGCACGGCGCTCGACAAACGCAGCGAAGTGCTGGCCACCATCGCCCTGCAGGCCCAGAAACCCACCGGCGCCAGCCAGGCCGGAAACTGACAGAAAGGCCACTGCGATGCCCGACAAACGCCTGTTGCTGATCGCGCTGCTCGCCCTTGCGGCGCCCGCCTTCAGCCTCGCCTCTGCCCAGCAGCGCGGCCCCACCTACACCGTCGATCAACTGCCGCCGCCGGGGCCGCTCAAACCCGACCCCAACGCCTATCCCAACCCCTACAAACTCGAAACCGGCTTTCTGAAAATGCCCGCCGGCCGCACCATGGGCTCGACCAGCGCTGTTGCGCTCGACAGCAAGGGCAATATCTGGGTGGCCGAACGCTGCGGCGCCAACAGTTGCGCCGACAGCCCGCTCGATCCGATCATGATGTTCGATCCCCAGGGCAATTTCGTCCGCGCCTTTGGCGGCGGCATGATGCTGTTCCCGCACGGCTTTTCGATCGACGCCGGCGATAATGTCTGGGTCACCGATTCCCGCGTCGCCAACGGCCGCGGCGGCCAGGTGTTCAAGTTCAGCCCCGATGGCAAATTGCTGCTCACCCTCGGCAAGGCCGGCGTCGCGGGCGGCTCCCCCGATGCCTTCACCGAACCCAATGCCGTCATCGTGGCGCGCGACGGCAGCATCTATGTCGCCGATGGCCATACGCCGGACAAGGGCAACGCCCGCATCGCCAAATTCGACGCCAGCGGCAAATTCCTGCTCGATTTCGGCAGCCACGGCCATGGTCCCGGCCAGGTCGAAGTGCCCCACGGCCTCGCCCTCGATTCAAGCGGCCGGGTCTTCGTCGCCGATCGCTGGAACAACCGCGTCTCGATCTTCTCGCCCACCGGCAGGTTCATCACGGCATGGACCCAGTTCGGCCGGCCCAGCGGCATCTTCATCGATGCAAGGGACCGGCTGTATTCCACCGATTCCGAATCCCGCAACCCGGTCGGCTATGGCTACAACCCCGGTTGGCACCGCGGCGTCCGCATCGGCAGCGCCCGCACCGGCAAGGTAAGCGCCTTCATCCCCGATCCTGACCCGATGCCCGATGCCGGCGCCACCAGCGGCGGCGAAGGCCTGTGGGTCGCCCACGATGGCACCATCTACCTCGGCGAAGTCAAGGAACGCGCTATCGTCCGCTACCGCCGCCAGCACTAGCGGCCCCCCTCTCCCGCCCGCGGGAGAGGTCGAGAGGCGCGCCTTCGCGCCCCGGGTGAGGGTGTTTTACCCAGCCGCCAGCGCATCCACCCATTCGATCTGCCGCGGCAAGCAAACCCGCTTCAAATCATAATGCGTCACCGCATGCCGCCGCGCCGCCGTCCCCAACGCCCGCCGCCGCGCCGGATTTTCGAGCAGGTCGCACACCCTGTCCACCAATGCGCCGCCGTCAAAAAACGGTAACAACAGCCCGGTCTCGCCATCCGTGATCACTTCGGTCACTGGCCCGGTGTCGCTGGCAACGATGCCGCAACCCACCGCCATCGCCTCGATCAAACTCCAGGACAAAACGAACGGATAGGTGAGGTAAACATGCACCGTCGACATCTGCAGCACCGCCCGATAATCGCGATACGGCAACCAACCCAGAAAATGCACCCGCGACCGGTCGATCCTGCCCTCCACCTCCGCCAGATATTTGCCCCGCCATGTCTCGCCGTTGGGCGGCGGCGGGCCATAGCTCACCTCCCCCCCGCCAACGATCAGCACATGGGCGTTGGGCCGCCGCGCCAGCAGTTCGGGCAAGGCCCGCATGAACACATGATAGCCGCGATATGGCTCAAGGTTGCGGTTGACGAAGGTGATGATCTCGTCACCCTGCTTCAGCGCTGTCGTCGGCCCCACCTGCATCGCCACGCCCGCCCCCGGCCGCATGACATCGGTGTCGACGCCTTCATGAATGATCGAAATCCGGTCGCGAAAAGGGATGGGAAACCGGTCCGCCTGCCAGGCGGTCGGCGAAATGGCGGCGTCGGCCATGTCGAAATGCAGGCGGAGCGGCGCGCTGCGGATCTGCAATCGGGCCGCCGCATCCAACCTGTCTTCGATCGGAAATTCCGGGTCAAAACCGATTTCGGGACTGTCACCAGCATAGAAATACTCGCAATACAGCCCCAACTTCGCGTCCGGCCATAACTGCTTCAAAAACAGGGCTTCACCCCAGCCCGGATGCGCGACGATGACATCGGGCACGAAACCCTGCCCATGAAGTTCGCGGGCCGATTTCAACGTCGCATGGGCCCGGATCACCTTCGCATCGAAATCGCGCGACCAGGGGTGGCCATTGGTGGCGATGCGATGCTCGGCCTTGCTGCGCACATAAGTCACGCCAGGCAGCGCGGGTGCCGCGTTCATCCCCATCGCCACCACCCTGTCACCGCGCGCCGCCAGCGCCGGTGCCAGATGGCGGAATTGCCCGGGGAAATTCTGGTGCACGAACAGGATATTCACGCGCGCACCCCCCTTCCCCCACAGGTCACACCATCTGACAGCGTGAGCCCGCCACAGCACCCCCGGTCAATGGCTGGCGGCGCACCTGCCTCGCAATTGCCTGCAGACACTACCCAATATGCGCCGTCGTGCCATCCAAATAGCCAGCCGCCTATCCGCAATCCTGCCAGCGCTGGCCCTCGATTTAGGACATTCTGGCAAAGAAATGATTCCAGATTCGCGCCTGTTGCTGCGCGAGCCTTCGGCAATGCCTTTTGGGGAAGCCTATGACGACCGGTGCCTATGATCGCTTTGGCGGTGAGTTCCTCGTCAACACGACGATTGCGGGCGCCCAACTCGATTCCGCGCTCACCGCGCTTGCCGGCGGCGGCTTCGTCATCAGCTGGACCGACAACAGCGCATCGGGCGGCGACACCAGCGGCGCCAGCGTCCGCGCCCAGATGTACGACGCCAACGGCACGGCGGTCGGCGGCGAATTCCTCGTCAACACCGCAACATCCGCCGGCCAGTTGCAACCCAGCATCACCGGCCTTGCGTCGGGCGGCTTCGTCGTCAGCTGGACCGACAACAGCACCCAGGGCGACACCAGCAGTTCCGGCATCAAGGCGCAGATCTATGATGCCAGCGGCGCTGCGGTCGGCGGTGAATTCGTCGTCAACACCGTCACGCAACTGGCCCAGTCCCAGCAAAGCATCACCGCCTTGTCGTCCGGCGGCTTTGTCGCCACCTGGACCGATGCCAGCGGCCTGAAACCGGACAACAAGGGCACCGGCATCAAGGCGCAAGTCTTTGATTCCACCGGCCACAAGATCGGCGCCGAATTCCTCGTCAACACCACCATCACCGGCAGCCAGCAATTCTCGTCCGTCACCGCGCTCGCAACGGGCGGCTTTGTCACCACCTGGACCGACGGCAGCGGCCAGAACGGCGACAACAGCGGCAACGGCGTCAAGGGCCAGATCTTCAATGCCACCGGCATGAAGGTCGGCACGGAATTCCAGGTCAACACCATCACCGCGCAAACCCAGGACCAATCGAGCGTCACCTCGCTCAGCAACGGCAATTTCGTCGTCACCTGGCGCGATCTCAGTCAGGTCGACGACACCAGCGGCGCCGGCGTCAAGGCGCAGATCTTCAGTTCAAACGGGCAAAAGATCGGCGGCGAATTCCTCGTCAACGCCATGCAGATCAACACCCAGGACAATCCGACCGTTACCGGCCTGGCCGGCGGCGGCTTCGCGGTCAGCTGGCGCGACAACAGCGCGCTCATAGGCGACAGCAGCAGCTTCGGGGTGAAAATCCAGGTCTTCGACGCTGCGGGCAGCAAGGTCGGCACCGAATTTCTCGCCAATACAACCACACAGAACAGCCAGGAACAGCCCAGGATCACCGCCCTCGCCTCTGGCGCCATCGTCGTAAGCTGGACCGACTACAGCCAGCAGGGCGGCGATTCGAGCGGCACCGGCATAAAGGCGCAGATTTTCGCCCCCAGCAGCCAGTCGATCACAGACATCGCGATCAGTTCGACCATGCTGGCCGAAACATCGGTGCAGAACCTGTCGGTCGCGACGCTCAGCGCCAATGGCGCGCTCAATGCCGCGCACAGTTATCAACTGGTCGATGATTCAACCGGCGGCGCCTTTGCCATCATCGGCGATCGGCTCGTTGTCATCGACAGCACGAAACTGGATTACGAAGTCTTCCAGAACGCCGATGTGACCGTGCGCGCCACCGACAATTTCGGCAATGTTTTCGACAAGATCATCAGCCTCGAAATCACCGATTCCGTCATCGAAGCGCGTTATTCCGGCAGCGCCGACATCCTTGAAAACACCGCCACCAGAAACAACCAGCAATCACCCGCGGTCGCATCGTTGGGCGCCGGCGGCTATGTCGTCACCTGGTCCGACAACAGCGGTTTCGGCGGCGACACCAGCAGCAACGGCATCAAGGCGCAGTTGCACGACGCGCAGGGCAACCGCATCGGTCTCGAACTGTCGGTCAACACCACCATCGCCGGCAGCCAGGACCATCCGGCTGCCGCGTCGCTGGCATCGGGGGGCTTTGTCATCACCTGGGCCGACGCCAGCGCACAGGGCGGCGACACCAGCGGTTATGGCATCAAGGCGCAAATATACGATAGCGCCGGCGGCCGGGTTGGCGGCGAATTCCTCGTCAACACCGCCACCGCCGGGGCCCAGAACGCCCCCAGCGTCGCAACATTGGCAACAGGCGGCTTCGTCGTCACCTGGACCGACGCCAGCCAGACCGGCGGCGATACCAGCAGCACTTCGATAAAGGGCCAGGTCTTCGATGCGCTGGGCAGCGCCATCGGCACGGAATTCCGCGTCAATTCCTCGACGCTGAATGGGCAGGACAGTTCATCCGTGACCGCGCTCGACAGCGGCGGCTTTGTCGTCACCTGGCGCGATAACAGCGGACAGGGCGGCGATTCCAGCCGGGACAGCGTCAAGGCGCAATTGTTCGACGCCAGCGGCAACCCTGTCGGCGCCGAAGTGCTGGTCAACACCGAAACCGCCAACAGCCAGCAGGTGCCGGTCGTCGCCGGGCTGGATACCGGCGGTTATGTCATCGTCTGGGCCGACAGCAGCGGCAGCGGCGGCGACAATGATTATTTCGGCATCAAGGCGCAGATCTACGATGCGGCCGGCAGCCGCGTCGGCGGCGAAATCCTGGTCAATACAACCATTGCGGGCGGCCAGCTCCAGCCAACCGTGACAGCGCTGGATTTCGGCGGCTTCGTCATCGGCTGGGCCGATTACAGCGGCGTTAATTCCGAACAGGGCACCGCCGGCATCAAGGCGCAGATGTTCGACGATTTCGGCGATCGCGTCGGCAACGAAATCGCCGTCAACACCGAAACGCTTGGTGTTCAAGCCGAACCCCGGATCGCGCTGCTGCCCGATGGCGGCTTTGTCATCGCCTGGACGGATTACAGCGGCCAGGGTGGCGATGCGTCCGGCACCAGCGTCAAGACCAAGCTGTTCACGCCCCTGCCCAACCAGGGCCCGCCGCCGCACATCATCGCCGTAACCGACACGCTCGACGCAACCGAGGACACCCCGGCGCAATTCACCGCGGCCACCCTTACGCTCAACGATCTTGATGCAAGCAACAGCCCGCTCACCGTCACCGGCGTCTCTGCGGTTTCGGGCGGCAGCGTGGTGCTCAACCCCGATGGCACGATCGATTTCAACCCCGATCCCAATTTCGCCGGGCGCGCCGTGTTCAACTATACGGTCGTCGACACCGATGGCTTCACCGCAACCGGGCGAGTCAACGTCAACGTCGCCAACACCAATGATCCGCCGGTCGGCGTCGATGATCACATCACCATCACCCAGAACAGCAGCAGCATCGCTGCATCGGCGCTGCTGGCCAACGATATCAACATCGATCCCGGCGACAGCCTCAGCATCACCGCGGTATCGGCCGCCACCGGCAACGGCATCGCGCTGACCCTCAACAACGGCAGCATCACCTTCAATCTGGGCAGCGCGTTTGTCGCGCTCGGCGCCGGCCAGTCGGTCACCGACAGCTTCGCCTATACCCTCACCGACAGCTTCGGCCTCACCTCGACGGCTAATGTCACGCTGACGATCAACGGCCTCAACGATGCGCCGGTGAACCTTGCCCTGACGGGTGCCAGCGTCGATGAAAACGCCGCCAACGGCACCATCATCGGCAACCTGACCGCCAGCGATCCGGATGCTGGCGATACCCTCACTTATTCGCTCACCGACAACGCCGGCGGCCGCTTTGCCGTCGATGCCACCACCGGCGTGCTCAGCGTCGCCGACGGCAGCCTGCTGGATTTCGAAACTTCGCCCACCCAAACCATCGTCAGCCGCGCCACCGATGCCAATGGTGCGTTCGTTGAAACCAGCTTCGTCATCGCGCTCAACAATCTGCCGGAACCGATGTTCTGGATGGGCGACAATGGTGCCAACGTCTTTGCGGCGCCTACCAACGATTTCTGGACGATCAGCGGCTTTGGCGGCAACGACACGATCACCGGCAACGCCAGCAGCGACACGATCTCGGGCGGCACCGGCAATGATGTGCTCGATGGCGGCGCGGGTGCCGATTTCCTATATGGCGGCACCGGCAACGACATCTTCTTTGTCGATAATATCGGTGACAAGGTCATCGAATATGCCGGCGAAGGCAGTGATCTCGTCTATTCGAGCGTCAGCTACACGCTCGACGTCAATGTCGAAAACCTGACCCTGACCGGTACCGGCGACATCAACGCCACCGGCAACGACACCACCAACACCATCAACGGCAATGCCGGCAACAACATCATCGACGGCGGTGACGGCAAGGATTTCCTGCTCGGCAATGATGGCAATGATTTGATCATCGGCGGCACCGGCAATGACACGGTGCTCGGCGGCAACGGCAACGATACGCTGATCGGCGGTGCCGGCGTCGATCAATTGACCGGCGGCGCGGGCGCCGACACCTTTGTGTTCGACAGCCTGACCGTCACAGCCGATCGCGACATCATCAAGGATTTCACCCATGGCGTCGACAAACTCGCCTTTTCCGAAGCGACGTTTGCGGCCTTTGCCGGCACACCGACGGGCGATCTGCCCGCCGCGGCCTTCCTCATCGGCAGCCAGGCAACCACCGCCGATCAGCACATCATCTACAACAGCGGCACCGGTGGGCTGTTCTATGATCCCGATGGCGTCGGCGGCCTCGCCCAGATCCAGATCGCCCAGATCAACATCGGCACCACCGTCACCTATCAGGACATCCTGCTTATCGGCTGATGCGCCGATAGTGGTTCCCGATAGGCCGAACGGGCGTTACCATCGGCCCCGCCCGGTTGATGCGAGAGGGACAGGCGATGCGCGTGATGGTGTTCGTGAAGGCAACGGCGGACAGCGAGCGCGGCCTGATGCCCACGCCCGAAGCCTTTGCGGCGATGGGCCGCTTCAACGACGAACTCACCGCGGCCGGCATCCTGCGCGAGGCCGACGGGTTGAAACCGTCATCGGATGGCAAGCGCATCGCCTTTGATGGCGCCACCCGCACTGTCATCGACGGCCCGTTCACCCCGCCCGATGCCCTCGTCGCCGGCTATTGGATCTGGGACGTCAAGGACATGGACGAAGCCATCCAATGGGTGAAACGCTGCCCCAACCCCATGCCCGGCCCCAGCGAAATCGAAATCCGCCCGTTTTATGAAATGGCCGATTTCGAAGGGATATTGCCAACGTAGCGGTCGCCATCCAAATTCGCCCCGCTATTTCTCCCGGAACGCGTTGTCCCGCAACTTGGTCACCGGGTTCAGAATATAGGACAACACCGAACGCTTGTGGCCCAACAGATCGACCTCGGCGATCATCCCGGCGCCCACCGGCAACAGCATGCCGTCCCGCGCCTTCAACCCCGCCTGATCGGTCCGCACACGCACCTGGAAATGCGTTTCCCCGGTGCGTTCATTCACCACCGCGTCGGGCGAAATCCGCTCGA
The DNA here is from genome assembly GCA_038217075.1 of Sphingomonadales bacterium. Lineage (GTDB taxonomy): Bacteria > Pseudomonadota > Alphaproteobacteria > Sphingomonadales > Sphingomonadaceae > Sandarakinorhabdus. The sequence goes on from JBBQPR010000004.1 coordinate 72,746, forward strand.
CATGGCCGCTCAACGTCCCGTAGATCGATGAATCATAGGCCGTCAGCTTCACGATCGCCTTTTGCCCGGTACGCACGAAACCGATATCCGCCGGCCGCACATCGGCATCGATCACCAGCGTATCGCCGCCCGGCACCACCTCCACCAACGGTTCGCCCGGCCGCACCGATCCGCCGATGGTATTGACCAGCACGCGGTTGACCGTGCCGGCAATCGGCGCGCGCAATTCGGTGCGCTCCACCCGGTTTTTCAACGACGGCAGGCTGGCCGATTGGCTGGCCAGTTCCAGCCGCGCCGCCGCCAGCGTATCCACCGCCTGCGACCGATATTTGCCATTGGCGGCGCGCAGCCCGGCATTGGCCTCGGCAATCGACGCCCGCGCCCGGCTTACGGTTTGCGCCGCCCCCGCCTCGGCGGCACGCGCCTGTGCCAATGCCGACCGGGCACGATCCAGCGCGATACGCGGCTCGATGCCCTTTTCGACCAGCGGCCCCATCAAATCCGCCTCCCGCGCCGCCTGTGCCCGCGCCTCCTGCCGCACCGCCAGCATGCTTTCCGCCTCGGCCAGCGCCCGGGTCGCGCCATCGATCCGGGCGCTCTCGCTCGCCGTCGCTGCCGCCAGATCGACCCGCCGCGCCGCATAGACCAACCGTTCCGCCGCCACCGCCGCCGGCGCCGCCGCCGCCAGCCCCGCCGGAAATTCCGGTGCCGCGCCCCGCACTTCCGCCTCCAGCCTGGCAATACGCGCCGCCATCGCCGCTGCATTGGCGCTGGTCTTGCCATAATCGCCATCGGCGCTTTGCGGGTCGAGCCGTAACAACACCTGGCCCGCCTGTACGCTGTCGCCGGGCTTCACCAGGATCGCTTTCACCACCCCGCCTTCCAGGTTGCTGACCACCTGCAACTGCCGCGACGGCACCACCCGCCCGCCGGCCACCGCCGTTTCGTCGATCTGCGCCAGCCCGGCCCAGCCCAGCATGGCGACGCTGAACCCGGCGATCGACCACAGCAGCACCCTGGAAGCCGTGGAAGGCTCCATCCGGTCCGGCAACGATTCAACCGTGGTGGCGAGCGACATCGGCGAGTCCTTCAGAGCGTGATGGCATTAGATGGGGTCGCCCCGCACGGGTTGCCATGGTGATCCGGTCTGATGTCATCATGGGCTAGGCCACGGCCATCGATTTCAGCACTTCGTCGCGCGGCCCCGCGGCGACGATCTTGCCCTTGTCGAGAATGATGATGCGATTGACCAGCTTCAACATGGTCTGGCGGTGGGTGATCAACACCAATGTGCGGCCGGCCAGTTCGGTATCCAGCCGGGCGATCAGCGCCTTTTCGGATTGCGTATCCATGGCGCTGGTCGGTTCATCGAACAACAGGATCGGCTTTTCCGCCACCAGCGCCCGCGCCACCGCAATGGACTGCCGCTGCCCGCCCGAAAGTCCCTCGCCCCGGTCGGCCAGCCGCAGGTCATAGCCATTGGCGATGCCCCCCATGAAATCATTGGTGCCCGACAATCTCGCCGCCTGCAGCACCGCCTCGTCATCCACGCCCTCGACCCCCAGCGCGATATTCTCCCGCACCGATCCCGACAGCAGCACAACGTCCTGCAATACCGCGCCGATATTGCCGCGCAGATCATCGGGGTGCAGCTGTCGCACATCGGCGCCATCGACCATAACGGCCCCCTCATCGGGCTCGTACAGCCCCAGGATCAGCCGCGCGATGGTTGATTTGCCCGATCCGACCCGGCCGATAATGGCGACGCGTTCCCCCGGCTTGATATCGAACGACAGGTCATCCAGCGCCCGCACCGTCGATCCCGGGTAACGAAAGATCACGTTGCGAAACGCCACCCCTCCCGACAGCCGCCGGCGGCGCAGCGTCGATGTGCCGGTCGATCCCTCGTCCTCTGCCGTCATGAACCGGTCCAGCGCCTGATAAGCCGACCGCGTATGGCTCAAACGGGTCAACAGCGCCGCAATCTGCCCCAGCGGCCCGACGCAACGCCCCGACAGGATCGAGGCCGCGATCAACCCGCCCATGGTCAGCGAATGATTGGCGATCATCACCACGCCGAAACACACGGTCATCACATAGGTAAGGCTCTGCGCCGTCGTCGCGGCGTTGATGGCAATCGACGACACCAGCCGCTGGCGCAGCGATGAATCGGCGTGCTCCGCCACCGCATCCCGCCAGCGCCGCGCCAGCAATGGTCCGGCCTGGCTGGATTTCACCGTCTCCAAGCCACCAATCGCCTCGACGATCACCCCCTGCTTGGCCATGCCCTGCCCCAGCCCCGCCGCCGCCAGCCGCGCCAGCACCGGCTGCGATGCCCAGGCCACCCCGATCACCACCGGAATGGCAACGATCGACACCCACACCAGCGGTCCGGCGACCAGCGCGATCACCGCCAGGAACAGCAGGATGAACGGCACATCGACAATCGCCGCCAACGTTGCAGAGGTGAAAAACTCGCGCAGCGTCTCGAATTCGCGCAGCAACCCGGCAAAGGCCCCGTTCGAACCCTTGCGATCGGCCATTCGCATGGTCAGCAACCGTTCGAACAACGCGCTGCCCAGTTGCGCATCGATGTTCTTGCCCGCCACATCGATGAAATAGCCCCTGAGCGATCGCAGGATGAAATCGAACACCAGCACGATCAACACGCCGATCATCAGCGCGATCATCGAATCCACCGCATTGTTGGGCACGATCTTGTTGTAAACCGTCATCGAAAACAGCGATGTCGCCAGCGCGAACACGTTGATCAGCGCCGCCGCCACCGCCACCTGGACGTACAGCGCCCGGTTGGCCCGCATCGGCCCGGTCAACCATTCGGCAATCCGGGCGCGGGGAATGGGCAACATCGCACCGGTCATGGCCTGCCCCCATCGGTCACTTCGACCCCGAACGCCGGCAATATCTCCCCGGTGCGGGCCAGCAACGTATACCGCGCCACATCGCGTTCGATGGCGCCTTGCAAATAGGTCGACGCCGCCGCCGCAAAATCCTGCTCGACGCGCAATACATCCAGCAGGCTGCCCCGCGACAGGCGGAACTGTTCCACCGTCACATCCCGGGCGCGGCGATTGGCGCGATAGGCATCCTCCAGCGCCGCCAGATTTCGATCCAGCAACTGGCTGTCGGCAAGCGCCGCCGTTGCATCACGCTCGGCTTCTGCCTTGGCCTGCTCCTCGTCGAAATGCGCCGCCCGCGCCCGCGCCCGCGCCTGTGCCACCCGCGCCGCCTCGGCCCCGCCCAGCCCGAACGACTGGCGCAGCACGAACTGCCCGCGCACGTCATAATCGCGGTTGCGCGCGAACACGTCATACCGCGTCGCCGTAAACCCCACCGACAGCCGTGGCAGCCGGTCCGCCCCCGTCGCCCGCGCTTCCGCCGCCGCCGATTCCGCGCGCGCCGCCGCCGAAACAACCCCCGGCGCCGCATGGCTCATTGTCACCGCGGCATCGGTACTCGTCGCCACCGAAGCCGGTGACGACGGCCAGTCGAGCCGTTGCGCCGGCGCCTCCCCGAATGCCTCGCCAAACCGCGCCCGGGCATCGGCAAGCGCCCGGTCGATCCGCACCGCCCGGCCAATCGCATCGGCAAGCCCGGCTTCGGCCCGCGCCACATCGCCGCCCGAACCAAGCCCGGCTTGCTCCCGCGTTCGCGTATCCCCGGCAATCGCCTGCAACCGCGACACGCTGGCCCGCGCCATATCGGCCAGCGACTGGAACATCAGCACATCATACCAGGCCGCCACCGCCCGTAGCGTCGTCGCGGTCGCCACCCGCTCACTTTCGGCAACAGCCGACCGCAATGCCGCCGAAGCCCCCGAAATCCGCCGCCCGGTAGCGCCGAAATCCCACAGCAACTGGTCCCCCCGCAGGCTGACATCGGATCGCGACCGTGGCTGCAGGCTTTCGACAATGGCAGTATTGGCACCGAAATCCCGCGCCACCGATCGCCCGACCACCAATTGCAGGTCCAGCCGTGGAAACAGCCCGGCGCGCACCTCCGTCCGCCGCGCTTCAGCCTCATCGGTCGATGCCTCGGCCGAACCGACCGTCGGATGCCGCACCACCGCCGCCCGCACCGCCGCCTGGAATGCGTCGGTCATGTCCTGATGATGCAGAAACAGGATCAACGGGTCGGCCGTAAAATCGATCGATTGCGGGTTCTGGCTCGGCATCGGGAGCAGCGGAACCGGTTGCGCACCGGCCATACCACCGGTCAACATCGCAAACAGCCATGGCGCCACACCAAAAACGCCGCGCATCAGGCACAGCGACCCACCGCAATGGCCCGCCGACCTAATCGATAACAACCGTAAACCCACCCCTGAACCGTCCCGAATCGATAGCGCAAACCGCCTTCCATGGTCACCAAACCACGCCAGACCGCCGTTTTTGGTATCGCGTTCCAACGGCTTGCATAAGACACCCGAACGGACATGCTCCGCATGACCCATCCCGGACCCGATTGGCGCGCAGGCGCAGCGAACGCACAACCCGCGCGGTGTCGGCACGATTGCACAGAATGATGAAGAAAGGCGGTGGTGGGTCCAGCGGGATTCGAACCCGCGACCTAGCGCTTAAAAGGCGCGCGCTCTACCGATTGAGCTATGGACCCACACTGCATCGTCGGCGAAACCATGTTCATCGCAACCGCGATTGACAAGATCGCTAACGCGAGGCGCGCGCTTTAGGACGCATTGCGCGCGCGCGCAACTGCCTCGCTGTCGCATTCAGCACGGGATGCCGCCAATCCGGCGCGATTTCCACCAACGGATCGAGCACGAACCGCCGCGCCGCCAATCGCGGGTGCGGCACCTGCAACGCCCCGCTGCCGATCACCGCATCCCCGGCGCCGATGATATCGAGGTCGAGCACCCGATCCCCCCACCGACGCCCGCCACGCCGGCCGAAATCCCGCTCGATTCCCTTGATCAGCCGCAACACAGCGCGCAACGGCAGCCCCGATTCGACCGCCACCGCCGCATTGGCAAACCGCCGCCCCCCCGGCCCCAGCGGCGCCGTCGCCTGCACCCGTGACCGCGCCACCACCACCAGCCCGCACGCCGCCATCGCATCCACAGCCGCCGCGACCACGCCTTCCGGCCGGCCATGGTGGCCATGCCGGCGGTTGGAGCCAATGGCGATGAGGATGGTTGTTTTCACCTGCACCAAGCGCCTACACCGACCCATCATGGAAATCGACACTTCTCCCGCCCTGCCGCTCGATGAAACCATCCTGCCGCCTGCCGAACCCTGGCCCGGCTACACCCCGCGCCAAGGTGATGCGCCGCGCGATTGCGCCATCTGCCCACGCCTCGCCGGCTTCCGCGCCGAAGCCGCCGTAAAGCACCCCGGCTGGTGGAACGCCCCGGTCCCCGGCTTTGGTGACCCCAATGCCTGGCTCGCCATCACCGGCCTCGCCCCCGGCATGCAGGGCGCCAACCGCACCGGCCGCCCCTTCACCGGCGATCATGCCGGCACTTTATTGTTCGAAACCCTCGCCAAATTCGGGCTCAGCAAGGGCGAATATGCCGCCAGCAGCGACGATGGCCTGACGCTGGATGGCGCCTTCATCACCAACGCCGTGCGCTGCGTGCCACCGGGCAACAAGCCCACCCCGGCCGAAATCCACGCCTGCCGCCCCTATCTGGTCGATGCCTATGCCGGCCTGCCCAACCTCAAAATCATCATCGCGCTGGGCAGCATCGCCCATCAATCCGCCGTCAAATCGCTGGGCGGCAAGCTGCCCAAAACCCCGTTCGGCCACGCCGCCGTCCACAAATTGCACACCGGCTACACCATCATCGACAGCTATCATTGCAGCCGGCTCAACACCAACACCGGCCGGCTGACGACCGACATGTTCGAATCGGTGTTTGAACTGGCGCTGTCGCTGCGCTGATGTTCTCGGTCGTCGACCTGCAACAGGGCAGCATCGAATGGCTGCGCTGGCGCCACGATGGGATCGGCGGTTCCGACGCCCCGGCGCTGATGGGCCAGAACCCATGGCGCAGCCCGC
>JBBQPR010000005.1:0-66964 GCA_038217075.1 Sphingomonadales bacterium
GCTCGGGGATGCCAAAGCAGCACCTGTTTTTCGCGAAGATGTCAGGATTGAATCTTCGCTCGATCACGCATCTGGCGACAACAGCAACGCCTGAGGTCGGCAAGTTCAGCATATGGGCTGAAGGCTCTTCATGACGTTCGCGCCCCACCATCTCAGGCCATAGCCAATAATGTCACAGGCGTCCGTCCCCATCCTCTACAGCTTCCGCCGTTGCCCCTATGCGATGCGGGCGCGGATGGCGGTGCTGGTTGGTGGTGCACAGGTTGAAATCCGCGAGGTCCTGCTGCGCGACAAGCCTGCTGCGCTGGTCGCGGCTTCCGCCAAGGCGACCGTGCCGGTGCTGGTAACGGCGGAGGAGGTGTTGGAGGAGAGCCTCGACATCATGCGCTGGGCATTGGCGAAAGCGGACCCGGAGGGCTGGTTGCAGCGCGACGATGCCGAACTGGTCGCCGCTTGTGACGGGGCGTTCAAGCACAGCCTCGATGGCTATAAATACGGCGCTGCCGGGGGCACCGAAACGCTGGCACAGCGGGCGGCGGGGGTGGCGTTTCTGGACGCGCTGGAGGCCCGGCTGGCGTCGACGGCGAACCTGTGCGGCGCGGTGCGCGGCTTTGCCGATATCGCCATCATGCCCTTTGTCCGGCAATTTGCGGCGGTCGATCCGGGCTGGTTCGGCGGCTTGCCGCTCCCGCACGTGCAGCGCTGGCTGGCCGGGCATATCGCCTCGCCGCTGTTCGCCGCCGCCATGATAAAGCTGGCGCGCTGGCAGCCGGGCGACAGGCCGGTGCAATTTCCCGACTGAAGATTTATCCAATATTTGCAACATGCGCCGCCGCGACTATGGAATGTCGCCAGGGGAACAAATTGATGCGCAATGGCTGGTTGCTACTACTGCTCGGTCTGTCACTGATCCTTGGCGGATCATGGGCCGCATCTGGCATCCAGACGGCGGGCGGCGTCACCATTCAGGATATCCGTTTCACTTCGCCCGCCGGCACGGTGATGAGCGCGCTGCTGTATGTGCCGCCGAACGCCAGCGCCACCACGCCGGCACCGGGCATCCTCGCTGTCCATGGCTATATCAACAGCCGGGAGACGCAATCCGGCTTTGCCATCGAATTCGCGCGGCGCGGCTATGTCGTGCTTGCGCTCGATCAGACCGGCCATGGCTATTCGGGCGGCGCTGCGTTTTCCGAAGGTTTTGGCGGCCCGGCGGGGCTGGCATATCTGCGCACGCTGCCGATGGTCGACAAGGCCAATATCGGGCTGGAGGGGCACAGCATGGGCGGCTGGACGGTGCTCGCCGCCGCTGCCGCCATGCCCGATGCGTACAAGGCGATGGTGCTGGAGGGTTCATCGACCGGCAAGCCCTTTGCCGCCGATGGCACGCCGCAATGGCCGCACAACCTGGCGCTGGTGTTCAGCCAATACGATGAATTTTCCAAGATCATGTGGGATGTCGACCGCGCGCAGGACGTGGCGAGCAGCGCCAAATTGCAGGCGGTGTTCGGCACCAAAACCATCGTACCGGGCCGGATTTACGGCAGCATCGCCGATGGCACGGCACGACGGCTGACGACACCGATGGCCACCCACCCCGGCGACCATATCAGCCATGCCGCCATCGCCGATGCGATCGAATGGTTCGGGCAGACATTGCAGGGCGGCACGCCCTTGCCCGCCCGCAACCAGATCTGGTTCGGCAAGGAAGTGGCAACCGGCGTCGCCTTTGTCGGGCTTGTCTTCGTGCTGCTGGGCAGTTTCGACCTGTTGCTGGTGCTGCCGCCGTTTGCCGCGTTGCGGCGCCGGCCGCTGTTGGCGGTGCGGCGGCGCGATGGGCGTTGGTGGCGGCACTTCGCCATCACCGCGCTGGTGCCGGTGCTGACCTTTTTTCCGGCCTTCATCCTGGTGACGCTGGCGATGCCGCCGTCCTCTGCACTGCCGCAGACGATTACCACGCAGGTGATGGTCTGGCTGCTCATCAACGCCGCGATCACGCTGGTTCTCGGGCGGTTTGGCGCGGCACGGTCTGGTGCGCGGGTGCCGCCGCGCTGGCTGCTGGCGGCGGCGGTTGCGCTGCTCACGGTTGCCACCGGCTATGGCACGCTGGCGTTGATCGACCGGATTTTCCATGTCGATTACCGGTTCTGGGTGGTTGCGCTGAAGCTGTTCAGCCCCGATCAGTTCCGCATCGCGCAGGTCTATCTGGTGCCGCTTACCGCCGGATATGTCGTCACCCTGTCGGCGCTCAATCGCCAGCTGATGGTGGAAAGCGACGATGTGGTGATGCAGTATCTCAGCGCGATCGGCGCGCTGGCGTCGGGTTTCGTGCTGATGCTATTCGTTGATTACGGGCTGTTTTTTGCAACCGGGCGGTTGCCGACGGCCTTTGATCCGTTGACGACGGTCGTTGCCATGCAGTTCGTGCCATTGCTGGCGATCATCGCGGTGATCGGCACCTTTGCGTGGCGGCGCACCGGCAATGCCGTGACAGGCGGGCTCATCTGCGGGCTGTTCGTCACCTGGTATGTTGTCGCCGGGACGGCCACACAGGCGATATGATCGGCGGCGATTGCCGGGGAGACGCGCGATGAGCCGATTGAAGACCCACGCCGAAAGCCATCTTGTCGCGCGCATCGGCTGGTTGCGCGCCGCGGTGCTGGGCGCCAATGACGGCATTGTTTCGACCGCCAGCCTCGTGGTTGGCGTGGCCAGCGCCGCTGCGCAGCCGGGGGCCATCCTGTTGACCGGGATTGCCGGGCTGGTGGCCGGCGCCATGTCGATGGCGGCCGGCGAATATGTGTCGGTCAGCTCGCAGGCCGATACCGAAAAGGCCGATCTGGCGCGGGAACGTGCCGAACTGGCCGGCGATCCGGCCAGCGAACATGCCGAACTGGCGGCGATCTATGTGGCGCGCGGCCTGGCGCCGGCGCTGGCGGGGGACGTCGCAACGCAGTTGATGGCGCATGATGCGATCGGTGCCCATGCCCGTGACGAGCTGGGGCTGGTGCCGGGCGGCCATGCACGCCCGATACAGGCGGCGTTGACGTCGGCCGCAACCTTTACCGTTGGCGCGGCGATGCCGCTGCTGATGGTCGTTGTCGCGCCGGCGGCGATGCTGGTGCCGGCGGTGGCCGGGGGTTCGCTGCTGTTCCTCGCCGTGCTGGGCGCGGTGGGGGCGCGGGCCGGCGGCGCGCCGATCGGCACGGCGACGCTGCGGGTGACGTTCTGGGGTGCGTTCGCCATGGCAGCGACGGCCGGCGCCGGCGCGTTGTTCGGCGCGGCCGTGTGATCGGGCCGCTGAAGATCAAGGCGCAGCTGTTTTGCGGCAGCGAAACCGCCATGGGCCCGGGCAAGGCGGATTTGCTGGAGGCGATCGACCGCGAAGGCTCAATCGCCGCCGCCGGGCGGGCGATGGGCATGAGCTATCGCCGCACCTGGTTGCTGGTGGATAGCATGAACCGCTGCTGGGCCGACCGGCTGGTGGCGGCACAGGCCGGCGGCGGCAGCGGGCGCGGCGCGCGGTTGACCGAAACCGGGCGCGCCGTTTTGGGTGCGTATCGCACGCTTGAGGCGGCGCTCGATGGTGCGGCGGTGGCCGGCATGGCGCCACTGACGGCGCTGTTGCGCGACAGCCCATTGCCCGCGCAGGCGCCGGAAAGCCCGGACAAGCGGTGAATTCGGTGCGCCAATGACGCGTTTTTCATAGGCGCATGACGTCCGGGTTTGGCGCTACAAACGCACATGGATTGCTCGCTGGCGGCACCGCCGTTGCGGCACGATAATATTTGGGAAAGGCAGGCATAATGAGCGAATACAGCAAGGCCGAACTGGATGAATTCGCCGCCGGCGCCGATGCCTGGTTCCGCGAAAACACCCCGGCCGATCCGGGCTTCATGCTGCCGCTGACCTTCATGGAAGTCGGCACCGACCAGCAATTCGATTTCCTGCGCAACTGGCAGAGGCAGGTTTATGAGGCCGGCTATCTGGGCGCGGCCTGGCCCAGCGAATATGGCGGCGGCGGCTTGCACGACATGTTCCAGCGCGTCGCGACCAGTGCGATGCGGCGCTACAAAGGGCCGATCCTGCCCAACGCCATCGGCCTCAACTGGACCGGGCCGCTGCTGCTCGATATCGGCAGTGAGGCGCACAAGCACAAATATATCAAGGGTATCCTCAATGCCGAGGACATCTGGTGCCAGGGCTTTTCGGAGCCTGAGAATGGCTCCGATCTCGGCAATGCCCAGTTGAAGGCGGTGCGGGATGGCGATGACTATGTGCTCAACGGTTCCAAGATCTGGACGACATTGGGCAATTACGCGAAATACATGATCCTGCTGGCGCGCACCGACCCCAATGCGCCCAACAAATATGCCGGGCTCAGCTTCATATTGGCGCCGATGACGGTGCCGGGCGTCGAAACCCGCAAGATCCGCAAGCTGACCGGCGAATATGGCTTTACCCAGACATTTTTCACCGATGCGCGGGCGCCAGCCGATGGCCTGATGGGTGCCGAAGGCCAGGGCTGGAAGGTCGCCATGCAGACGCTGGAATATGAACGCGGCGCGCGGAAGGGCCAGGCCGGCGGCTATATTTCCAAGGAGGTCGATCCGTTCGCCGTGCTGAAACTCGCGGCCGAAGCGCGGCGGGATGGCAAGCCGGTGCTGGAGGATGCGGTCGTGCGCGATCAGCTCGTCGATTACATCATGGAGGCGCAAAGCCTGGCGCTGAACGGCCAGCGCAGCCGGATTCCGGGGCTGAACCAGGATCGGCCGATGGGCCTTGCGTTGATGAACAAGCTGGTTTTCACCGAATTCGCCCGTGAAGTGAACCAGTTCGCTGTCGCCATGCAGGGCAGCAAATCCGCCTATTATGTCGGCGATCCCAATGCGACCGACGATGGATTCTGGACCCGAAGCTATCTTAACGCCTTTTCGGCGACGATCGGCGGCGGCACCACCCAGATCCAGCACAACATCATCGGCGAGCATGTGCTCGGCCTTCCCAAGACCCGCTAAAGGCACAAAATCATGCAGGAATTGGGCGGATTGGGCTTCAGCGAAGCGCAGGGCGATCTTCTGGACGTGGCCACCGGCTTTTGCCGCGACCGGTCGCCGATGGACAAGGTGCGGGCGCTGATCGGCGATGATCTGGGCTTTGATCCGGCGATCTGGCGCGAAATCGGGGAAATGGGCTGGCTGGCGATCGCCGTCCCCGAAGCGCATGGCGGCGTTGGCCTGGGCATCGCCGAAATCGTGCCGGTTGTCGAACAGATGGGCCGCCGGATGCTGGCAACGCCGTTCATTTCGACAACGCTGGCGGCGCAGGCGCTGATCACCGGCGGCACCGAGGCGCAGGCCGCGACCATCCTGCCAAAGCTGTGCGCGGGGGCGGCGGCAACGCTGGCCCTTACCGAGGCGGCGGGCGATTGGGACCTGGCGCAAGTCAAGGCCAGCGCCGCGCGGGACGGCGATATGCTGCGGCTGTCGGGCAGCAAGTTCCTCGTCTGCGATGCGGCGGCGGCCGATTGGATCATCGTTTCGGTGCTGGTCGATGGCGCCCCGTCGCTGGTCATCGTTGAACGCGCCGATCTGCCGGCGGACGCGCTGCGGCGGGAGATCGTCATCGATGAAACCAAGCGCAGCTATGCGCTGACGCTCGACGGCATTTCGGTGCCGGCTGACCGCCTGCTGGACCCGGCGCGGACCACCGCCACGCTCCACCATCTGCAGCTTGTCGCCAATTTGCTGATCGCCGCCGAAATGACCGGTGCCGCCCAAAGCGTCATCGATTACACCATCGATTACCTGACCACGCGGCGGCAATTCGGCAATCTGATCGGCGCCTTTCAGGCGGTGAAGCACCCGACCGTTGCCGCCTATGTCAGCTATGAAAAGGCCCGTTCGCACCTGTACGGCGCGGCGCATTGCTTCAACGAACAGGGCAGCGGCGAAATCGCCACCCGCATGGCGGCCGTGCAGGCGGAACGCGTTTTGGCCTTTGCGGCCGACCGCTCCATCCAGTTCCACGGCGGCTTTGGCTTCACCTATGATTGCGATGCGCAGCTTTATCGCCGCCGCGCCATGTTCAGCGCCGCCCTGTTCGGTGACGAAGGCTATCAGAAACGAAAGCTCGCCGACCTGCTGCTTTAAAATCGCGGGTCAGGCGGTAATCATTACGCTGGCGCAAGCGCACGGTGTCGCCGCCAACCGCCGTCAAAGACATTTGTGCGGCCAGCGAAATGCTGCAAGAGTCGCGCCGGTTGCGCCAGAAGTGCTGCTTCGTGGTAGCGCTCGATTTGTGCGGCGAGATCGATAAACTGGATTGATATGGGCACGAAAACCGGCGCCGGCGCTTCGGGATTTTTCAAGCAGGGCACGCGAGCTGCCAGGCTATTGACGCCACCGATCGTTTTTGAAGCCTTTAAACGGGCATTTACGCCCAAATTTCCATTTGAATACCGGTTCAATGATGTTTCCATCATGTTGCCCAAAGAACATCTTCTGCCTGAATTCCAACGATCATTCCCCAACTACGATCGGTTTTTGCCACATCTGGCGGGCCTCATGCCGCCATCGGCAACCATAATCGATATCGGCGCCAATGTCGGCGACACGCTCGCCGGCATGGTCGAGAAAAATTCGGCATCAACCTATGTCTGCATCGAGCCGGATGATGCATTCTTCGGGTTCTTGACGCAAAATATCGAATCAATCAGGCGCGTGAAGCAGTCGCTCGTTGTCCATGCGGTCAAGTCATTGGTTGGCAACCATGTTTCGGCCGTATCGCTCGAAGGAAAGGGCGGCACCAAGCGCGCTGTCGTCAGCGAAACCGGCCTGATAAAATCAAGAACGCTCGATGCCATCCTGCTGGATCTGCCCGAGATACCCGACGTGCGCCTCCTGAAGTCGGATGTCGACGGCTTCGACTATGACGTTTTGGAAGCATCAAAAGACGTAATCGAACGCTACAAGCCGCTCATATTCTTTGAATGCCAATACTTCTTTGAATATCAAAAAGACGGATTTTGCAAATTGCTAGAAAAATTGCAGGTCATGGCATATCATGATTGGGTCGTATTCGATAATTTTGGAGAAGTTATCATTCGCACCAAAGATATTGGAGCCATAGTGCAGTTAATAGAATATATCTGGCGACAAAATACCGAAAAATCCCCAAGAACCATAAACTATTTCGACATTCTTGCGATCCCGACCCAGGAAATTGGCCTCGTCGACACCGCGCTCGCGACCTATGTCTAGAGCCCGTCCCCGCTAAATCCAGCCGCCGTCATGCCGCCGCGATTTCCAGAACTCTATCCGCTGCAACCTCGCTTTCCCATTGCAGATCGCCGGCATAGCGCCAGGCCATGCGGCCCTCCGCATCCAGCGCGAACAGGTGCAGCCAACGATTGTCGAACAGCGCCCGCACGCCCGGATGCCGCGCCAGGATCGCGCTGATCGCCTCCTGCGGTGCCTCGACGCACACCGTCAGCCGCAACGGATCGTGCCGGAAATCGACACCATCATGCACAGATTGCCACGGCAGGCCGCCGCGCAGGGTGCCGCCATTGCCTTCGACCACGCCGATGCCGCCGACGACATTGTGGATCAGCTTGTTGCCGCCGCCGAACAGTGCGGGCGCCACCGTCGATCCATAATATTGCAGGCTGATCCAGCTGGCGACGACCACCGGCGCTGTCAGGATGAGTTCGAGCACGCCAAAGCCGCTGTCGGCCTGCCAATCATAATCATGCAGGAATGCCCGGCCCGAAAGGCTGCGCCCGGCGGTGCGGCGGCGCGGCGCGGCGATGAAGGCATTGCAGCCGGCCAGGCCCCATTCCGGGCGGATTTCGGCCCAATCCTTGCCCCGGTGCGCGATGCTGCCGGCGCCGGCCGCGTGCGGCAGCGCCAGCGCCCGTTCGGTGCGCGCCACCAGGCCCGCCGCCGCCAGCGCCTGCCCGGCGTGCGCCAGTGCGGCCGCATGGCTATCGGCGGCATGATCGCCGGCAAACAGCGTGACGGTATCGGCGGTGGTATCGTGCAGCCCGGCGACGAACAGCGTGGCCGCCGGGATGGTAATTCCCGTGTCGACCAGCGCCGCGCGCACCGGCGCATCATTGAGAAGGGCGGCGAGCAGCCGGGCATTCACATCCCCCGCATAGCCGCCACAGGCGCCGCAATGCAGCGCGCTGGCGTGCGGGTTGTTGGTGACGCCGGCACCATGGCCGATGATCAGCACCAGGGGCGCGAAATCCTGCGCCAGCGACATGGCCCGCAACACGGCTTCGGCGGACGCGGCGCGGGTCGCAATATCCAGCGGCGGTTCGGGGCGCGGCATCGGTTCGAGCGCCGCAGCGCTTTCCAGCCCCAGCGCATCGCGGACAAGCTTGACGACATAGGCCGGCCCCGCGGCCTCGACAAAGGCAAAGGACGACACGGCGGCCAGCTTGAACCGCCCCCAGGCGCGCACGCCGCGCGCCGAAAGCCGCGTTTCAACATCTGCCACTGCCTCGCCATCGCCGCCGGCGCGAGTCGTCATGCCGGCGTTGAGCAGCACCGGCAGCCGGTGTTCGGCAACATCGGAGGCAAAGCGCCGGTGCGACGCGCCAATGCCGAAGAAGCCGGCAAAACCGATGGTCTGGACCTGGGCGTCGACACCTTCCAGCGCCCGCCGAAAGCGTTCCGAGCGCACATCGATGCAGAATGCCGCCTGCACCAGCGGCGCTGCCGCAACCGGGGACCCCGGCGTCGCCAGCACCGCCGCCAGATCCCGCTGCCCGGCGATTTCGGCGGCTTCCTGCAGGATCGCATCGATCGCATCGTCCATGCCCGGCGCACAGGGCGCCGCGTAACGCGCCATCGCCGCCGCCCAGCCATCGGCGATCAGAGGCCGATAATGCGCGAACAGCGCCTGTTCCCACAACAGCCGGATGGCCAGCAAATCACGCAAACCCGTGTCGCTGCGCTGGCCAAGCTCGGCCTGCCAAAGCTGGTAGCGGCCATATTGCGCCCAGCCGCCCAGCGTCACCAGCAGCCGGTGGAAATACGCCGGCGCGGCGTCGCCACCACACCCCAGCGCTGCGGATGCCTGCTCCAGCGCCATCGGCGCGGACTCCGGTGCCGCAGCAACAAAGCGCGCAAAGCCGGCAAGCCCCAGGATTTCCGGCGTCAGATCGTGCGTTGCCTGCAACCGCCACGCCGCATAGGCGCCATGGTCGCGCGGCATCGCCCACATGGCCTGGCCCTCATCGAACCAGGCGCTCGCCCAATTGCCGATGCGATCCTCGATGATCGCCGGCCAATCGATGCCGGATGCGGCCGCCGCAAGCTCGGCGATGGTTGGCAACGGCTCGGCATCGCCCGCATCTTCCGTCAACGCCGACATCAGCCTGTCGAAATCGGGCACCAGCGGCCCGGTCGCCGACGTCTGCGCCGCCCGCGCCAGCGCCATCCGCAGATCGGCATCGGTCATCCGCCCGTCGGCCAACCGTGCGGCAAACCAATGGCGCGGCATGATCGACCGCACGCCGGCCACCCGCTTCAGCCGGGCCGCAACCTCGGCCAGCGATTGCTCGGCCTGCCCCAGATAGGGATTGACCGCGACGCTGGAGGCCAGCGGCCACAGCGGCGCTATGGCCCGGCCCGCCGCTTCGGCGGCGGTGTGAATTGCCGCTTCGGGAGCGGCGTGGAGGGCATCAGCATTCGTCATCAGGAAATCCTCCGGTTGGTCCAGCCGCCAAGCAGGCGATCGAGTACAGCATTGGCGTAAAGCCCGTTGGCGAGATGCACGCGCAGCCCCGCCACCGCCGGGTGCCCCGACCACAGCGGGAACATCGCCTGCGCCACCGCAACCAGCCCGAAGCTGAGCACCGCGATGACGATCAACAACCATTCCAGCGGGTCGGGCGTCGGCGGCAGCGGCAGCGTGCCCGCCGTCAGTTTCTGCGCCAGCGCGTGCAGGGTGAAATAGCCAACCGAGGCGGCGATGGCATAGGCGCTCATCCGCCGCATCAGCGCGCGCGGCGCCGCATCGGCCAGGCCCTGCGCGAACAGATAGGCGACGCCAAAAATCAGGATCGCGCCAAGCGCAATCGCCTGCGGGGATTTATGCTGAAAATCGAACCCGAGGCCGATCAGCGCATAAAGACCCAGCGCCGCGACAAACGCCAACCCGACCGCCCGCGCATCCGGAATGGCAACCGGGCCTGGCCGCCGCGCCGCCGCAATGCGATCGACCGCGCCGCCCGAGGCGAGAAAGGAATGCGCCTTGTACAGTGAATGGGCGAGGATATGCAGCAGCGCCAGCGGGAACAGCGCCAGCCCGCATTGCATGATCATGAAGCCCATCTGGGCAACCGTGGACCAAGCCAGCGAGGTTTTCACCGCCGGCTGGGTGAGCATCACCAAGCCGCCGAACAGCGCGGTAAAGCCGCCGATCATCACCAGCAGACCCAGCACCACGGGTGCCAGCAGCATGACATCGGCAAAGCGGATGAGCAGGAAGCCACCGCCATTGATGACGCCGGCGTGCAGCAGTGCCGACACCGGCGTCGGCGCCTCCATCACCTCGGTCAACCAGCCGTGCAGCGGGAATTGTGCCGATTTGAGGATGGCGGCGAGTGCCAGCAGCCCGGCTGCCAGCACCGAAAGCCCGCCACCCTGCCCCGCCCGCGCCGCCGCGCCCAGCCCGGCGATATCGAACGTGCCAAGATCGGTCGCCAGCAACGCCGCCGCCGCGATGAGCGCGACATCGCCCAGCCGGGCCGAAACGAATTTCTTGCGCGCCGCCCGCTGCGCCGCCGGGCGATCGGCATAGAACAGCAGCAACCGGTGCAGGCCAAGACCCGTTGCGATCCATGCCGCAACCAATTGCCCAAGATTGCCCGCCGTCACCATCAGCATGACCGCGGCCAGCGTCGTGCACAGCCAGGCCATGAAGCGCGCCTCATGCGGCTCGCCATCCATGTAGACGCGGGTGTAGCGAATGATCACCCAGCCGATAAAGGCGATCAGCAGCAGCAGCGGCGCGCTGACCGCATCAAGCCGCACCGACAGCCCGATGCCGCCAGTGCCAAGCACCGGGCTGGTAACCGGCCCGCCAGCGATCAGGAGCGCCGCCGCGCCCAGCGCACAGGCAAGGCCGGCAATGGCCAGCCATTCGGCAGCCAGCTTTGCGGCACGCGAAAGCTGGCCCGACTGCACAAAGGCGACCACCGCCGCGACAAGCAGCAGCGCCGGCGGGGCAAACGTAAACTGGCTTTCAAACATCAACGGCTCCTGCGTGCAGCGGCAGCACCAAAGCACGGCACCAGCCAGCAATGCAGCTAGCCGAATCGAAAATCGATCAAAAATTCATTGTTTGATGCCAATCATTCTATTAAAACGAACAGTATGCCGAACCTCAATTACAACCATCTGCGTTATTTCTGGGCGGTCGCCCATGACGGCAATCTGACCCGCACCGCAGAACGGTTGAACGTCTCGCAATCGGCGCTGTCGGTGCAGATCAAGAAACTGGAGGACCGGCTCGGTCAACCGCTGTTCGAACGGCGCGGGCGGCAGCTTGTGCTGACCGAAGCCGGGCGCATCGCCCTCGATCATGCCGACACGATCTTTGCCAGCGGTGACGATCTGGTCGGCACGCTGCGCGAAACCGGCACCGCCCGGCAGGCGCTGCGCATCGGCGCGCTGGCGACCTTGTCGCGCAATTTCCAACTGGATTTCGTCAGGCCAATCCTGGGGCGGCAAGATGTCGATATCATCATGCGTTCGGGGAGCGCCGGGGAATTGCTGGCGGCGCTATCGGCGCTCAACCTCGATGTGCTGCTCACCAACCAGCCGCCGCCTGCCGATGCGCTGGCGCCGTTCATCGTCCACAAGCTGGCGGAACAGCCGGTAAGCCTTGTCGCGCCGCCGGCCTTTTTCGATCCCGGGCAAAATCTGGCGCAGCGGCTTGCCGCCCACCCGCTGATCCTGCCGACCATCGGCAGCGGCGTCCGCACCGGCTTTGATGCGCTGGTCGCACGGCTTGGCGTGCGGCCACAGGTGGCGGCCGAGATCGACGACATGGCAATGATGCGCCTGATGGCCCGGGCCGGCATCGGCCTCGCCGTAATCCCGCCGATCGTCGTCAAGGATGAACTGGCATCCGGCCGCCTTGTGGAAATGGACCAGCTGGCGGCGATATCCGAAACATTCTACGCCGTTACGGTGAAACGCCGGTTTCCCAACCCAAAGCTTGCGCTGTTGCTGGACAACACAGCCACCACCTGACCCACGCCGGGCAAGCACACGCACGCCGCAGCGTCGTGCTGAAAACTGGTGGGTGGTGCCCGTGACGCGACAAAATCGGGCACTGGAATCATTGAGAAATTTCTGTTGCACTCGCCTCCCCCCGCCGATTTTCGGCGAGCCTTATAACCATTAGCGATATCACGAGAGCCTCCAGCAAACCCGGCGCTGTTCACTCAGCTTAGTTTCGGATCAGGCTCTAAGACACTTCTGAATCGACGTCGTTCATATTACCCAACCGGAGCACCGTCAGAAAAGTCGAATTTGCGTTGACATGCTTCGAGTATCAGCGACAGTGGAAATCAGAAAATTTCGATCTGGCGCAGGGGTGCATGCAAGATCCAGGGAGCACTTTTTTTCGGTTTGAAAGGCGAGCCAGCCACAATGCATGGCTCGATTTTCTGCGCTCCTTTGCAGTATTTCTGGTCTTGCTGCGGCACGGATCGCGCGTCTCCAACAATAGTCTTCCGCACGGCTTTGTATCAAATTTTTTTGCGAACGGCTGGGTGGGAGTCGACCTTTTTTTCGTTTTGTCCGGCTACCTGATTGCCATTGGCTTAATTCGGCGGTTCGCATCGAACGAATCTCTCTTTGTGAAGGGATACTTCAGAGATCGGATGCTGCGTATCGTTCCAGCCTATTATGTTGTGCTTTTTTTATGCTTGTTAGGTTTTTTTCCAGGCTTTCAAATTCAGAGTCGAAGTATCGACCAGAGTCTTATTTATCATCTTTTTTTTCTGCAGGATTACACTGGCTCCGATATCAATGTCGCCTTCTGGTCTTTGGGAGTAGAAGAGAAATTTTATATAGTTGCGCCTGCTTTTGTCCTTATTTTTCTCCGCTCCAAGGGGATGATCGCATGTACTGCCTTGAGTGTATCGCTTTTGCTGATTTCGCCATTTTGCAGAGGCTTAGCTTTCGAAAATATTAACCACGTTGTAAACTACCCAGAGTTTTTTTACTTAATGCGAAGCCCCTTTCATATGTCTTTGGAAGGGTTCATAATCGGGACTTTTGTTGCACTCCTCCAGTCAAAAGGAATTGCGTTTTCAAATTCCAGTGCTTGTCTAGGGTTGGGTGCGAGCGCAGTGGTGCTAGCGCTGTGGCTTGGATCACATGATTTTTACGCCAACATCACACGCTTCGATGTTTGGCTGCAACCGACGGTTCTTGTGCTTCTGTTCGGCTTCATGGTGTTTTGCGCCATCTCTTTGGCTAGTCAGAGACTGCTGTTCGAGCCTTTCTTTAGGTGCAATGCGCGGCTCAGCTACGTTCTTTACCTTGTCCATTATCCGTTGATTCCCCTAGCTGTATTCCTCGGCCGCGGAAAGAATTTGACAATTTTTTGGGTAAGCTACCTTTTGTTAGCCTATTCAGCGGCGCTTTTGCTACATTTTGGCGTGGAGAAACCATTCCTCATTTTGAAGGAAAAAATTAGCATGAAAGGTAAAACTATGGGCTCCGTAAATATCAATAAAGTGTCTTTGCCTTGACGTTTTTGACAAACTATGCAGACAGATTGATTTTCCTGCTCGGTGCCGCTATGATCTTCATCCCTCTTGAGCACACACTTCCGCGCTCTAAGCAAAAGAAATTTTTGCGCGAAAACTTGAAGCTCGATTTAATCTACATGCTTACCGGCTATATTGCGATTGTATCACTGTCAACTTTCTTTATTTATAGTGTAGTGAGTATTTTTGAAGGCCTCATCCCCGAGACAGTAAAATCATTAGTCGGATCGCAGCCAATCTGGTTTCAGACAATTATACTGATCGTAGTTGGCGACCTTTACTATTATTCGGCGCACCGGCTCTTTCACTCCGTCCCATTTCTCTGGAAGTTTCATTCGATCCATCACTCGATCCGAGATATGGACTGGATCGCCGCGCATAGGACCCATCCGATCGACACCGCGATAACTAATTCGGGTAGCTTTATCATTGCCATCCTGTTCAACTTCAGCGCTGCATCTGTCATTATCTTTAGCTTTCAGTTTTCGCTACATTCACTACTCAAGCACTCGAACGTGCAACTGGGTTGGGGTCCGCTGCGGTGGCTTTATCTCACGCCCACTTTCCACCACTGGCACCATGCCAATGTAAAAGAAGCTTACGACAAAAATTTTTCTGGGCAAATGCCGCTTTGGGACGTTCTGTTCAATACGGCGATTATGAAAACGGAAGGCCCTGAAAAATACGGAGTCGATGATCCGGTACCGCTTACGTTCATCCAATCGCTGCTCTATCCCTTAAAGCTATAAAATGTTTCGGAATATGATAGAAGCGATCGGGAGGAACAGCGGCTTGATCCAGCCACGCTACGGAGTATCGGCACAGAGATTCCTAGCCGGGGGCCTTGGCAATGGTGTAGCAGCGGAGCCTAATCCGCCGCGCGTGCGGAAAAGGGCGGCTCATCAACGCTGTCTTGGCCGCTCGCGGGGCGGGTTAACGAGGAAGCTTCACTGTACGGCTGACGCCCGAGGACGACCGATCGCCTTCCACCTAACGGTCGGCGAAGCGGCCGGTTGCAAGGCATATGACACGTTGATCGCCTTTGCGGAGCAGGCACCAAAGGCACTTCTAGCCTACAAGGGATATGACGCTGACGTCATCCGCACCGACCTGTCGCGCCGCAACGTCCAGGCTGTCATCCCGGGCCGTTCAAAACGTTGCGTAAAGATCGAACATGACCTGGCGCTCTGCAGGGAACGCAACCATATCGAACGCTTCTTCGGCCGCCTGAAAATCAACCGCGCCATCGCCACCCGCTACAACCAACTCGCGGAACGCTTCCTCAGCATGGTTCATATCGCAGCCGCCAGCTACTTGCTCAAATCTGGCCACGCCGCCCAAGCCCCCAGATTGTCCCTGATTATCCGACAACGCACAGGATTGTAAAACAACGTACATTCGGGGAAATTGCGAATGCTGTTCAGGCAGCATATCCCCGATCCGCTCCCTCCACTACCGCCACTGCCTCAACCTTTTGCTCCAGACGAAGCCTTCTTCGTTCGATGAGTCGATAGACCGTGGGCAGCACCAACAGCGTCAGCGCCGTCGAAGACAGAATGCCGCCAATGACGACCGTCGCCAGTGGTCGTTGCACCTCGGCGCCCGCGCCGGTGGCCAAAGCCATTGGCAGGAAGCCGATGCTGGCGACGAGCGCCGTCGCGATGACCGGCCGCAGCCGATCTTCGGTGGCCTCGCGGATGGCGCGTTCGAACGGCATCCGGCGGCGCAGATGGTTGAGTTGATCGACCATCACCAGGCCGTTCAACATGGCGATGCCGGACAGCGCGATGAAGCCGATCGCCGCGGTGATCGAAAACGGCATGCCGCGTAGCCAAAGCGCCAGGATGCCGCCGGTAACGGCAAAGGGGATGCCGGTATAGACCAGCGCCGCCTGTCGGACGCTGCCGACCGCAGCATAGACCAGCACAAAGATCACCAGAAGAGTCGCCGGCACGACGATCATCAGCCGCGCCCGTGCCTGTTCGAGTTGCCGAAACTGGCCGCCGAATTCGATGCGATAGCCCGTTGGCAGCTTTACCTCCCGCGCCAGGGTGGCGCGCGCCGCCTTCACATAGCCTTCGATGTCGCTGGTGTTGAGGTTGACCATCAACGCTGCGCGGCGCTGGCTGTCATCGTGCAAGATCGGCTCGACAATGCGGGTGTCGCGCAAATGGGCGACACGGCCCAGCCGGACCATGCCGGCATCGCCGACGCGCAGCGGCAGGTCCAATATGGCAGCGGGATCGGCACGCTGCGTTTCGGGCAGGCGGACGACGATGGCGTGGCGGTGTATGCCTTCGCTGATGAAGCCGACCTCGGCCCCGCCGATCGCCGCCGCGACAGCCTGGTTGACCTCGCCGGCGCTCAACCCGAGCGCCAGCAGGCGGGCACGATCAAGCTCGACAACGACGCTGCGCGTCCGCCCGGCGCTTTCGAATTCGACGGCGGTGGTGCCGGGCAGGCGTTCCAGCGCGCGCTTGGCGGCAGCGGCGGCGCGTTCGAGCACATCATAATCCGCACCGAACAGCTTTACCGACAGGTCGGCGCGGGTGCCTTCCAGCATTTCGTTGAAGCGCATTTCGATGGGCTGGGCGAACAGGAAGCTTTGCTGCGGTGCCAGTTGCGTTTCGGCCTTGTTTATGGCGGCCACCAGTTCGGCCTTGGTGCGCGGCAGCCCCGGCCCCTGCGGCCATTGGTCTAGCGGTTTGTAGAACAGGTAAAGATCGTTTTCGTTGGGCGGCATCGGATCGGTCGCGACGGCGCTGGTGCCGATTCGGCTGAAAATATGGGTGACCTGGGGGAAACGCTGCAAGATGTCGCGCTCGGTTGCCTTTTCGATGGCGACGCTGGTTTCCAGCGCCATGCCAACGGGTTTGTAGACCATCGCGGTGATCGAACCTTCGTCGAGCCTGGGGGTGAATTGCGCCCCCAGCGTGCGGAACAGCAACAGGCTGCCGATCAGGATGACGGTGGCTGCCACCAGCACCGGCAACGGGCGCTGCAATGTCTGATCGAGCAACGGCCGATAGCCGCGCCGCAGCCGGCCTGCGAACCCGGCGTGATGATCGGCCCCCGCGGCATTGCCGGCCCGCAGCGCCACTGCGGCCAGCGCCGGGGTGATGGTGAATGCCGCCAGCAGCGAGCCGGCCAGCGCCAGCATCACCGCCTGCGCCATCGGGTGGAACAGCTTGCCCTCGGTGCCGCCCAGGCTAAGAATCGGCACATAGACGAGGGTGATGATGGCAATGCCGAACGCCACCGGCCTTGCCACTTCGCGCGCTGCTTCGGCAACAAGGGCACGGCGTTCTGCCGGCGACGGTTCATGGCCCAGCCCGCGGACGCGGCGCAGCGCATTTTCGACGATCACGATCGATCCATCGACGATCAGGCCAAAATCGAGCGCGCCAAGGCTCATCAGATTGCCCGACACCCCAAGCCCGTTCATGCCGGTAACGGTGACCAGAAAGGCCAGCGGAATGATCGCAGCGACGATCAGCGCCGCCCGCCAGTTGCCCATCACGAACATCAGCACCAGCGCCACCAGCAGCGCGCCTTCACCCAGATTGCGCTCGACCGTGGCGATGGTTCGATCCACCAGATTGCCGCGATCATATTGGACGTTGATGACCATGCCCGGCGGCAGCGCCGTCCCGACATCGGGCACCCGCTCCATCACCCTTTGGGTCACCTCCCGGGCGTTCTGGCCGACCAGCATCATCACCGTGCCCAGCACGGTTTCCTGGCCATTGGCGGTTGCGGCGCCGGCGCGCGGCGCATGGCCTTCGATGACAGTGGCAAGATCGCCAACAATCAACGGCTTCACGCCGCCGGCAAATTTGACCGGCAGCGCCGCGATTTGCGCTGCGTCGGCGACGCGGGCGTCGGTCAAAACGGTAAAGCGCTCATTGCCGCGGGTGATGATGCCGCCACCCGCATTCTGGGTGTTGCCGGCCACGGCATCGGCGAGCTCGCTGGTGGTGATACCGGCGGCGGCAAGGCGCTTCAGGTCGGGCTCGACAACGAACTGGCGCTCAAAACCGCCGTTGGAATTGACTTCGGCAACGCCATCAACGGTGCGCAGCATGGGCTTGGCGATATATTCCTGCGCCTCGTACAATTCCATCAGCAGCTGGTCTGTTGTCATGCCGGCCGGCGGCTTGCGCCATTCAAGCGTGTAATAGAAAATTTCGCCAAGGCCGGTGGTGATCGGCGCCAGCTGCGGCTGCGATCCCGGCGGCAGATCGGCAACTATGGTCGCCAGCCGTTCGGTGACCAGCTGGCGCGCCTGCAACTGGTCGGTGCCATCCCTGTAGATCAGCGTGACCTGCGACAGCCCGGTCTTGGTCAGCGATCGCACTTCCTGCAACCCCGGCTGCCCGGCCATGGCGCGTTCGATCGGCAGTGTCGCCAGTCGCTCGATCTCCTGCGGTGCCAACGACGGCACGGTTGTATTGACCTGTACCTGGACGCCGGTGATGTCCGGAATCGCATCAACCTGCAGGCGCGTTAAAGAATAAAGACCAAATGCCGCGACCAGCAGCGTGAGGAAGAAGATCGTCCGCGGGTTGCCGACCGACCAGTCGATCAGGCGCGCGATCACCGTTGCGAACCATCAAGCGGCGCGCCGGCGTTCAGTGTGCGCAACTGCTGCTCAGCCTCGATCGCTTCTCGGCGGGTATCGAGCACCGCCGACAGCGCGTCGAGATACTGGCGCTGCATTTCCACATAAGTGGCGATCGGAATGGCGCCCAGGCGGTAATTGCTGTCGGCAGCGGCGGCGGCGGCTTCGAACCGGGGAATCGCGTCAACCGGCCAGCCGGCCAGAACCGCGCGCCGGGCGGCATAGCCGGTGGCGAGTTCCTGAACCTGTCGCACCGTCTGGCGTTCGGCACCTACCAGCGCCGCATTTGCCTGGGCCTGACGCCCCTGCTCAACCGCAACAGCGCCCGCCTGGCCATTCCAGATCGGCACCGTCGTCTGCAGGCGGACACCATAATTGGTTTCGCGTGTGTCGCTTCTGGCCTTCTCCAGATAGGGGCCGAGCGCCAGTTGCGGCAGGCGGGCCTTCTTGGCCAGATCGACCTGCAGGCCCTGCTGCGCCAGCTGGGCCTTCAACGCCCGCAGCTCGAAATTATTGGCCAGGATCGCTTCGACCAATGGCGCGGTGTCGGGTAGCGGTGCGAGAGCGACCACCGGCCGGACGATGCGCAACCGGGCATCCAGCGCAGCGCCTCGAAGCTGGTTGAGCGCATAAAGTATCCGGTTGGCATCGGCATCGGCGGTTGCGGCAGCGCGTTCGGCGCTGATCGCGCTGGCCTGCAGGATCGCCGACGCCAGCGCCGGCGCCGGGCCAGCCGCCTCACGCTGGATGGTGATCGTGGCAAGATCGCGCATCCGGCGTGCCACCACGCGCGCCGCTGTCGCCTTTTCATCGGCGGCGAACAATGCATAGCCAAGCGACCGCGCCCGGCCGGCGATGGTCGCATCGAACTGGTCAAGGCCGATCCGCGCCAGATCGACCTGCGCTTCGGCGATGGCGCGACGCAGGGCAATACGGCCACCGAATTCGATCGGCTGGACGATGGCCACCGACCAGGCGAGCCCTTCGCCCTGCACGAGACCGGATTGCGGATCCCTGTTCCGCCGCTCGCCGAAATCGACATACAGCTGTGGATCGGGCAAGCGGCCGGCCGCCTGCTTCTGGTTTTGCGCAAGGCCGATCTGGTCAGCCACGAACCGGCGTTCCGGATTGTTCGCAACAGCGCTTTCGACCAGCGCATCAAGGCTGATCGCCGGTGCGGCGTCGGCAGCGAGCAACGGCCGGGCACAGACCAAGGCAACAAGAAAAACCAGCGCGCGCATCGAAAATCCCGGAAACCCGGGGCGACACCGCCCCCTGCCAGTCAGCCGTTACACGGTTTTGCTGACACCATCCTGACGGGCGGCTGCGACAGGAAAGCACAGCCGCAGCAAATGGCTTTCAGGGACAGTCTCCAGACGGGCGCCATGGGCGGCGGCGATGCGATCGACGATGGCCAGCCCCAGGCCGGCGCCGTCATGGCTGGCATGGGCGCCGCGGCCGTGACGGTTGCGCAACGCTGCCAACCGGTCGGCGCCAAGGCCGGGGCCGCCATCCTCCACCGCGATCACCAGCCCCGGCCCGGCGCGCAGCGTCACGGTGCCGCCACGCGGGGTAACGCGCAGGCCGTTTTCGGCAAGGTTGCGCACTGCGGCAGCGATCGCCTCGCGCCGGCCGCTGACTTCGGGCGCCCCATCCGCCTCGACGGCGATTTCGCAACCGTTGGCGATCGCCGAGGGCGCCAGCAATGCCGCCACATCGGCCGCGACATCGGCCAGTCTGACCACCGTACGCGGCTGGCGCGCTGCGGTGTCGGCATCAAGCTGGGCGAGGATCATCAACTGTTCGATCAACCGCCGCATGGCGAGGATATCCGCGCGCAATCGTTCCCCGACGGCGCCGTCCAGCCTTTCGGCCTCCAGCGCCAGCACGCTGAGCGGCGTGCGCAATTCATGCGCCACATCGGCGGCAAAGCCTTCCTGATCGCGCGCCGCGCAATCGAGCCGATCCAGCAATGCATTGACCGAGGCGACAAACGGCAACGCCTCACGCGGCAGTTCGGCCTTGTCGATGCGGAAGCCGCGTTCGCTCGCACCCGCGTGATCGACCGCCCGGGCCGCGCTGTCGAGCGGTGCGAGCGAGCGCTGAATGACCCACGTCGCTGCCAAGGCCATGGGGACGATCAGGATCAGCAACGGGAACAGCACATGGTCACGAAATTCGATGGCAACGCCCAGCCGCGACCCTGCATCGGCCAGCATGTCGATGGTAAAGCCATATTCGCGCGCCACCAGCAGCCCCAGCGCCAGCGCACCGACGATGCCGACAGCACCCAGCCCGAACAACAGCCGCCACAGGATCGAACGATTGGTCGCCATGGTCACACCACCGGTTCGCGCAGGATATAACCGACGCCCCGCACGGTGTGCAGAAGATCGGCCGCCCCCGCCGCTTCCAGGCGCCGGCGCAGGCGCGACACCACCGCCTCGACGGCGTTGGGACTGGCGGCGTCATCAAAGCTGTAAAGCGCATCTTCAATCACGCCCTTGCGCACCACGGTCCCGGCCCGGCGCATCAGCAGTTCGAGAAGATCGGTTTCGCGCCGCGTCGTCTCGATCGGTCGATCGGCAACGGTCGCGCCGCGGCTGCTGCTGTCAAAACGAAGCGGCCCCACCGCCATCACCACGGGCGACCGAGCGCCCGGCCTTCGTGCCAGTGCCCGCAGGCGCGCCGCCAGTTCATCAAGGGCAAAGGGTTTCACCAGATAATCATCGCCGCCGGCGTCAAGCCCGGCAACGCGATCTTCAAGCCCGTCGCGCGCCGTGACGATGAGCACCGCCGGCATGACCCGGCGGCCGCGTTCGGCACGCAACCATTCGAGCCCGTCGCCATCCGGCAACCCCAGATCGAGCACGACCAGATCGATGCCCCCGGCATCGAGTGCATCAACTGCATCTTCGAGCGAAGCAGCGCAAACACAAGCGAAACCAAGCCGCTCCAGCCCATCGGCTGACAACTGAGCCAGCCGAGCATTATCCTCGACAATCAGAACCCTCATCAGCGTCGGTTAGCAGAATGACAGCGCAGCGTCGACAATGGCAATCTGCGGATTACGCAACGATTGCCGCATCTTTCAGAGCGCCAAACCGACAATGATCAACCCCTCAGGCAACACCCCTCAGGTTCAATCACATTTTCGATCTCTACGGGCTGTCAGGCCGGTTCGCAGCTCGGAGCCGGTCTCAAACGCATGGCGACAGACGCATTCGCATTTGAGGGAGCGCCACAGTCGTTCGATGAAGACATTGTCCATCCAGCGGCCACGACCATCCATGCTGATGCGGATCTAGGCGGCCTTGAGCAGGGTGGACTTGCAAGGGTTCTGTGCCGGCCACTTGAGAATCAAGCACGCGATCAAGGAGACCGGGGAGATGGTGGAGCAAATGGATAATTTCAAACGCGAGGCTGTGCGGATTGCGGTGACCAGCGGGCTGTCGCGGCGACGGGTGGCGTCGGATTTGGCAGATCGGCCAGACAGGCCATTGTCCGGCACAATCATGCGTTGCGCTACATCCTGCTTGTCATCGGCCTCGCCTTCGTCCTTTTCACTTCAGCACGGTCGCCTGCCCTATATTGAATTTCGGGTCGCCACGTTGGCCGGCATTGGCGTAGGCGATCATGACGGGGGCGATCATGACGGGCGCGATCATGACGGGCGCGATCATGACGGGCGCCGCGCTTTTCCTGAGGCTGGAGGCGTGCAAGGCTGGACTTGGACGCGCGCGCGCCTGACAGGGCGGTGAAAAAGCGAGATGGTGGATGATGACCAAGGTTCGACGGCATCAGGCGGAAAGTTGGGCGCTGAGCGCCGGCGTCGCCGGCATCTCGATTGCGCTGCTGTGGATTGTCGCGCCGTTTTTCGGTGCCATTGTCGGCGCCATCGTTGCAGCCATATTGTTCGCGCCTTTCAACAGGCGCCTGATCCGGGCGATGCCGATGAGGCGCAATGTTTCGGCCTCGATCACGATCGTGGCGATGATCATTGTCATCGTCATTCCGGCATTGATGCTTGGTTTCGCCATTTTCCGGGAACTGTCCGGGCTTTTTGTTCGATTTCAGAGCGGCAATGTCGATATCGCCAAGATATTCGCGCATTTCGAGGCGAGCCTGCCCGATTGGGCGCGGCAACAACTGGCCGGTTCCGGGCTGGGCAATTTTGAATCTGTTCAGGCACGCCTGCGCGCATCGTTTGCCGATGCGCCCAGCCTGTTGGCGCGACCAATGCTGTTGATCGGACAAGGGGCTGCAAATGCATTGATCGGCCTTGGCGTCATGTTGTACGTCACTTTCTTCCTGATCCGGGATGGCGCTGTAATTGCAGCCAGAATCGAACAAGCACTGCCGTTGCCCGAAGCCAGACGGCGTCTTCTGTTCGACAAGTTTGTGACGGTCGTGCGCGCAACGATCAAGGGCAGCGCCATCGTCGGCCTCATTCAAGGCGCGGCGGGCGGGCTGGTTTTTTGGGTGATCGGCTTGCAAGGGGCGTTGTTGTGGGGCGCGGCGATGGCGGTGCTTTCGTTGCTGCCAATGATCGGCGCCGGCTTCGTATGGGTTCCGGTCGCCCTGTTCCTGCTGGTGACGGGGTCAGTCTGGCAAGGCGTCGCACTGGCTCTCAGCGGCGCGCTGATCATCAGCACCATCGATAATATCGTGCGCCCGATCCTGGTCGGCCGCGATACGCGCCTGCCTGATTATGTCGTGCTGGTGTCGACGCTTGGCGGGCTTGAAGTGATGGGCATAAGCGGACTCGTGGTCGGGCCGGTGGTCGCTGCCATGTTCATTGCCGTCTGGCAGATGGTGATCGAGACTCGCGACACGCCCGCCGCCTCGGGATGATCCGCCAATGCAGGAACGGGGCAGTGCCCGCGCCAGCGCCGCCGGGCGCGGCGGCACTTCACTTGAACATTTACTTATAATTTGTAACGGAATAAATTACCGAAATGCCTGGTTTGGAAGCGAGGCAGCGAAAGCAGGAAACAAAAGTTGCGCAGCGAGCCCGACAATTTTCGTCCCGAACACGGCAGGTTGCCGCTCCGGATCGGCGAAACGCCACCGAATTTCACCGCTCGCACCACACAGGGGCCAAAGTCGCTTGCCGATTATCGCGGCAAATGGCTGGTGCTGTTTTCACATCCAGCCGATTTCACGCCGGTGTGTACGAGCGAATTTGTTGCCATCGCGCGGGCTGCCGACCGCTTCGCAGCGCTCGATTGCGCCCTGATGGCGCTTTCGGTGGACAGCCTGTATTCGCATTTTGCCTGGCTGCGCCTGATCCACGATCACTTTGGTGTTCGTATCGATTTTCCGGTCATCGAGGACCCGACACTGGAAATCGCGCGGGCTTATGGAATGGTGGGCGCCGACGCGACCGATGCCAGCCCGGTTCGTGCCACCTATTTTATCGATCCCCATGGCATTCTGCGTGCCAGTACCAACTATCCGGCCACCATTGGTCGCTCCGTCGACGAAATTTTGCGGATGGTCGCCGCGTTGCAGCGCGTTGATCGCGATGCCGTCTTCATTCCCGCCGAATGGCAGCCTGGAGATGATGTGCTGCGCCCGCCCGTCTATGATATCGAAAGCATCCTGGCAGCCGATACCGCCGCGGATTGGTTCTATGGCACGCGTCAGGATCGCCGATGAAGACCGACGTCCGTGGCATGGATGTTGAGGCCAATGCCGAATTGCTGCGGGCGCTGGCGCATGCGGTGCGGCTCGAGCTTTTGCGCGCGCTTGTCGATTCCGAACGCAGCGTGAGCGATATCGAGCGTGCCACTGGCATCAGCCAACCCGGATTGAGCCAGCAATTGGCAGTATTGCGCAAGGCGGAACTGGTTTTGACCCGGCGCGAGGCCAAGCAGGTTTTCTATAGCATCAACCGCGCGCGCTTTGTCGAACTCAGCGCGCTGCTTGATGCTTTTGCCGGCACCGTCGCGATGCCACGCGAACAGGCCATCGCCGCGCAACTGGGCAGCAGCGGTGCGGCCGGTTTCGCGCGGATCGGCTAGAGCGGTTTCGAGCCGGATCGATTTATCTGGCGGGCAAGAAAACGCAACAAAACAACGAACTATAGCGCGGTCCTGATTCCATCAGGTCCAAAAGTGCTGTAAAGGCGATTGCGCCAGGCCGACAGCCTCACACCTGCCCGATTGGATCATGGTGCCTTTGAGGCGATCGGGCACGCGCCGGTGGCGACCCTGTTTCATGACGACAGGCCCTGCCCTGTTGCGTTGCTCGCCCAGCGCAGGATCGATGCCTTGTCCATGGCACCGGCCTGGCGCGCCACTTCGCGACCGCCGGCGAACAGGATGAGCGTCGGGATCGACTGGATCCGGTAGCGCGCCGCCAGCGTCTGCTCGGCCTCGGTATCGACCTTGACCAGCCGGATCGCCGGATCGAGTTCCGCCGCGGCGGCGGCAAAGGCCGGTTCCATCATCCGGCACGGGCCGCACCAGCCTGCCCAGAAATCCGCCAGCACTGGCTGGCTGCCCAGCGACACCAGCCGATCGAACAACGCTGCATCGACTGGCAGCGGTGCGCCGGTGACCAGTGGCGCACCGCACTTGCCGCATTTCGGCGCCTGGGCCAATCGTGCCGCCGGCACGCGGTTCTGCGTTGCACAGGCGCCGCAGATGATGATCGCCGGATCGTTCATGCCGCTGTCGCTTCCCCGCATACCATGCACAAGGCCGAAATGATTGCCGCCACCTGGGTATCGATGATGCGGTACAGCCGTTGCTGCGCCTCCGCCCGCGATTCCACCGCGCCGGCTTCGCGCAACACCGCCAGATGCTGCGACACCGCTGCCTGCGGCAGATTGGTGAGCGCCGCCAGTTCGCCAACCGCCACTTCGCCGTCGTGCATCCGGCACAGCATCAGCAGGCGATCGGGATGGGCCATCACGCGCAGGCGCTGGGACACGGCGCCGGCATTGGCGCGCAACAGGTCGAGCGAGGCGGTCGGGTTCATGGCGCTATCGTTGCCACGCGGCCGTCATCGCGCAAGACCACATAGATCGCCGGGATGACCAGAACGGTGAGCAGCGTCGAGGAGGCAAGGCCGAACAGCAGCGAGATGGCGAGACCCTGGAAGATCGGATCGGTGAGGATCACCGCCGCGCCGATCATCGCCGCCGCCGCTGTCAGCACGATCGGCTTGAAGCGGATCATCCCGGCTTCGAGCAGCGTGTCGCGCAGCGGTTTGTCCGGCG
This sequence comes from Sphingomonadales bacterium, assembly GCA_038217075.1. Taxonomy (GTDB): domain Bacteria; phylum Pseudomonadota; class Alphaproteobacteria; order Sphingomonadales; family Sphingomonadaceae; genus Sandarakinorhabdus. Next base: position 25,654 of record JBBQPR010000005.1, read on the forward strand.
CCCGGGCATTGCCGATGAAATCGACGAGGAGGATCGAATTGCGCACGATGATGCCGGCAAGCGCGATGAAGCCGATCATCGAGGTGGCGGTGAATGGCGCGCCGAACAGCATATGGCCAAGCACGATACCGATCAGCGTCAGCGGGATCGGGGTGAGGATGACCAGCGGCAGCTTGAAGTTGCGGAACAGCCCGACGACCAGCACATAGATTGCCAGCAGCGCGACGCCAAAGGCTGCGCCCATGTCGCGGAAGGTCACCCAGGTGATCTCCCACTCGCCATCCCAGAGCAAGGATGGCCGGCTTTCATCGGTGGGCTGGCCGTTGAAACTGATGTCGGGCTTGACGAGGCCATGGCCGGCCCAATCAAAGGCATCGACAGCCTTGTCGACCGCCAGCATGCCATAGATCGGCGCTTCATAACGGCCCGCCAGTTCGGCGGTGACCATCGTGGCGCCGCGGCCGTCGCGGCGGAATATCGCCGGTTCGCCGGCCGCCATCCGTGCATCGACGAGGTCGCCGAGCCGGATCAGCTGCTGCCCCGGCGCGACGGCCACCGGCGTTGCCGCCAGCGTCGCCGACCAGCGCCGCTGCGACTGGTCGAGCGACAGTTCGATCGGCAGCGGATCGCGTTCGTTACCGCGCGGCGCATAGCCGATGGTGCGATCGCCGAGCAACGCGCCGATGCTGTCGAACAGCTGGCGTTCGGAAAGCCCGTAATGGTCGAGCCGGGCGCGATCGGGCACCAGCCGCAATTCGGCGCGCGGCTGGCCGAAGCTGTTATCGACATCGACGATATAGGGCACCGATTTGAAGATTTTTTCGAGCTGCACCGCAGTTGCCCGCCGAGTCGCTTCATCGGGGCCATAGATTTCGGCGAGCAAGGTTGCCAGCACCGGCGGGCCGGGCGGGGTTTCGACGACCTTGATCGAGGCACCCGCCGGCAGCGGCACCTGCTTCAGCCGTTGGCGCAGATCGACGGCAACGGCATGGCTGGCCCGCGATCGCGCATCCTTGGGCAGCAGGGTCACCATCAGGTCACCCATTTCGGGCTGGTTGCGCAGGAAATAATGGCGGACGAGGCCGTTGAAGTTGAACGGCGCCGAGGTGCCGGCATAGGCTTCCATCGCGACGACTTCGGGCACCTGCCGCGCCACCGCGGCTGCCTGTTCAAGCGTGCGCGACGTTGCTTCCAGGCTGGTGCCTTCGGGCATGTCGACGACCAGCTGCACCTCCGATTTATTGTCGAACGGCAGCAGCTTGACGGTCACTGCCTCGAAATAGAACATCGAGCAGGCGACCAGCGTGGCGACGCCCACGGCGACCAGAAAGGCGCGGGCGCTGGCGCGCGTGGCGATGATCCGCCCGGCGACACGCGCATAAATGCCGCCCAGCCGGCCGCCGTGCACCCCTTCATGTTCATGGGCATTGCCCAGCGCCGTGCGGGCGAAGCGCACCATCAGCCACGGCGCGATGATGACGGCGACGAAGAAGGAAAATACCATCGCCGCCGAGGCGTTGATCGGGATCGGCGCCATATAGGGGCCCATCAATCCTGAAACGAACAGCATCGGCAGCAGCGCCGCGACCACCGTGAGCGTTGCGACGATGGTCGGATTGCCGACTTCGGCGACGGCATCGACAGCGGCATCGACGCGATCACGGCCATCGGCCATCGCCCAGTGGCGGGCGATGTTCTCGATCATCACGATGGCGTCATCCACCAGGATGCCGATGGAGAAGATCAGCGCGAACAGGCTGACCCGGTTGATGGTGAAGCCCATGATGTTGGACGCGAACATGGTCAGCAGGATGGTTGTGGGGATCACGATGGCGGTGACGCCGGCCTCGCGCCAGCCGATGGCAAAGCCGATCAGCACGACGATCGAACCCGTCGCCAGCGCCAGGTGGAACAGCAGTTCATTGGCCTTTTCATTGGCGCTCTGGCCATAGTTGCGGGTAACCGCCACCTCGACCCCGGCGGGAACCAGCCGGCCTTCCAGCGCCTTTACCCGTGCCACCACGGCTTCCGATACCGTGACCGCATTGGCGCCGGCGCGCTTGGCGACCGCGATGCTGACCGCCGGCGCCATCGCCCATTCGCCATTGCCGCGCGCCCAGCGCCAGGCCCGCGCCTGATCCTGGGTCGGTGCCTGGCTCACGCTGGCGACATCGCGCAAAAGCACCGGCGCGCCACCCACCGATCGTACCGTCAAGGCACCGATTTCGGTGGCACTGCGCAGCGTTTTGCCGGCAATCACCGTGGCGGCGGCGCCGATTTCGCGCACGCTGCCGGCCGGAAAGCTGCGATTGGCCTCGGCAACGGCTTCGATCACATTGCCCAGCGGCACGCGATATTGTGCCAGCCGCGCCGGATCGGGGGCGATGCGGATCGCCTCGCGCTGGCCGCCGACAATGAACGACAGGCCGACATCATCGACCTTGGCGATTTCGGTGCGCAACCGCGTGGCAAGCTGGAATAGCGTCTGGTCGTTCCACTGCCCGACGGCGCCGGGTTTCGGCGCCAGCGTCAGCACGACGATCGGTACATCGTTGATGCCGCGCACGGTTACCTGCGGCGCCGGGATGCCGACCGGGATGCGATCGATATTGGCGCGCAGCTTTTCATCGATGCGGGTCGCGGCGGTTTCGGGGTTCGATCCGACGCGGAAACGCGCCGTCACCAGCACGCCATTGTCCTGCGCCTGGGTATAGACATGCTCGACGCCATCGACCGATTTGACGATGGTTTCGAGCGGCTTGGCGACCAGCTCCACAGCGTCGGAGGCCGCCAGCCCGGGCGCTGCCACCCGGATATCGACCATCGGCACGCTGATCTGCGGCTCTTCCTCGCGCGGGATGGTAAACGTCGCGATGATGCCGACAAGGATCGCCGCGAGCAGGAACAGCGGCGTGAGCGGCGATTTGATCGTGGCGCGGGTCAGGCGCCCGGAAATACCCGGATTCTGCCCGGGTTGCGCAGCGGAATTCATCGCGTCGCCGCCCCGGCCAGCGTGTCGCCGGCGCTGGCGCCGGACAGAATCTCGACGGTTTCCGGATCATCGCCGGGGGCTGTCTGCACCGGCACGCTGACGGCGCCGCCGGGGGTAATCATGCGCACATAATCGATGCCGAAGCGGGTGCTGACAAAGGCTTTTGGGACAATCAGCGCGGCACGGCTGCCGGCTTCGACCCGGGCCGCGACCCGGCGGCCGATCAACGCGGTATCGAGGCCGGGCATGGTCACATCGGCGGCGACCTGGCCTGCGCTGACCATGGGGTAAACTTTGCTGACGGTGCCCGTTCCGGCGCTGCCGCCAAGCCGCACCCGCGAGCCCCGGTGCACCGGACCAACAAGCGATTCGGGCAGATCGAGCCGCACGATGGCGGCGCCGGCGGTGATCGTCGCGATGACCATGCCGGGGGCGACGGGGGCGCCGGCCGGCACATCGGCGCGCAGCACCCGGCCATTGGCCGGCGCCACCACGACGCCCTGGCCGGCGACAGCGCCGACCGCCACGCGCTGGGCCCGGGCGGCGCTCGCCTCTGCCGCCGCCGCATCGGCACCGGCCTTGGCCTGATCATAGCGCGCCCTGGCATAGACGCCGTTCTTGTAGAGGAATTCGACCCGTGTCAGCTCGGCTGCGGCTTCGGCAGCATGGGCGCGGGCGGCATCGGCGCGGGCGGCGGCGGCGCCGGCCTGCGGCGCCAACTGGCTGTCGGTGATGCGGCCGATCACCTGGCCCTTGCGCACCATGTCGCCGGCGTTGACGGTGCGTTCGGCGAGTATGCCCGAGATGCGCGCCACCACCTGGGCCTGATCGACGGTGGCGATTTCGGCGCTGACATCCTGCCAATCGGCAATCTGCACGGGTCGCAGCACCAGCCTTGGCCCGGCCGTCGCGCTCACCGGCGGCGGTGGTGGCGGGGTGTCGCTGCCGCAAGCGGCGAGCGGCAGTGCCAGCAGCAGAGCAGCGGCGAGGTGACGGCCGCCGTGCCGGGCGGGTGCGATCCCGGCCATCGTCAGCGCGCCACCGGCAGGCCGGCGGCTTTCCAGGCGCCAAAGCCGCCGGCAAGATGGGTGTCGACCGCAACGCCGGCAGCGGCGCAGCGATCGAGCGCGGTTGCCGAGCGGCGGCCGCCGGCGCAGCCAAGGATCAGCGTGCGGCCAGCGGCATCGGGCAGCGCGTCGGGCAGCGCATCGGGCAGGAAGCGCGACAGCGGCAGGTTGACCGCGCCGGGGATATGGCCGGCGGCGAATTCACCCGGTTCGCGCACATCGACGAGCAGCGCCGCGTCATCCTTCAGCAAGGCATCGAGCGCCTGGGGGGAGACTTCGCGATGGGCTGACTTGCGGAACAGTCCGAACATGATTCCCTCATTTACAAATTCTTATTTGCGTATATCGTGTAAATACAATATACGTCAAGCTGCATTCAAACGGAGGAAGCCATGTCCGAATCCCATATCGTCGTGCTTGGCGCCGGCCTTGGCGGCACCATAGCCGCCTATGAAATACGCGCCGCCTTGAAGGGGAAGGCGCGCGTCACCGTCGTCGCCAAGGGCGAGGATTACTGGTTTGTGCCTTCAAATCCGTGGGTTGCGGTTGGCTGGCGGGAACCCGAGGCGCTGCGCGTGCACCTGCCGCCTGTCATGGCAAAGCATGGCATCGGCTTTACGGCGGTCGGGGCCCGCAAGATCCACCCCGAAACGAACAGCATCGAGATGCTCGATGATTCGATTATCGAATATGATTATCTGGTGATCGCCACCGGGCCCGATCTCGCCTATGACGAAATCCCCGGCTTCGGTCCCGCCGGCCATACCCAATCAATCTGCGAAACCGATCATGCCAAGGACGCACACACCGCGTTCGAGGCATTGTGCGCCAACCCGCGCCCGATCGTCGTCGGCGCGGCGCAGGGTGCGTCCTGCTATGGCCCCGCCTATGAAATGGCGATGACGCTCGATACCGAGTTGAAGAAGCGCCAGATCCGCGACCGCGTGCCGATCACATTCGTGACGCCCGAACCCTATATCGGCCATCTCGGCCTTGATGGCGTGGGCGACACCAAGGGCCTGCTCGAAAGCGAAATGCGCAATCGCCATATCAAGTGGATCACCAACGCCCGGGTTACCAGCGTCGATCCCGGCCTGATGCATATCGAGGAAGTCGACGACAATGGCGCCTTGAAAAAGGCCCATGACCTGCCTTTTGGCTGGGCCATGCTGCTGCCGGCGTTCCGCGGTGTCGATGCGGTGCGCGGTGTCGACGGGCTGAGCAACCCGCGCGGTTTCATCCTGACCGACAAGCACCAGCGCAACCCCACCCACCGCAACATCTTCGCGCTGGGTGTCTGCATCGCCATCCCGCCGGTGGCGCCGACGCCCTTGCCGGTCGGCGTTCCCAAGACCGGCTTCATGATCGAATCGATGGTCACCGCCATCGCTGAAAATCTGAAGGAAATCCACGCCGGCCGCGAACCCACCCATGAAGCAACCTGGAACGCCATCTGCCTTGCCGATTTCGGTGATGGCGGCGTGGCATTCGTCGCCAAGCCGCAGATCCCGCCGCGCAACGTCAACTGGTCGTCGGAGGGCAAATGGGTGCACCTCGCCAAGATCGGTTTTGAAAAATATTTCATCCACAAGGTCCGCCGCGGCGAAAGCGAACCCTTTTACGAACGGCTGGCGCTGCATGTGCTGGGCATCAAGAAACTTCGCCATCTTTCGGGAGAATGACCATGAACCTTGATCGTGCCGTGCTGGCCTTTGCCGGCGTCATCGTACTGGCCAGCGCCGTGCTGGCGGTGACCGTCAACCCCTGGTGGATTGCGCTGACCCTGTTTGCCGGCGCCAACATGCTGCAGGCCAGCGTCACCGGTTTCTGCCCGGCGGCGAAAATCTTCAAGGCGCTGGGGGTCCGTTCGGGCCAGGCGTTCGACTGACCACGATGGGGATGAAGTTCGCGCTTCTGCTCGCCGGATCAGCGCTGGTCCTGGCCCAGCCGGCATGCGCCGCAACCCTGGACGACGCCATCGCGGCCGCCCTTTCCCATTCGCCGACGCTTGCCGCCGCGCGGGCCCGGGAGGATGCCGCCAAAGCCGATATCGATGCGGCCCGCGCCGAACGCATGCCGCAGGCGAACATCGAAGGCCAGATCGGCATCGGCAACATCGATCCGCGCGGATTCTTCGGCCTGCAGTCGGACCATGTGACGCCGCGTTCGGCCCGAGCCAGCATCGAACTGCCGTTGTTCAGCGGCGGTCGCACCGGCGCTGCTGTCAAACGGGCGCAGCAAGGCGCCGAATCCGCCACCGGCCAGACCCGAGTGGCGGCGCTGGAAACGCGGATCGGCGTTGTCCAGTCATGGTCCCAGGTGCTGGCCAGCCGCGATCTCATCCGCCGCTATGAAAAGCTCGCCAGCACGCTCGACGAATCTATCCGCCAGGCCAATCTTCACTTCAAGGCAGGCGACGGCACGGCAACCGAGATCGCCCAGGCCGAAGCCCGGCGCGCCGAAGCCGAAGCGGGGCTGGCCGCTGCGCGGGGCCAATTGGCCGGCGCCGAGGCGGCGCTGGCTGCGTTGACCGGGGCGCCGACCAGCGTCGATGCCGGCCTGCCCGGCCTGCCCGGCCTGCCGGCGAGCGAGGACCAGGCGGTGACACTGGCCCGGGCCGGCAACCCGCAGCTCGGGATCGCCAAAAGCCAGGCCGGTGCCGCGCGCGCCGAAGCCGCCGGCGCCCGCGCCGAACGCCTGCCGACGATCGGCGCCTATGCCGAAGCGGCGACGGTAAACGACCAGTTTTTCCCCGGCTATCGCACCAATTCGGGATCGGTCGGGCTGCGCGCCCATTGGACGTTGTTCAGCGGCGGCCGGATTGGCGCCAGGGAACGCGGTGCCGACGCCCGGCAGCGTGCCGCCGAGGCCGATGTCGATGCGGCACGGCTGGCAGTGGAGCAACAGGCGATCACCGGCTTCAGCGATGTAGCCGCGGCGCGGGCCGTGCTCGCTGCGGCCGCGGCGCGGCTGGCGGCGAATGAGGCTGCGCTGCGCGGCACCACGCTGGAAGTCCAGGCCGGTGCCAAGCCGCAGCTGGCGCTGCTCGATGCCGAACGCGAAACCATCGAGGCGAGCGCTGCCGTCGTCGCGGCGCGCGGTCGCCTGCTGGTTGCCGCCTATCGGTTGCGCGCCATCGCCGGCATGGATTGATCGGGCAGCGAAGCAGCCGTTTCGCAATCGCCGATCGCAAGGCTGCGCGTCGCCAGCGCCAGCGGTTTCCTGCGATGTGAAACGACCAGAAGGCCTGTCCCTGTCGCATCCAGCCAGCCGCCCAGCCGCTGTACAAGATCGGCCTCGGTTGCCGAATCCAGCCCTTCGGTCGGTTCGTCGAGCAATAGCCAGGGCCTGTTGGCCAGCAGCGCCCGCGCCAGCGACAGCCGCTTGCGCTCACCGCCCGAAAGGGTGCCGCCGCCCTCCCCGAGCAGCGTATCGAGGCCCGCCGGCATCGCCGCGACACGGGCATCGAGGCAGGCGATATGAAGCACCGCCTGCATATCGGTTGTGGTGACCCGCGGCCGCGCCAGCCGCAGATTGTCGGCGATGGTGCCGGCGATCAGCGTCGCATCCTGCGGCGACAACGCTGTCTGGGCGCGCAAATTGCCGGCGTCGATGCTATCGATCGGCACGTCGCCGATGGCGATGGCATGGACGGCAGGGCGCAACCCGGCGATGGCTTCCAATAGCCGGGTCTTGCCCGACCCCGAAACGCCGGTGATGGCGACCCGATCCCCCGGCGCCAGCCGAACCGCGCCCAGCGCCAGCATCATGGGTGCCGCCGTGATGTCGGCAGCCGGCGTTCCATCCAGCGCCAGCAGCCCGGCGAGCCGGGCCAGGCCTTCTTCGACGCTGGCCTGCCGCACGGCGGTTCGTGCAAAGGCCGCCATCGCCTCCACCGACGCCGTTGCCGCCAACAGCGCCAGCGCGACATAGGCGGCACCGCCTTCTGCCAAGGCCAGAACAAGGCCGGCAACAAGCGCCGCATAGCCGAGTTGCATCGACGCCACCGCTGCTTCGCCGCGGAACAGTGCGGCGCGGGCACGATCGAGCCGCTGCGCATCGGCGATCAACGCCGCCGTGACCCGGTCGCCGAGCCCATAGGCGATGATTTCGGGCCGGGCCGCTGCATAATCGATCCAGGCGATGCGCAACGCCGCCTGCGCCGCTGCCGCAGCAACGGCCGGCGCCCGCAGCAGCCGTTCCGCGAGGCGCCGCAGCAGCAGCGGCAGGCCGGCCAGCGCCAGCGCCAGCGCCAGCGCCGCCGGCCAGCCGGCGAACAGGGTGAGCCCGATGGCAAGCAGCGCCGCGACGACATTGGCCGGCCGGGTCGGGCGGCGCACCACCAGATCCTCAAGCGATTCGATGTCGCCGATCAGCCGCGCGCTGGCATCGCCGCCCGAAAGATCCGGCGCTGTCCGGCTGTCCTGGCTGGCGAGCGCGCCGAACAATTGGCCGCGCAACTGCGCCATGCCGGTAAGTGCGGCGCGATGGGAAAGTAGCCGCTCGCCATAGCGCGATACCGTGCGTGCGATCGCCAGGGCGCGGATGAATGCGCTGGGGACGAGATAGTTGAAGGCGGCGACAGTACCAGTTGCGCCAGCAACCGCCGCAGCGGTGAGGAACCAGCCCGAAAGCGCCAGCAGGCCGATGGCCGACAGACCGGCGATGACCGCCGACAACAGCGCCATCAGCAGCACGCGGCGGCTGGCCCCGGTCAGGCGAAAGGGATCGGCTTTGTGCCCGTGCGATGTCACGTCGTACACACCATGGTTCATGTCAGCATTCACAAGTGCACCGTCTGGTCGGCGACGGCGACCAGCCGTGCATCATGGGTGGCAACGACGACGGCGCGCCGCCGCGATTCGTCGAGCAGCAAGGCAATGATGGCTGCCGCGCTGTCATCATCCAGATCGGCAGTCGGTTCGTCACACAGCAGCAGCGGCCGGCCCGAAAGCAATGCCCGGGCCAGCCCGAGCCGCCGCCGTTCCCCGCCCGACAAACCCGAACCGCGATGATCGAGCACGAGGTCGAGCCCGGCATCGCGGCCGGCGAGCAGCGCGTCGAGCCCGGTGGCGCGCACTGCCGCCTGGATTTCGGCAGCGCCGGCAGCCGGGGCTGCCAGCACCAGATTGTCGTGCAACGTGCCCGGCAGCACCAGCGGCCGCTGCGCCGCCCAGGCGATGTCCTGCGGATCAACGGCGGTGATGTTGCCGCCGGTCACGCCGATCTGACCGGCGATGGCGGCGAGGACGCTGGTCTTGCCGCTGCCGGTAACGCCGGTCAGCGCCACCAGGCCGGTGCCGCCGATTCCGAACGAAACCGGTCCGATGCTGCTTCCGGGCCATTCGATGCGCACGTTATCGACGCTCAGGGCGGCATAGGCAGCGTCCGCCGGCCGGGGCGGCGGTGGTGCCGGGATCGCGTCGAGTTCGAGCCGTGCCGCTTCGCCGAGCTGTTTCTCGTGATAGGCGGCCGCCAAACGCCGCATCGGCAGATAGAATTCCGGCGCCATGGCCAGCGCAAAAAACGCTTCGCGCAGATCGAGCGATTCAGGCGCCGGAAATGGCAGCAACCCAAGCAGACTGAAGCCGCAATAGACCGCGACCAGCGCCACCGCGAGTGCCGAGAAAAACTCCAGCACCGCGCTGGAAAGAAATGCCGCGCGCAACACGTCGATGGTGCGCTCGGCAACATCGCTGGTGGCGGCCTGCACTTGTCGGGTTATGCGCGCCTCCGCACCGAAATGCCGGATGATCCCGAGCGTGCGGATACGATCGACAAACAACCCCGACAGCTGCCCCAGCGCTGCCAATTGCCGTTCCGATGCGCGCCGCGCCATGGTGCCGGCAAGAATCATGAAGACGATGAATGGCAGCAGTGTCGCCAGCAGAATGCCAGCCGAAACCGGGCTGGCCAGCGCCACAAAGCCAATCACCAGCAGCGGCGCCGCCGTCGCAGCCGTGCGCACGGGAACGAAGCGTGCCTCGTAATTTTCAATGGTAGCGGCATGATCGATGGCCAGCACCGCGGACTGACCCAGCGAGGCGGCGATTGCACCGCGTTGGGCGAGCAGCCGGGGAAACAGGTTGCGGCGCAGCGCCAGCACGCTGGCCTGGGCGCCGGCGATGGCCTGGCGCTGGACCAGCAGCAAGATTGCAGCGCGCGTGATGCCGCCAGCGAGGATGGCAGCGAGCGCCAGGGAGTTGGCGCCGTCGGCGCCGGTCCAGCTGGCGACGGCGTCTGCGATCCCCCAGGCGAAGAGTGCAGCGCCTGCGACATCGGCGACCCACAGCCAACCAGCACGTTTTTGTTTACTTATCATATGTAATTCAATAATTGATAGAGATCAAAGCGCGGCGGCGCAAGCGCCCCTATCGGGACGTGCACAGGCAAGGCCCAAAAGGACTAATCGAATGGACATGGCGGTCATCGAGCTTTCCCGGCTCCAGTTTGCGTTGACAGCGCTTTATCACTTCCTGTTCGTGCCGCTGACCCTGGGGCTGTCGTTCATCCTGGTCATCATGGAAAGCATCTATGTGATGACCGGTCGGCCGATATGGCGGGACATCACGCGTTTCTGGTCAAAGGTGTTCGGAATCAATTTCGTCCTTGGCGTCGCCACCGGCCTTACCATGGAATTCGAATTTGGCACCAATTGGTCCTATTTTTCCCACTATGTCGGCGACATTTTCGGGGCGCCGCTGGCCATCGAAGGGCTGATGGCCTTTTTCCTTGAAGCGACCTTTGTCGGCCTGATGTTCTTTGGCTGGGATAAACTGTCAAAGCGCCAGCACCTGTTCACCACCTTCATGGTGGCGCTGGGGTCCAATCTGTCGGCGCTGTGGATCCTCATCGCCAATGGCTGGATGCAGCACCCGGTCGGGTCCGTTTTCAACCCCGCCACCATGCGGATGGAGGTGACCGATTTCGCCGCGGTACTGTTCAACCCGGTTGCGCAGGCCAAGTTCGTCCATACCGTCAGCGCCGGCTATGTTGCCGCATCGGTGTTCGTGCTCGGCGTTTCCGCCTATTATTTGCTCAAGGGCCGGCACCTGGAACTTGCCAAACGCAGTTTTGCCGTCGCCGCCGCCTTCGGGCTTGCTTCGGCATTGTCGGTGGTCGTGCTCGGCGATGAAAGCGGTTACGCGCTGACCGACAACCAGCGGATGAAGCTCGCCGCGATGGAATCGATGTGGCACACCGATCCGGCGCCGGCCGATCTGGCGCTGTTCGGCATCCCCGATGTCGCCAACCGGACCACCCATTACAAGATCGAAGTACCCTATGTGCTGGGGCTTGTCGCGACCCGCAGCCTGACCGGCGAAGTCACCGGCATCAATGAACTGGTCATCAAGGCCAATACGCGGGTCGTTTCGGGTATCATCGCCTATGATGCCGTCGAACGCCTGAAGCTGTCGCCGGGTGATGTTTCGGCCCGGGCCGCCTTTGAAATGCACAAGCAGGATCTGGGCTATGGCCTGTTGCTGAAGCGCTTTGTCGCCGATCCGCGCACCGCAACGCCCGCCGATATCGACAAGGCCGCGTGGAGCACGGTGCCGAACGTGCCGGTGATGTTCTGGCTGTTCCGCGGCATGGCCGGGCTGGGCTTCTTCTTCATCGCCTTCTTCGGCACTGCGCTGTATTTTGCCAATGTCCGCCGGTTCGACAAGCGTTGGTTCCTGCGTACCGCTGTGCTCATCATCCCGCTGCCATGGATCGCCATCGAAGCAGGCTGGATCGTCGCCGAGGTCGGGCGCCAGCCCTGGGCGGTGGATGGCGTACTGCCGACGTTCCTCGGCGCTTCCAGCCTCACCGTGCCGCAGATCTGGACAACGATTGTCGGGTTCACCCTGCTCTATGGCACGCTGGCGGTCATCGAAGTGCGGCTGATCCTGGCGACAATCCGCAAGGGGCCGGAAGTCTACACGCCATGGCGGCCGCAGCTTGAGCCGGCGCCGCACGCGACCGGCCAACTGCACGCCGTGCCGGCCGAGTAGCGCTGGCAACCCGCAGGCATTCCGGAGAAAACCATGTCCATCCCAATCGATTACGAAACCCTGCGGCTCATCTGGTGGGCCTTGCTGGGTGTGCTGCTGATCGGCTTTGCGCTGACCGACGGCTTTGATCTCGGCGTCGCGGCGCTGCTGCCCTTTGTCGCCCGCAACGATGACGAGCGCCGGCAGGTCATCAATACCATCGGCGCCACCTGGGAGGGCAACCAGGTCTGGTTCATCCTGGGCGGCGGCGCCATTTTTGCCGCCTGGCCGTTTGTCTATGCGGTCAGCTTCTCGGGCTTCTATCTGGCAATGTTTCTGGTGCTGGCGGCGCTGATCCTGCGGCCGGTGGCTTTCAAATACCGTTCCAAGCGCGCCGATCCTGCCTGGCGCAGCCGCTGGGACTGGGCCTTGTTCGTCGGTGGGCTGGTGCCAGCGCTGGTGTTCGGCGTTGCCGTCGGCAACGTCCTGCTCGGCATTCCGTTCCGGCTCGATAGCGATCTTCGCGCTTTTTACGATGGCTCTCTCCTCGGTCTGTTCAGCCCGTTTGCGCTGCTTGCCGGCCTGTTGTCGGTGAGCATGCTGGTTCTGCACGGCTCTGGCTGGCTCAGTCTGAAGCTTGAACAGGGGCCCGTGCTGGATCGGGCGCGCCGCTATGGCCAGGTCGCTGCGGTGGTCGCTGTGGCATTGTTCGCCGCTGGTGGCGCATGGGTCGCCTGGGGCGAGCTGGGCTTCCGCCTGCAGGGTGCGGTCGACGCCAATGGCCCGTCCAACCCGCACCTGCTCGGCGCCATCGCTGCGCCCGGCGCCTGGCTCGACAACTATGGCGCCCACACGTGGATGCTGGCAGCGCCGCTGCTCGGCCTTGCTGGCCCGCTGCTGGCGCTCGCCGGTATCCGCGCCCGGCGTGATGCGCTGGTTTTCGCCGGTTCGTCTGCTGCCAATATCGGCATCATCGCCACGGTCGGGCTTTCGATGTTTCCGTTCATTCTGCCCAGCTCGATCGATCCTGGTTCCAGCCTCACTACATGGAATGCCTCATCGAGCCAGTTGACGCTGTTCATCATGCTGATCGTGACGTTGATCTTCCTGCCGATCGTGCTGGCCTACACCGCCTGGGCCTACCGCATCATGTTCGGCCGCGTGACCCGCGAGGAAGTCCGCCTCAATCCCGATTTCTACTGAAAGGCACTGATCATGTGGTATTTTACCTGGATACTCGGCCTCGGCTTCGCTGTCGGTGTCGCCATACTCAACGGCATCTGGCTGGAGTTCCACACCGATCCGGAAACCGACAAGACGGTGGTAGACTGATCGCGCCGGCGCCTGCGATGGGCGCCGCGCCGGTCACCGCGTGCCGGCAGCGAGCTCGACGACTTCTTCGGTGATCGCTTCCTGCCGGGATTGGCGGAAACGTGACGCCAATGCATCCGCCGTGGTGCGTACATTCTGGCTGACCGACATCATCGCCCTGAGCCGGGCCGCATTTTCGGCGGCAAAAGCCAGCATCAGCGCGGCGCACAGCTCGGCAAAGATATATTCCTCGGCGAGCATCGGCAGCAGCGTTGCCGGCGGCAGCGTCAGCAGCGGCGGCAACGCCGGTGCCGCGACAGGAAAGCGCCCATAATCAAAGGGCAACAATTGCTGCGGCTGGAAAACAGGTGTCGCGCCATCACCGGGCACCGCGTACAAAAGCGTGACATTGGTGACCGGCCCGGCGACCAGCCGCTGCGCCAGCGTGTCGGCGATGCGGGCGGCGATGCCGACGATCTCGCGCACGTGCAGCGGCATGGCGATGCTCCAATCAAGTTCGAGGCCGCGCGCCTCGGCCAGCATCCGGCCGCGATTGCCGGCAAGCAGGAGCATGGCGGGCGGTGCCTGTGCGCCATCGAGCCAGGGTCTGGCCGCATCAAGGGCGCGATCGGTGAAATTGCCGGCAAAGCCCTGTTCGGCGGTAAGCAAGACGAGCAACCGCCTGCCCGGCTTTGGCGCGGTACCCGGTGCCGCCGGCGACGCCAGCGCCAGCAGAGCGCCAATCGCGCCGCCCACGGTTGCCGCATAGGCGCGCACGGCGGCGAGCCCCGCCATGGCCTCGTGCTGGCGTGCGGCTGCGATCCCGCGCATCGCGGTGACTACCGCACCCAACTGGCGCACGGTTTCCATCCGGTTGGCGATGGCGGCGAGCCGGTCCGTCACGATGCAGCCTGTTCCGCGATCAGATCGCGAAGCACCGCCACCAGCGCGCCGCGTGTCTTGTCGTCCAGCGTGCCGGCTTTTGCCAGCGCGGCGACCGCGGCGCCGGCACTGGCATCCAGCCTCGCTGGCAGCGCCGCACGGATCCCGGCGATGGCCGGCACCGGCACCGGATCGAGCAAGCCCTCGCCCAACCCGGCGAGCAGCGTTACCATATCCACCAGTCGCAGAGCCCGCAGTCGTGGCTGGGCGAGCAACGCACGAATGCGCTCGCCGCGCACGATCTGGCCCTTCAGCCGCTGATCGGAAAGGCCGCCGAACCGGGTGAACACCTCCAGTTCCCGAAATTGCGCATAATCGAGCCGAATGCGCCCGGCGGCGCTGCGCATCGCCGGCGATTGGGCCTTGCCACCGACCCGGCTGACGCTGAGCCCGACATCGACCGCCGGAAGCTGGCCGGCAGCAAACAGCCGGCGATCGAGCACGATCTGGCCATCGGTGATCGAGATGAGATTGGTGGGGATATAGGCGGACAGGTTGCCGGCGTCGGTTTCGGCGACCGGCAATGCCGTGAGTGTGCCGCCGCCAAGCGCCGGGGCAAGTCGGGCGGCACGTTCCAGCAACCGGGCATGGAGGTAGAAGACATCGCCGGGATAGGCTTCGCGGCCTGGTGGTTCGCGGATCAACAGCGACAGTTCGCGGTGGGTGGCGGCATGCTTGCTGAGATCGTCGAGCACAATCAGCACATGGTCGCCGCGATCGCGGAAATATTCGGCGATGGTGAAGCCGGCAAATGGAGCCGCCCATTGCAGTCCGGCGGCAGCCGAAGCGGCGGCGACCACGAAGATGCAGCGGTCGGGCGCACCCTTGGCCCGCACATCGGCGATAACGCGCTCGACAGCCGTCGCCCGCTGGCCGATCGCCACATAGACGCAGATCATGTCCGACCGGCGTTGGTTGACCATGGCGTCGATGGCCAGCGCGGTCTTGCCGGTGGCACGATCGCCGATGATGAGTTCGCGCTGGCCGCGCCCGATGGGGAACAGCGTGTCAATGACAAGGACGCCGGTTTCGACCGGCTGTTCGACCAGATCGCGGTCGATGATGCGCGGTGCCGGGCGTTCGATCGGTTCATGCGCCGCGGCCACGATCGGCGGCCCGGCATCGAGCGGCCGCCCGAGCGGATCGACCACCCGGCCAAGCAGGCCGGGCCCGACCGGCACCCGCAACACGGTGCCGGTGCCCCTGACACGGCTGCCGGCCTCGATCGCTGTGCCGGCATCGAGCAGCACGGCGTTGATCCCGGTCGCTTCGAGGTTGAGTGCGAAGCCGGAGCGGCCGCTGTCGAACGCCAGCAGCTCGTTCAGCCGGACATCGGGCAGGCCGGAAACAAAGGCGATATCATCGGCGGTATGTTCCACCCGGCCCAGCGACACCGATTCGGGGCCGATGACCGCCTTGCCGATGCGCGCGCGTTCCCCGGCAAGCAAGGCGCTGTCCTCAATCGCCATCGCGGGCAAGCTCCGCTGCGATCCGGTCGAGATCGGCCTTCAGGCTGTTGCGCGCTGCACCATGGCTGCCTTCGATCTCGATGCCGGCGATCAATGCCGGATCGACGGTGATTTCGGGGTGGATTTCCGCGTCAAGCCGAGCGGCCAGCAGGGCATGCAACGCCGCGGCTTCGGCGGCTGCGAGTGGTCGCGGCACCAGCACCTTTGTGCCATCCGCAAGGCCGGCGCGGACGGAAGGTGCCAGTGCATCGATCGCAGAACCGAGCCCGGGCAGGAACGGCGTCACCAGCAGCGCATCGGGCAACCGGGCAAGCAGCCGGCCGGCAATGGTCACCGCCAGTGCCGCTGCCGCCTTTGCCGAGCGCTTTTCGGCATCCGCGCCAATCCGGTCGATTTCGGCGCGGGCGGCCACGCGCAGCGCATCGGCGTCTGCCTTGGCGGCCGCGATCAGCCTCGCCTTTTCATTTTCGGCAGCAGCGGCCGCGGCCTGCATCTGTTCTGCCCGATGGGTGGCGATCGCGGCTTTGGCGGCGTCAGCGGCCTGCTTTTCAGCTTCGGCCGCAAGCCGCAGTGCCTCGGCATCAGTCCGGATGCGGGCAGCTGCGGTCTGGCGATCGGCGATCATTGCCGCCACCGGTTTGAACAGGAAGCGGCTGAGCAGCCACAACAGGATGATCGCATTGATCGCCTGCAGGCCCAGCGTCCACCAATCGATGTGCATCGGGTGGCAATCAATGCACGAAGGGATTGGCGAACAGCAGCAGCAGCGCGATGACGAGGCAGTAGATCGCCATTGTCTCGATCATGGCGAGGCCGACGAACAGGGTGCGCGAAATGGTGCCGGCAGCTTCGGGCTGGCGCGCAATGGCGTCCATGGCGGCAGCGACCGCGCGCCCCTCGCCCAGCGCCGGCCCGATGGCGCCGAACGATACCGCGATGGCGGCGGCCAGAATGCTGACGATCTGTATCAAGTTGGTCATGGGACGTCTTGCCTTTCTGGCTGGGGATGCTGGTCGGGCGCGATGGCGGCGCCGATGAACACCATCGTCAGCACCGCAAAGATATAGGCCTGGACGGCACCGGTAAGCAGATCGAGCGCCATCAACGGGATCGGCACCAACAGGCCAACCAGGCTGAGCAGGATACCGATGATGAAGACGCCGCTCATGACATTGCCGAACAACCGGACGATCATCGAAAAGCTGCGCGTCACCTGTTCGAGCAACGTCAGCGGCGCCATGATCCACATCGGTTCGGCGAAGCTTTTGAGATAACCCAGTGCGCCGCGGCTTCGGATGCCGTGGCCGACCATAGCCACGAACACGATCGCGGCCAGCGCCGCATCGGTTTCGATATGCGCTGTCGGCGGTTCGACGCCAGGCACCAGCGACGACCAGTTGGCGACAAGAATGAAGAGGAACAGCCCGCCGACAAGCCCCCGGTAACGCGCCGGATCGGCCTGCATGGTGTCGCGGATCTGGCCATCGACAGCGATAACCATCAACTCGAGCAGTGCCTGCATCTTGCCGGGCACCGGTTGCAGGCGGCGGGTGGCGAGCGCTGCACCGCCGGCCAGAAGCACCATGATCGCCCAGGTGACGACGACCGGCCCGGTGATCGGCACCGGGCCCAGCCGGAACAGGGGTTGCAGGGTGAGCGGCGATCCGATCATCCGAGCCATCCCGCCAGCCGTGGCAGCAGCACCGTCCGCGCCGCCATCATCGCCGCTGTCCCCGCCAGCAGCGCCGCCGCCCCCGCCAGCGCGAGGCCGAACAGGGCAAGGCCAAGCAGCGGCAACCGTGCCAGATGCAGCAGCATTGCCGGCCGCATCCGCCCCCTCGCCAGCCAGCGAACGGCCAGCGCCAGGCTGCCGAAATGCGCGATCGCGAGCATGATTCCCGCCACCAGCCCCAGCATGATCTGCAATGACAGCGTCATGGCCGGTGCATCCAGCGCCATGCCGTCCAGAATCCTGCAGCCACCCCCAGCATCAGCAACGCCGCCGTGATCGTAATGCCGGTGCCCAGACGATGGTCGAGCGCCCGGCCCGCCGCCGTTCCGGCCAGTGCCGGCAGTACGATCATCCAGCCGAGAATGCCGATCTGGCCAAGCCGGGTTGCCAGCGAAGGTTCGGGATCGGCGGCGCCGCGCTCGGCACGCGCCTCTGCGCGGCGAGCCGAATTGGCCAATGGATCGGGCGGTTCGCGGATCATGTAACCATGTCGAGCGCAGGACCAGACGCCGCCAGATGCGCCACCAGGCTGCGCACCGCCCGGGCGTGCAGCCGGGTGGCGTCGACACGAACGCGCCGCATCGCCTCGGTTTCGGCATTGCGATGCGACTCTACCGCCGCGGCCAGCATTTCCAGCCGGTCGCCGAGCAGCACTTCGCGCGCCGTGACTCGCACATCGCAACCGCCCGTCACGACCAGCAGAGCTCCCGAAACCGCGCAATAACCTGCCGTGCCATCGGCGAGGTGCCAGCGCAGGATGGTTTCGTGCATCGTTGTCATCAGGTCGGCATGGCCCGCCAGCATGCCAAAGCAACCCGATTCATCCTCGGCGCGCAGCGCCGCAACTGGCAAGCGGTCGAGTACCAGATCGGTCGGCGTCACGATGGTCAGGTGCAGAGTCATGCAGGCACCTTGGCAGCCGCGGCGGGCTCGGCTTCCTCGATGGCGCCGATCATGTAGAGCGATTGTTCGGTCCAGTCGTCACAATCGCCAGCAAGGATGCGCTGGCAACCGCGGATGGTATCGGCGAGCGGAACCGATCGCCCGGCGATGCCGGTGAAGGCTTCGGTGACCGCAAATGGCTGGGTAAGAAAGCGCAGCAGTCGCCGGGCGCGACCCACCACCATCCGGTCCTCGGCGCCCAGTTCCTCGACGCCGAGCAGCGAAATCACGTCCTGCAATTCACGATAATGTTCGATCGCCCGGCGGACGGCGCGCGCCGTTGCGACATGGGTTTCGCCGACGACAAGCGGATCGAGCAGCACGGAGGACGAGCCGATCGGATCGACCGCGGGGTACATCCCCTCCGCCGCCATGGCACGCGACAACACCACGGTGCTGTCAACATGGGCGGCGATGGCGCTGACCGCCGGATCGGTAAAATCATCGGCTGGCACGTATACCGCCTGAATCGCGGTTACTGCCGCATCACCCACCGACGCGATGCGTTCCTGCAACGCCGCGACCTCGCTGGCCAACGTCGGCTGATAGCCGACGCGGGAGGGCAGCCGGCCAAGCAGGCCCGACACCTCTGCGCCGGCCTGCACGAACCGGAAAATATTATCCATCAGCAGCAGCACGTCGCGGTGCTGCTCGTCCCGGATATACTCGGCAATCGCGAGCGCCGAAAACGGCACCCGCCAGCGCGCGCCCGGCGGTTCGTTCATCTGACCATAGACGAGCACCGCGCGGTCGATCACCCCCGAGGTTCGCATGTCGAGCAGCATCTCATGGCCCTCGCGCGAGCGCTCGCCAACGCCGGCGAACACCGACAGGCCGTGATAGCTTTCGGCCATGGCGTGGATCAGTTCCATCACCAGCACGGTCTTGCCGACCCCGGCACCGCCAAACATCGCCGCCTTGCCGCCGCGACTGATCGGTGCCAGCAGGTCGATGACCTTGATGCCGGTCGCGAACAGGCCCGACGAGGCGACCTGGCTGGCAAGCGGTGGCGGCGCACGATGGATCGGCCGCCATTGGGTTTCAGGCGGCAGCGGCGGGCCATCATCGCCAAGCCGGCCCGCGACATCAAGCAGCCGGCCCAGTACCGCATCGCCGACCGGCACCAGCAGCGGCCCGCCGGTCCAGTGCACCCGCACCCCGCGCGGCAATCCCGATGTCGATGCCAGCGCCACCGCGCGCACCGTCGCGGTATCGATATGCGCCTGCACTTCGGCAGTGATCGGATCGCCATCGGGTACCATGATCATCAGCGCCGCTTCGATCGGCGGCAATTGCCCCGGCGTGCAATGGACGTCGATGATCGCGCCACGCACAGCGCTGACCCGCCCGGCACCTGCGGCGTTGACCAATCCGATGCCTGTGGCAGCAAAATCGGCGGACTGCAGCGTGCCGGGAGGCTTTGGGTTGCCAGTCATCGCATGTCACAATGGCCGCAGCGCTATAGTCGGCCTATCAGGATAGCTACTTATTCCAGCGGGGATTTCCGGCGCGCCAGAGCCCCAACCCGGCAATCGGCACGGGTGATTCTTGCAGCCTTCGACGCCTCGAGAAAGAGGCCATCGAAGCGCAGCGCAAGATCTGCTCCATGTTGCGCGTTCGCTCGCTGTTCATCGACATGCCACAGCATAGCGTCGGTGTCAGCCTGATCGCCGAGGCGATGCGTCACCAGATCGATGGCATCCCCAATCCGATGGTCGAGATGGCCCATCTGCATGCGGTCGGCATGCGGGCGCTGCTGAGCCGGCAGCGCGAGATGCTGGAATTCTTTGAACAGCGCTGTGACCGGAACATGCACCTTTTCGACGCCATGGCCAAGGTCAAGGAGCCCAGGGCGCTGATGGAACTGATGACCGAATTCTATCGGTCCGCCGCCAAGGAATATGCCACCGAGATGAGCAAGGCCGCCGAAACGCTGCCCAAGGCTGCCGGTATTGCCGGCGAAATGCTGGGGGAAGGTATCGAAACGCTGCGCAAGACCCAAGCGCCGGCGAAGGCCGCCTGAACCAAGGCCGGCGCGCGCGCGCCGCGCGTCGTCAGGCGTTGAGCAGTACCGCCACCTTCACCAGCGTCGCATCGCCGGTGCAGGGTGTCGCGGTGAATCCCATCTCACGTTCCAATTCGATCGCCTGATGGTTGGCGCGGCTCTCGAGCGAACGCAAACGCCGGATGCCCCTGGCCTTCGCGACATGCGCGACATGTTCAAGCAGCGTCCAACCTATGCCTCAGCCCTTCCAGTCTTCGTCGATCGAAATGGCGACTTCGGCGGTTTCCATCGACGCATCTGCGGCGAGCATCGCGCTCGCCACCAGCTGCTCGTCGGCGTCGTCGAAGGCGAGGAAATTCTCGGTGAGCCGGTCGAGCTGAAGATCGCTGATATGCGGCACGGCTGTCAGGAAGCGGAAGCGCAGATCCTCGGGCGACAAATGTTCGAACATGGCGCGCAGCCGTTCGCGATCCTGCGGCCGCACCGGCCGGACGCGCAGTTTCTGACCGGTTCGGGTTACCAGCGTGGTGGTCAAGGCGGCTTCGGATCGGGGATCGGACACAGCACTCTCCACGCGTACACGGGATGCGCGAGGCAAAGCCGGAGCAATACCAGGGGTCGCTACGCAATAGGCCCTAATTCCGGCGACAGTGGCGGGATCGGGGCAGCATACCGGGCGATACGCGCGTTTGCGTAAAGACATGGCCAACCGGGCAGCGGCATGTTTGCGGACACAAGCAGCTGGCAGCGGGAGAAGCGACCATGGCCATCCATATGAAGGCAGCTATATTCATCGAGCCCGGCCGGATCATTCTGGGGGAAAAACCCATCCCTGAAATAGGCCCGCTTGATGCACTGATTCGCATCACCACAACCACCATCTGTGGCACCGACATCCATATCCTGCGCGGCGAATACCCTGTCGAACGAGGTCTTACCGTTGGCCATGAGCCCGTCGGAATCATCGAAAGATTGGGCAGCGCGGTTGAAGGTTATGTGCTGGGCCAACGCGTCATCGCCGGTGCCATCACGCCCTCGGGCACATCCTATGCCTCGTTGTGCGGCTTTCATTCGCAATGCGGTGGTGCCCATGGCAATGGCTGGAAGGCGGCTGGCGGTTGGCGGTTTGGCAACACCATCGATGGCGCTCAGGCCGAATTCCTGCGCGTGCCAGACGCCATGGCTAACCTCTCTCCAGTACCCGAAGACCTGACAGACGAACAGGTGCTGATGTGTCCCGACATATTGTCGACAGGCTTCAGCGGCGCCGAATCGGGCAAGATCCGGATAGGCGACAGCGTTGCGGTTTTTGCGCAGGGGCCGATCGGGTTGTGCGCCACCGCAGGCGCACGACTGATGGGCGCATCGCAGATCATCGCCGTCGAACGCCTGCCCGAACGCATTGCCATGGCCAAGGCGATGGGCGCCGATCATGTCGTCGATTTCGGCGCCACCGACCCTGTCGAGGCGATCCGGCAGCTGACTGGCGGCCGCGGTGTTGATGTCGCGATCGAAGCGCTTGGTCAGCAGGCGACATTCGAGGCGGCGCTGCGCGTGCTGCGGCCGGGCGGCACGCTGTCGTCGCTAGGTGTTTATTCGCAGGACCTGACGATCCCGCTGGATGCCTTTTCCGCCGGGCTTGGCGACAATCATATCGTCACCAGCCTGTGCCCGGGCGGCAAGGAACGCATGCGCCGGTTGATGGCGATCGTGCAATCGGGGCGGGTCGATACAAGGCCGCTGGTCACGCATCATTTCGCATTGGACGAGATCGAACGCGCCTATGACCTGTTCGCCCATCAGCGCGATGGCGTGCTGAAGATCGCCATTCACCCCTAGCGCGACGGACCGTCCCTCATGCACGGGGCCGGACACCCAGTGACAACAGCGTCAGCGCCATGCCGGCCATGAACAGGTTGATGCCGAGCAACAGGCCGATGGCCCAGGCAGCGGTCGCGGGCCAGCCGTAGGAAATGAGGCCGGCAAGCAGCAGATTGACCAGCCCGCTGACCAGCTGCCAGATCCAGCAGCAACCCCTCGGCCAGCATCAGCTTCCAATGCTGCGCGATCGCGCTTGTGATACGGTCGACGACAGGGCTGTCAGACGTGCCATTTCGTGTCATCATGCGGGTGCTTGCTTCAATCTGGGTCGGCGATGGTGCGCTGGTCCACATGATGGCGCGACCTGCCGACGACGCTGGTCAATCCGGCTCGTTCGGTTCCACGATCCACTGCCGAGCCGCTGCGAATTCTTTGTTGGCAAAGGCCTTTACCGGGTAACGGAACAGCGGTGCGAACAACCGGATCGAATCGCGTATCCAGCCGGTATCGGTCACGATCGCGATGCGTTCAAAGCCGTGCCAATGGGCGATGCCCAGCCTGGTGTCCGCCCAGGCGGCACCCGCAGTCAGGCCAGTATAGCGCGCGCCGAGATGACAGAGCAGCCTGATCGTGCCGTGGGCGGCAATTCGCCGTTCCGCCTCTGGCACCAGAACTTCACGATAGTCATCGGCGGTAATGGTGCCAATTCCTTCGACGGCCAGCACGGTGTCCGGATAATCATCCTGCACTTCGATCATGATTGCACCTCCCGATTGACGCCAGCCGCAGCGGCCGGGTGAGTGTTGGCGGCGATCCAGCCGGCGATGCCGGGCCAGCTGTCTTTCAGCGTGTTCGACCCCATGAACAGGCCGATATGTCCGCCGGGGACCAGCTGCCGGGCGATCTGCGCTGACGGCGTACGCACCAGCGCACCTGCGGCGAAGACCTGTTCGGGGGTGGTGATATCGTCTGCCGCCCCGGCGAGCAGGTACAGCGGGCAATCGATGGCGGCCAGCGACAGGCGCCGCCCCAGCGCCTCGAAATCACCCTTGGCGAAACGGTTGTCCTTGAACAGTTCCTTGATCGCCTGCAGGTAATAGCGGCCGGGCAAATCGATGGGGTTCTCATACCAGCGCTCGAACCGTTCGGTGCGCTTGATATAGCCCTTATCCTCGATATGGTCATACAGATCGACGAACTTGCCGACATATTGTTCGCCGGGGTGCATGTTCTTCCAACCGGCAAGCATGGCTTGACCAAGCATCAGACCGCCGCCTTCGGCCACCATGTTTTCATAAAATTTCATCGGCAGTGCATGAGCGATTTTTTTGATCGGACCATCACCGGCATCGGTGTCGATCGGGGCACCGGCAAGGACCAGCGCCGCCACCTTGTGCGGGAACAGGCAAGTGTACATCGCCGACATCCAGCCACCCTGGCACAGGCCGACGAGGGTCGCCCGCCCGCCGAGCCTCGAGATCGCCGCATCGATGTCGGTCAGATATTTATCGATACCATAATCACGCATCGACGGCGTGGCGCTCTTCCAATCGGTGACGAGCACCCGTTCAAGACCGGCCGCCAACAGCGTTTCGACGAGGCTCTGGCCCGGCGCATAGTCGGCGATGACGGCGCTATGTCCGGCATAGGGCGCATCGACCAGCACCGCCATGGCGTCTGGCCTTGCGTCCGCTTTCGAAAAATCGCGCAACCGCATCGTATCGAGTTCCAGGATCACTCGGTTCGGCGTCGCCCATTGCGGTGCCGGGGGCGCCACGATGCTTTCAGCTTCGCCGAAATAGGCGAGATTATCCTCGAACTGTTGCAAACCGGCCTCGCCGAGTTCGATCGCGGCCGAAAACGGCCAGAACCAGGGCACGCTGTGTTCATGTTGCAGCCTTTTTGCCGGCGCTTCGATCATCACGGGCCTTTCACGGGTTCTGGCAGAAGTCGCAGCAGCCGTGCACAATGCCTTGCAACTGCCAAGGCTTCATCGGTGGGTATGACCCAGGCCCGCACGGCGGCGCTATCAGGACTGATACGCATTTGCCCGGCATCGTTCGCGGCGGGTTCGATGCAAACCCCTAGCCAGGCCAGCCGCTCGCAAGTGGCGGCGCGGATAGTCGGGGCATTTTCGCCGATGCCGGCGGTAAAAACCAGCGCGTCGAGCCCACCGAGTGCTGCGACAAGCGCACCGATCTCCATCACCAGCCGATGCACGAACAGCGCCATGGCTTCAGCAGCAGCGGGATTGGGGCTGGCGAGCAGGGCCCGCATGTCGCCGCTGATCCCCGAAACGCCCTTCAGGCCGGAATCCTGGTAGAGCATCTGTTCGATTTCGGCCGCCACCATGCCACGTTCGCGGAGCAGCCAGAGCACCAGTCCCGCATCGAGTTCGCCCGGCCTTGTGCCCATCATAAGGCCGCTCAGCGGGCTGAAACCCATGGTGGTCGCGATGCTGCGCCCGCCGGCCAACGCGCACAGGCTGGCGCCGCTGCCCAGATGCGCGACGATGGTACGGCCCGCCGCCGCTGCCGGGTCGAGTTCGGCGAGCCGTCCGGCGATATATTCAAAGGAGAGCCCGTGAAAGCCATAGCGCCGGGCGCCGGCATCGGTCAGCGCACGCGGCAGGCCATAGAGCCGGGCGAGCCGCGGCAACGTGGCGTGAAAGCCAGTATCAAAACAGGCGATCTGCGTCAGGCCCGGATGGCTGGCACCGAGGATGTCGATCGGTTCGAGATTGCGCGGCTGGTGCAGCGGCGCAAACGGCACCAGCGCGCGCAGCCTGTCGAGCACCGCCGGCGTCACCCGTTCGGGGGCATCGTGTTCGCTGCCGCCAAAGGCGACGCGATGGCCGATGGCGGCCAACCGGGCGCCGCCCATCTGCGCCTCCAGCCAGGCCATCAGGCGAGCAATCAGCGCGTCTACTGCATCTGCTGCGGCGCCCCAATCGGCAGCGATGATGGTGTCGCCGCCGCCGTCCTTGGCATGGAGGTGCGGCGCGGTGCCGATACCGGTCAAGGCGCCATCGAGGCGGCGGCGCAGGTCAGCTTCGAAAAGCGTGAACTTGACGCTCGACGAACCTGCGTTGATGACGAGGATGCAGCCAGGATCAGTCATGGTGCACCGTCGCGGCCGTGCCGGCGGCGTGTTGCTGCGCGGCGTTCATCAACACGGCAATGGCGCAACTCGCCAGCCGGGTCTTGGCACTGTCGGCACGGCTGGTCAGGATGATCGGCACGCGTGCGCCGAGCACGATGCCAGCGGCTTCGGCACCAGCAAGATATTCGAACTGCTTGGCGAGCATGTTGCCGGCCTCCAGATCGGGCACGATCAGGATGTCGGCGCGGCCAGCAACCGGCGATTTGATATGCTTGATTGCCGCCGCCCGGACGCTGACGGCGTTGTCGAATGCCAGTGGCCCGTCGAGAATGCCGCCGCTGATCTGCCCGCGATCGGCCATCTTGCACAAGGCTGCCGCATCGATCGTCGAGGTGATCTTGGGTGTGACCGTTTCGACGGCCGAAAGGATGGCGACGCGTGGTTCGGCTACACCCAGGACATGCGCGAGATCAATGGCGTTGCGGACGATGTCGGCCTTGGCCTCCAGCCCCGGATAGATGTTGATCGCGGCGTCGCTGACCAACAGCATGCGCGGATAGGCCGGCACATCAAACACATAGCAATGGCTGATCTGGCGGCCGGTGCGCAAGCCGGTCGAATCTTCCATCACCGCGTGCATGAGGTGATCGGTGTGCAGGCTCCCCTTCATCAGCGCTGTCGCCTTGCCGGCGCGGCACAGGGCCACGCCGGCGGCGGCGGCGGCGCTTTCACTTGCGGCTTCGATGATCGTCGCGGCGGAAATATCGAGCTTCAACGCGTCTGCAAGCGCCGAAATCTTCGCGTGCTGGCCGATCAGCAGCGGCTGGATCAATGCATGTTCGGCCGCCTCGATGGCGCCGCGCAACGCCACCTCGCTCAGCGGCCAGACCACCGCGACGGCCATGGGCGGTAGCGCCTCTGCCCGGGCCAAGATGGTGTCGAAAATGGCATGGTGGCGTGTCATCGCTGTCTCCTTCGATGCGAGCGTCAAGTTTCGGATCTGATGCGGGTGGCTTTGGCCGGTTCAAGCGGCTTCGCGCATGGCGAAGCTCTTCAATATCAGGACGCCATCAGCCGGCACCAGATCACTGGCGGCCACTTGGAAAACATCGCCGGCAGCGATGTCCCGGACCGGCAGATCGATGGCGATTCCAGCGCGCAGCACGGTGGCGCGCAGCGCGGCCGCGACGCGACGCTGCAGGCTTCAGCATATTGGGGTCATCGCCCGCCAGTCTTGCTGCGGCTTCGCCCACTGACAGGCTTTGGGACGTGCTACACAGCCGCGCCAGCAGTTCAGTCGCCGACACGCGCCAGCATTCTGCCCTCGATTCAGTCACGGCGATGCCAACGGCAATGCGGCATCGGCACGCAGCAGTGAACCACGGGTTCGATCCGCAGGCGGCGGGGCTCTGATTTGCCGACCGGGCACATGGCCGAACTTCCCCTGCAGCGATTGCGCCCCAGTTTGCACGCCGTCCGGATCGCGGGCATTCGTAGCTTTGCTTATTCGCGCGCTGGCTGTGTCAAGCTGACGACGCCCGGGGCCAGTTCATCGATGTGGCCGAAAACTTCGTGACCGGGCACGACAGGGCAGCGCGCCGGGAATTCAGAGTCGATGGCATGGACAGCGGCCATGTAACGCGTTGCAACGCCCGACGCGGCCCATGCAGTTCCGCCCAGGCAGTTCCATGGCAAACTGGCGATCCATGCTTATCGAGAGTCGTGGCGACACGCGGCCTCGGCAAGTCCGTAACTTTGCGGATGGTAGCACGACCGGAGGGAAGCCTATGCCATGACCCATGAACCAGGAAACCCCAATCCACTTACAGGCCGATGCACCGGCTGTTGCCGAAAATGCTGCGGAGATGGTGAACCTTGGTTTCGCGATCTGGCAATTGCCGGCGCTGCTGGCGAACAGCTGGTGGGAAGTTATGGCGCATCCGCCGTGGGACGCCGATCCGGCCGGCTCGATAAATGGCGCCGCTGGCCATCATTACAACGTCAAACCCTGCGGCCAGTTGGTTGTACCAGAACCTATTGAAGCCGAAGCCGAACATGGCCTGTTCGCCTGATTGTTCGAATTGGCGTCACCCTTCGGCGGGCGCCCAAAGAGGAATAGCAGCGATGCCCACGACAGCCCCGGCCCTGAAGCCTGATCAGGCTGTACCAGCCGGCCCGACGCTCGCTGATGCGCCGGGCAGCTATGTCCTCGCCGCCTGACCAGGAACTTGTATCAGCCGCGCGGACCGGCCCGACGATAGCGGATTTCCGCCAAAGCGGTGCCGGCGCAGGGTGGGGCGCCGTTGGCCCTTGCTGTCGATCCGGCGCGATGGTGCTATGGTGCTGGTCATGACGTACATCAGCAGCCCCTTTTCGCGCCGGGCGTTCGTCCTGGGAAGCGGTGCAGCGGCGGTCGCCGGCCTTGCCCTTCCGGCACACGCCCGGGCTGCAGCCAGCGCTGGATCGCTTGACGGTCCCGGGGCGTCTGTCATCGCTGCGGCGCGCAGCGCACTGGCCCGACACGCAGATCACATCGATCACGCCGATGTAATCGGTATCGCCGATTTCAGTCGGCACAGCAGTCGCCCGCGCTTCTTCCTGTACGAACCCGATACCGGTCACGCGCTGCCGCTGCTCGTCGCCCATGGCCGCGGTTCCGATCCGGCGCACACCGGCTGGTTGCAGCGATTTTCCCCCGACCCCGGATCGCTGGCAAGCAGTGCCGGCGCCTTCCTGACCGGCGACGCCTATGTCGGCAGCCATGGCAAGTCGAGGCGGCTGCTCGGCCTTGATCCTGAAAATGCCACCGCCGAGGCACGTGCGATTGTCATCCACGGCGCCTGGTATGTGAGCCCGGACGTGGTTGCCCAACAGGGCAAGATCGGCCGCAGCGAGGGCTGTTTTGCCTTTTCGCCAGCCGATATCGCGACCGTGCTGGAGCGGCTGGGGCCGGGTCGGCTGCTGTTTTCAACCCGGGTCTGAACGCGTCAGGGCGCTATTCTGCAGGGCCTTCGCCGTCACGATCGGTCAATGCTGCGATCACCGCCTCGTCGCGTTTGTAGATATCGGGGTAGTGGACGATGCTGCCGTCGTCGGCCCGGGCGGCGGTGAAATAGGTGACATAAGCCGGCAGCGGCGCCGCAATTTCGGCTTTCACCGTGGTGCCCGCCGCCACCGTTGCATCAATGGCCTCGCGATTCCAGCCTTCGGTGCCGGCGAGCAGGCTGGCGGCGAATTCGATCGGCTTGTCGACCCGGATGCATCCATGGCTGAAGGCGCGCACCGGCTTTTCGAACAGCGATTTCGACGGCGTGTCGTGCATATAGACGCTGTAGGGGTTCGGCATCACCAGCTTCATCTGACCCAGCGCATTTTTCGGCCCCGGCGCCTGGCGAACCCGCGTGCCGCCGCCCGGCAGTTTGACACGCACATAGCCCTGCGCCCGGGCTGTGGCGGGGTGGCGGCGCATCAGCGCGCCGATGCTTTCGGCGACGATACTGGCGGGCACTTCCCACCATGGATTGAAGATGACGCCCGTGACCATGGTGTTGAATTGCGGCGTCGGCGACGCGATCTTGCCGGTGATGACGCGGTGCCGGGCGATTGTTTCATCGCCCTCAACAAGCACGGCGGCGAAAGCTGGCACGTTGACGAGGATATAACGCTCGCCGAGCGAGCGCGGCAGCCAGCGCCAACGCTCCATATTGACGCGCAGCCGGTTGCGTGTGTTGCTGTCGGATGCCGGGGTTGCGGCCAGCGAGGCCTTCAACGCGCGATACCCGGCAGCTTGAGGCAGCAGGCCCTGCAGCGTTTCGGCCACCCGGTGTTCGGACAGCGCCCGGGCGGCGAGCGCATCGAGCAGCGCGGTGTCTGCGACCGGCCCGGTGATATACCAGCCGATGCGGCTGGGCCCGCGGACATGGCCCTGCACCAGATCGCCGGCCAGCCGACGAAAGCTGTGGTCGGCCGCCATATCGAGGGCCGGCGCTGGCCCGCCGGAAATTGCCGACTGGAGCCCGGCAAGATCATAGTCCGCCGGGTCCAGCCCCTCCTGCCCGATCGCGGCAATGACTCTGGCCAGCACCCGGGCGTCGTCGCTGTTCCAGGCAGCTGCGGCCTCGCCAGGCCGCAGGGCACTTAGCAGCGCGAAAGCGACCAGCCAAAATCTCATGACAAGGCCGCGATGCGCGCCACAGTATCGAGCAGTTCGCTGCCTTTGAACGGCTTTTCAAACAGCCGGCTGCCGCGCATTGTCACCAACAACGAGGTCCGCAGCGCCGAAAAGTCTTCTGCCAGAATTACCATCATGTCTGCCGTACAGCCCCCTGTCACGCAATGCGATAGCCTTTGATGCATCACGCTGTCTTTATGTATTACCCCTGCGAAATCGAACCGCCGTCGGCAGGTGGTGCCTCGCCCCAGCCCGCGGCAAAGGCGAGGCGCAATACTTCGGACAGGCTGCGCACTTCCAGCTTTGCCATCAGATGGGCGCGATGAATCTCGACAGTGCGCGGGCTGATGCCCAAATCATAACCGATCGTCTTGTTGGGCAGGCCATCGACCAGACCACGCAACACATCACGCTCGCGCGGGGTCAGTATCTCCAGCCGCGCCGCAGCGTCTGCAGCCCATTCCGCACGGTGCCCCGCACTGGCCAGCCGCTGGAAGCCATCAGCAAGCGCTGCCAGCAAGGTGGCTTTTTCAAAGGGCTTTTCGATGAAATCGATGGCGCCAGCCTTCATCGCTTTTACGGCAAGCCCGATGTCACCGTGCCCCGTCATGATGATGACCGGCAGCACCAGGCCATGCTCGCGCAGCGCCGCATGCACTTGCAAGCCATTCATTTTGGGCATGCGCATATCGAGCAAAACGCAGCCCGCCGCGCCGGGCTGCACGGCTTTCAGAAATTCAGCACCCGACGCAAAGCTTTCGACCGCAAAGCCGCTGGTTTTCAGCATGAAGCCGGCCGAACGGCGCACCGCTTCTTCGTCATCGACGAGATAGACGCGATGTTCAGCGGTCATCGTCAATCTCCGGGTTGGCAGCCAGAAGCGTGAAGCAGAAAACGGTATGGCCAGGCCGTTGGTCGTCGAGCCAGATGCGCCCGCCATGCGCTTCGACGATCGTCCGGCAGATAGACAGCCCAACTCCCATGCCGTCGGACTTGCTGCTGACGAACGGCTCAAACAGCCGGCTGGCGACGTCGCCATCGATGCCCGGACCGCTGTCGACCACGCTTACCCGGACCATGTCACCATCGTCGGGCTCGGGCCCGGCCTCGATCGCCAAATGCCGGTTTTCGCGCTCGGATAATGATTCGATGGCGTTGCGGATCAGGTTGACCAGCACCTGCTGAATCTGGATACGATTGACCAGAACGCAATCCACACCGGCCGCAATGTCTACTTTGACGTCGATGCCAAGCTCCCTGACCCCGACCAGCGCGAGCGCATTGGCTTCGGCGACCAGTGCGCGCAGGCTGACGATGCGTTTTCCGGTTTCGCCGCGGGAGATGAAATCGCGCAATCGCCCCACGATCTGCCCGGCCCGTACCGCTTGCCGGGCGGCATCGCCAAGCGCCTCGCGCATGATCTTGGTCGTTTCGGTGCTACGGTCTTCAAGCAGGTCACGCACCGCCTCGAGGTAATTGGCAACCGCGGTAAGCGGCTGGTTGAGTTCATGCGCCAGCGACGTCGCCAAGGTTCCCATGGCGCTTACCCGAGAGACATGCGCGAGTTCGGCCTGCAATTGCTCCAATCGGACATCGGTTTGGTGGCGGCCTGTCAAATCGCGAATGAAGCCAGCGAAGATCCGACCCTGGGCGGTCGAAGCCTCGCCGATTTCCAGCTCGATCGGAAAGGTTGCGCCGTTGCGGCGCTGCGCCACCGTGATACGGCCCACGCCGATGATGCGCTTTTCCCCGGTGGTCATGTAACGCGCCATATACCAGTCGTGGCGCGCCCGGTCGGGTTCGGGCATCAGCACTTCGACATTGCGGCCGATCAACTCTGCCTCGCTATAACCGAACATCCGCTCGGCAGCAGCGCTGAACATCCGTATCAGGCCGGCGTCGTCAATTACGATCATCGCGTCGGGCACAGTTTCCAGGATTGCGCGCAACAAGGCTTCGCGCGGTTCGCGTTGGTGCAATTCGGGCGAGCCAGCCTCAGGCATCCTCAAGTCCGTATCACCAATGGCGAAAAATTGTCAGTGGCTTGCAGGCGCGCGGTTCTGCTGCGCCGGCACCCGGGTCCGCCATATCGGCCAGCCAGTTCGACCGAATCCCGGCGTTGGCTTTGGCGTGCACCCCTGAATTGGCGCCAATTTTGCGCAGAGTCTGTTGCCTGAGGAAACGGACGAATGAAGCGGAGCAGATATCAGCTTCGCTGGCCTCGGCTTGGACGAGCAGATCATCGCGAGCGTGAAGGCGCAGGAGGCCGGCATGGCGACCGCCGAAGTCTGCCGGCGGCACGGGATCAGATCGGCGACATTCGACAAATGGAAGTCGAAGTACGGCGGGCTCGAGGTCTTTGAGGCCAAGCGGCTACGGTCGCTGGAGGATAAGAACGTGACAGTTTGGACTGTACGATGGCCAATGCGCCAACAGGGTCAGGATTTGGGCCGCAACGCGCGATAGGCGTGCCAGGTCGCATGGCCCAATAACGGAAAGACGAGCACAAGGCCGATAAATGCCGTCGCGACGCCGATCGCGAACAACAACAGCACAACGCCGCCCCACGCGATGCAGACCATGCGATTGGCCCAGACCGTCGCCATGCTGGTGCCCAGCGCAGATAATGCGTCGGTGCGTTCCTCCAGCAGCATCGGCACGCCGATCATGCTGATGGCAAAGCCGAATGACGCGAACAGCGCACCCACGACACTGCCAACGAAAATCAGCGCCCAGCCTTCCGGCGTGAACATCAGCATCGGCAGGATGTCACCGGATGCGGGGAACGGCAACAGCCCGAAAAACAGCGCATAGATCAGCACGCCGGCGCGCATCCAGAGCAACATCAACCCAAGCAGCATGACGCCCATGAACAGTGTCTGGTACCCGGACCGCGGCTTCACGAACAACATTTCGAAAAGGCTGATGGATCGCCCTTCCTCCAGAAGCCGGCTTTTTTCGTACAGGCCGACGGCTACTGTCGGTCCGATGATCATGAAACCGGCAAGCGCCGGGAAAAGGATATAATCGATCTGAAACGCAAACAGCGCCGCCACGATCAGCGCCGAAACCACGAATACGCCAAAACCATAGGCAAGGCTGGGCAATGGGTTGGTCCAGAGATCAGCCCAGCCGGCCCGCAGCCAGTGCAGCGTCGCCTGCCATGGCAAATGACGCGCGCGCGGATTGGGACGCGGCAGCGCCGGCTCAACGCTGGGGATCATGCTGTCTGGCGCGCGCGGATCGGCGGGCGGCAGGCTTTCGGGATGGGCGCCGAAGATGCTCATGCCATCAACACGCCGGCTTTGCGACGCGCAGCATCGCTGGCTGGTCATGGTCCGCCGGCGCCACACAGTCCGGCATCGATGCGAACGACACGATGACCAGATGCACGTTGGCGGCAATGAAGACCGCCGTTACCAGCAATGCGGCCGCAACCGCGAGCCGACGCTGTCGCGACCAGGGCAGCATTTGCTGTTTCACGATGCACCTCCCTGATGTTGCCCCAGGATATAGACGGCCAGGATCTTGCGCTGCGTCGGCGTCAGTCTTTGATCCCAATTGGGCATCCAGCCTTGCCGGCCATTCTGCAGCGTGCGTTGCAGCGAGTCACGGTCGCCGCCATAGATCCAGAACTTGTCGGACAGATTGGGCGCGCCGATTTCGATATTGCCCTTGCCTTCGGGGCCATGGCAGCTCGAACAGTTTTCGGCAAAGATGGTGGCACCTTGCGTTCCCGCCGCCGGTCCTGCAGCGCTCGACAGCGACTGGACATAGGGGATGACGGCGGCAATCTGCGCGCCCGTCAGCAAGTCCCCCTTGCCGAACGCCGGCATCTGGGAGACGCGCGTGTCGGGATGCGGTGAATTGATGCCGACGCGCAGCGTTTCCATGATCGCCGCTTCGCTGCCGCCCCACAGCCAGGCGTCATCGACAAGGCTGGGAAAGCCAGGACCGCCGGCAGCGTTGCTGCCATGACAGGCCGCGCAATTGTCGCCGAACAACTGGTGCCCGGCGCCAGTGACGCGGGCCATCAAGGCCGGGTCGGCAAGGATCGCCTTGGCGGGCAACGCGTCGATGCGGTTGGCCCAACCGGCGCGTTCGGCGTTGGCCTCGACGATAGCGCGGTTGACCGCAGCCCGCTGCGACAGGCCCAGCACCCCCGTGGTGTGTGTGTTCACCAGCGGCCAGGCGGGCAGTAAAATCCAGAGGCAGATCGAGAAGATGCCGGTCAACGCGATGCATATCCAGACGATGCGCGGCACCCGCGTGTTCAACTCGGTAATGCCGTTCCATTCATGCCCGGTCGTCAGATGACCGGTCAGCGGATCACGTTCCTTGACCGTCATCGGCCATTTTCCTGTGCATCATGGCCGGAGGAGATCAGGTCGGGCACGATCGGGCCATTTTCGTCGTCGAGGATGCTGTTGGCCGCTCGATCGAACCGTTTGCCGAGCGAAGGCCAGAATGCATAGGCGGCGATACCGATCGACAGAATGACGAGGTAAACCAGGCCGAACGACTTGGCGATGACGACAAGACCCTGATGGCTGAAATCCATGCCCTATTCCTGCGGCATCGGCTGCGTACGCGACGGCAGCGGCGTCAACTGGCCAAGCACCTGGAGATAGGCGACGAGCGCGTCCATTTCGGTAAGGGTATCGGCATTGCTGTCGAACATCCGCACCGTCGTCTTGGCGCCATAGCGTGCGACAACACCGGCGGCGCCCTCGGAATCCGGATTGGCCTGCGCCGCGGCATCGTTGGCCGCATTGGCAATCTGGGCATCGCTATAGGGCACGCCAACCTTGCGCAGCGTCGACAGCCGCGCCGACATCGCGCTTGTGTCGAGCGGCGTCGTCGCAAGAAACGCATATTGCGGCATCACCGACGGCGGCACCAATGCCCGCGGGTTGATCATGTGGCGCACCTGCCAGTCGTCCGAATATTTCCCGCCCACCCGGGCTAGATCGGGGCCGGTGCGCTTTGAGCCCCACAGCATCGGATGGTCGTACTTTGATTCGACGGCGAGCGAATAAGGCCCATACCGTTCCACCTCGTCACGCAGGCTGCGGATCATCTGGCTGTGGCAGAGATAGCATCCCTCCCGAACATAGATATCGCGCCCGGCCTGTTCGAGCGGCGTGTAGAGCCGCATGTCTGGGGCCTTTTCGACGGTGTCGTCGATACTGAACAATGGCGCGATCTCGACAAAGCCGCCGATGCCTGCGGCCAGGATGATGCCGATCGACAACGCCATCGAATGGCGTTCGACGCGGTAATGCGTCCGCGCCTGAAAATCGAAGAAGGCCTTGAAGGGCCGCAGCAGCGAGGAAAAGATGTTTTCGGCCATGGTCTTACTCGGCCGGCACGGCGGGTTCGAACGCTTCCGATTCGGTCGGATAATCGAGCGCCGGAACGAGGACGGGCACGCGCAGGATCGTCATGACGACATTCCAGAGTGCGATCATGGCGCCGATCAGGAAAAGCAGCCCGCCAAAGGCACGCGCGATATAATAGCCGTGCATGGCGACAAGGCTGTCGAGGAAGGAGTAGCGCAGGGTGCCGCCTTCGGCATAGGTCCGCCACATCAGCCCCTGGGTCAGGCCGCTGTTCCACATCGCGAAAACGTAGATGACGGTACCCGACAGGGCCAGCCAGAAATGCCATTCGACCGCCTTTGCCGAATACATGGCCTCGCGGCGCCACAGCACCGGCGTCAAGGCATAAATCGACCCGAACGAGATCAGCGCCACCCAGCCCATGGCGCCTGAATGGACATGGCCGATCGTCCAATCGGTATAATGCGACAGCGAATTGACCGGCGGCAGCGCCAGAAACGACCCTTCGAAGGTCGACAGGCCGTAAAATACCGCCGCGACCATCATGAACCGCAGCGTCGCATCATCCCGCACCTTGTGCCAGGCACCATTCAGCGTCATCAGCGCGTTCCCGGCGCTGGCCCATGATGGCACCAGCAGCATGACCGAAAAGGTCACCCCCAATGTCTGCACCCATTGGGGAAGCGCTGTGTAAAGCAGATGGTGCGAACCGACCCAGATATAGAAAAAGGTGATGCCCCAGAACGACAGGATCGACAGCCGGTACGAATATATCGGCCGCTCGGCGCGCTTGGGCAGGAAATAATACAGCATCCCCAGGAACCCGGAGGTGAGGAAGAATGCCACGGCATTGTGGCCGTACCACCATTGAATCATGGCATCCTGGACGCCAGCAAAGGCCGAATAGCTCTTCACCCCCGAAAACGAGACCGGCACCGCCAGATTGTCGACGATATGCAGCACGGCCATGACGAGGATGAAGGCAAGATAATACCAGTTGGCGACATAGATGTGCGGTTCGTTTCGCCGCGCCAGCGTCCGGATATAAAGGGTGAAATAGGCCACCCAGACAACCACCAGCCAAATATCGGCATACCATTCAGGTTCGGCATATTCCTTCGACTGGGTAACACCCATCAGATAGCCGCTGGCGGCAATGATGCAGAACAGATTGAAGCCCAGCAACACGAACCAAGGCGCGATCTGGCCCGGCAGGCGCGCGCGCGATGTCCGTTGCATGATGTGGAAAGACGTGGCGATCAACGCATTGCCGCCAAACCCGAAAATGACGCCGGACGTATGGACGGGACGGAGCCGGCCAAAGCTGGACCATGCCGCATCGAACCGCAAATCCGGCCAGGCAAGCAGCGATGCCACCCATACACCCATCACCATCCCGACGACCGCCCACGTCAAGGCCAGCAAGACGCCAACGCGCGTCGGATCATCATAATAGGATGCCAGCCGATCATTGCCCGGCAGGGGCGCATTCAGATTGCGTGCCACGAGGAAGAGCAATCCGCCGCAAAAAACCATGACGATCACGCCGTGCACGGCCAGCGGGTCACCCCAGCCGACGGCGGTCATCAACAGGCCAATGGCGACGCCCAGCGTGGTGATGAGAACGGCCGCATCGCGGTCGTCGCGCGTCAGGCTCGCGATCATGACGGAGTCCGATCTTCGGCGATCGTCGCGGGCATATCCCCACCAGGCGATGGCAGCAGCGTGGTTTTTCGCGCCGGTATCAACGGCGTGTCGTCGTCAAACAGAATGCGCTCTGCATCGCCAGCCAGATCTTCATACTGTCCGCTATGCAATGTCCAGAAAAAGGCGGCAAGGCCAATCAAGCCAAGGCCAAGTGCAACCGGGATGAGTACCACCAGGATGGTCATGCGCCGGACGCACCCGGCCGAGCACCGCCATTCAACCGCAGCGCGTTGGCGACGACGATGATCGATGAAGCCGACATTGCCAGCGCGGCCATCAGCGGCGTCACCATGCCAGCGACAGCGAGCGGTATGGTGACGATGTTATAGGCAAAGGCCGCGATGAAATTCTGCCTGACAACGCGCGCCGTGGCCCGCGCGGTCAGCCACGCTTCGGGCACGCCATCCAGGCCTTCGCGCAACAGGATGAAATCGGCGGCAGTGCGCCCGGCGTCCGACGCGCTCGCTGGCGCCATCGATACATGCGCCGCTGCCAGCGCCGGCGCATCGTTGAGCCCGTCGCCAACCATCAGGACACGACGTCCATCGCCCCGGCGCTGTTCGAGCCACGCAATCTTGTCGGCTGGCTTTGCGTTCGCCACCGCTTCGCGGACACCGAGCGTCGTCGCGACGCGGCCGACGCGCGGCGCGGCATCGCCCGAAAGGATGGCGATTGCCAACCCGCCTGCCCGCAGCGTCGCGACTGCCGCATGCGCGCCCTGTCGCAACGTTTCCGAAAGTTCGAACTGCACCGCCGGCCCGCCTGCGAACCCGAACACCGGCCCGTCCATAGCCGCCGGCACCGTGGTGATTTCGCCCACCCAGCCGGCCCGGCCGAGCCTCGCGCGCTTGCCATCAACACACGCTTCGATGCCATCGCCCGGCACTTCAATGGCGTCGGCTATCATGCCCGGTTTGCAATCCAGATACCGTGCGATGGCCCGGGCCGCGGGATGGTTCGAAGCCATTGCCAGCGCCATGGCACCGGCGCTGTCCGCCGGGGCGATCGGCCCGGCGGCGATCATCGGTGCGCCCGTGGTCAACGTGCCGGTCTTGTCGAACACGGCGCCGTCGATATCCGCCAGTCGTTCAAGCGCCGATCCATCCTTCATCAACACCCCCATGCGGAGCAGTTTGCCGGCAGCGACGACATGCGCAACCGGCACTGCCAGCCCAAGGGCGCAGGGACAGGTGATGATCAGCACGCTGATCGCAACGAACAGGGCGCGCCGCCAGTCGCCGTCGGTGGCAACCAGCCAGCCGACGAAGGTCAACAACGCCGCGATATGGACGAATGGTGCGTACAGCCGGGCGGCGCGATCGGCGATGCGGACATAATGGCCCCGCGTCGTTTCGGCTTCGCCCTGCATCGCGATGATCTGGGCAAGGAAGGATTCGCTCGCCGGGCGGAGCACGCGCGCCGCGATGGCGCCGGTCAGATTGAGGGTGCCGGCTTCAAGACTATCCCCCGGTCGCGCCGGCACGAAAACCGATTCGCCGGTGACCAGCGCGCGATCAAGATCGGTCATGCCGTCGATGATGCAGCAGTCGACCGGGATCCGTTCGCCGGGGCCAATGGCGACCACCGCACCCGGTTCCACCCTGTCGATGGGCGTCCAGACAAGGCCACCATCAGGCTGGCAGACATGGGCGCCGCGCGGCGCCAGTCGTGCCAGGCCGGTAACCGCGCTGCGGGCGCGATCGCGCATCAGATGGTCAAGCGTGCGCCCTGCGAGCAGAAAGAACAACAATGTCACTGCCGCATCGAAAAAGACATGCGCGCCGCCGCTGAGCATCTCGAAAAGGCTGAGCAGCAGCGTCAATCCGACGGCCAGGGCAATCGGCACATCCATGTTCACCCGGCCGCCGCGAAGCGCCGACCAGGCGGAAAGAAAGAAGGGCCTGCCCGAATATAGCACGACCGGCACCGCAATGGCCGCCGATAACCAATGAAATGTCGTCCGCGTGATACCTTCGGCCCCGGCCCAACTGCCGACCGAAAGCGCCATGATGTTGGCAGCCCCAAAGCCGGCAACCGCAAGCGCCCGGATGAGGCCCTTGCTAACGCTGGCCTCCTGCGCCCCGTCCGCTGCCATTCCAGACGCGCCCACCGAAGCAACAGGCGTGACAGGAAAGCCCAGCGCGGCCATCGAACCAATGATGGGATCAAGGTCCGTATCCGGCCGGGGCAGCGTAATCACAAGCTGTCTCAGGGTCAGATTGACCCGGGCCGCAGCCACATCCGTGCGCGCACGCAACGCGTGTTCAACGGTGGCAACGCAACCACCACAACGCAAATTAGCCACGGAGAACCGGATGGACCCCGCCCCCCGTTCGTCGACACAAACATCCGCTCGCATCTCCGCGGTTGACGCTGATGGCGCGCTGGCAGGTCGTTCACTATTCCTCGCCTGGGCATCTGGTACTGGCCTGGCGGACATGGACTCTGTTTCCTTCAATTCCTGAACAGGAAAGATTTTGAATCTGAATCGTCCAGGGCTTCCCAAAGGCGGTTTTCTTTAAGTCACGAGACTATATCAAGGTCCTTTATCGCGGCATAGTGGTTGCCTTGGGCCCAAGCGTGTTCTGATGGCCGTTGGAAACGATAATTATATCGTACTGTAACGATCGCCTATAGGTGCCAATGAATTCTATCCATTCATTTGCTGAACGACTCTCACCAGGGTCAGAACCCTTGATCTGATGGGCGCGATCTGATTCAAATGCTGCGAGACGCCTGAGTGACGAGCGATCCTTTTTGGCTGACGGGCGAGCAGATGGCTCGGCTGCAGCCCTTTTTCCCCAAAAGCCATGGCAAAGCCCGGGTTGATGACTGTCGCGTACTGAGCGGCATTATCTTCATCAATCGCAATGGGTTGAGGTGGCAGGATGCGGCGCGGGAATATGGTCCGACAACGACGCGCTGCAACCGTTTGTAGCGATGGAGCGACAAGGGCGTCTTCGTGGCGATGATGGACGACCTTTCGGCCAAGGGCACCTGGCGCAAGACGATTCACAACGTCTTTGACATTCAACGCGCGGATATCAGCGTCGCAACGACGGATTCTGCAAGCTGCCATTCCACTTCCCGCGCGCCTCCGAAAGTTGGCCTGCTGGAAACGCTGCGCGGCATTGCTCATGTCTGCTTATCAACGGCTATCGCCGACCAGGACGAACGGCGCCCAAAAGGCGGGATGGCTGCGATAGGGCAGCGCGCCCGGGCGCTGTCGGAAATCACGCATGGCAGCTTGCAGACTGGCAGCAGTGGCATGCGTGCCTTTGGCAAATAATGCGGTCATCAAATCGGCAGTGGCGGCGGAATCCACGCTCCAGTGCGAGACCAGCAGACGGCGGGCACCGGCATATTGGAAGGCCCGGGCAAGCCCCGAAAGCGGGGTGTCGGCAACACTGTCCTGACCGCCCGCGGTGTTGCAGCCCGACAGGATGACCAGATCGGCATCGAAGGCCAGGGTAGCAATCTCGCTGGCTGTCAAAAGGCCGTCGTCGCTGTCATCGCTTGCGCTGCAACTGGCGGGCGGTGTCAGCACCAACGCCGCCTCCTCGCCGGAATTGGCCCCGGCGAGCAGACCGTGTGTGGCGAACAAAAGCGTGCGATAACGGGCAAGATCGCCACTGGCGGCGCGGCGCCGGATTTCGGATTCGGATGCGCGTTGTTCAAGCAGCAGCGCATCGGCGCCGCCGCCCAATGCCACGGCCAGACGCTGGGCCTCGGTTCGGCTGTCGGGAAGCGGTGCCATGGCGCAGATCGCGGCAGACGTGCGGGCGGCCAGCGTGGCGCCTTGTGCAGCGCCCCGCAGACGGGCGAATCCAGCCAGGCTCGCCACTTCGGTTCGGCCGGTGAGCGCCGGATCGGCGATCGCCAACAAGGGCAGGTCGGCGCGGCTGGGCCTGGCCACATTGCGCCACGCCGCGAGCGCATTGACACTCGGCAGCGTGACGAGCGCGAAGCGATCACCCAGCCATTGTGTGCGGCGATAGCGGGTGAAAGCGTCGGGATGAACTGAGGGGCGGGTAACCAGCAGACTGAGCGGCAGGCTGGCCAACGGGCCGTCGGTTGCAACAAAGACTGTGCGCGCACCCTTGAGGTGCGGTGCCAGCGGTGCGAGCACGCGATTGTACAGATCATGGGCAACCCCGACATCGAACATCGGCAGGTCGGCGGCACTGACAGCCTGTGCAATGTCGGTGGATGCGCGCAACGCCTTAACGCTGGCGGCGACGGTCTTGGCGGGCGCCTTGTCGAGTTTGACCATGACGGCGCCGCGACGCGAAACAACCATCGCCAGCACGGCCTCGTCGGTCTGGTGCAGGGCCAAAAGGACTTCATCCAGACCAAGCAAGGCCTCCCGGCCTGACAGTCCCTTGGACATCATCTGCCCCAGCGGCACCTCGACACCACCGGCGAGTTGCGCAAAGGCCGGAAAACGCTGCTGCAGGGTCGAGGCCAGGGTGGACAGCGCTGCACGTTCGGTCGCGATACTGGCGGCGGTCGTGTTAGCCTCGGCGCGATCGCCGGCCCGTGCCGCTGCCGCCTGCTGTCGCTGCGCGGCGGCAAGTCGCGCCAGCCCGGCCTGTTGCGCCTCCGCCAGTGTCTGAAGTTCGGGGTCCTCTGTCGATAATCGCGCTGCCGCACGCCAACTGCCCGCCGAACCGCGCCGTTCGGCGTCCAGCGCCTGCCACACCACAAAGGCATCCGCGGTAATATCCGGCCG
>JBBQPR010000006.1:0-66491 GCA_038217075.1 Sphingomonadales bacterium
CTGATAATAGTCCGGGTGGATTTCGGAAAAGGCCAGAAAGCCGTGGCGGTTGCCGCCATATTCGACGAAAGCCGCCTGCAACGACGGTTCGACGCGGGTTACCTTGGCGAGGTAGATATTGCCCTTGAGCTGCTTCCTGTCGGCAGCTTCAAAGTCAAATTCCTCGATTCGTTGTCCGTTGACCACTGCGACCCGGGTCTCCTCCGGGTGGCGGGCGTCGATTAGCATACGAAGTGACATGATGGTGCTCCATGGCGCGGCGGCGGCCCAGCCAGTGACCCTGGCAAGGGCGCGCGCGGCGCATATCGGTGGTTACAGCCCGGCGCGTCGCGCGCGGACCAAAGGGCTTGTCTTGAAAAACGGAAAAGGGTGCCAGATCGTAGCGCACCGTCACCCCGGCAGCACCGACCTGTCGGTCGATTGCAACTGGACTAAACGGCGATTCGATCATCAGACCCCTGGTATTCGCCCGACCACGACCCCGGCCGGGTAGTATTTGCCTTTAGCGTTTCGCCAAACACCGCCTCGTTGGACGACAGGACGAAAGCCTTGGAAGGACAGCGGCCAAGCCGCTGGTGCACCTTTGGTAGCAGCGCAAGGGCGGGGCGGCAAGCGGCTTGCGATGCGGGCGGTGTGCGAAGGTATTGTGGGAAGGGTAGAAAAGCAAAAAGCCCGGGCAAAGCCCGGGCTGGCACCAGACGGGTTCGGTTGGCATGCCAACCGCCCCGCTGATCGGCCTTGCGCCTGCCGGCGCGCAGTGACGGGCACTGCGCGCTCGCGGCGCTTCGGCTCACCGGCTGTAAAATTCCACAACCAGGTTCGGTTCCATCTTCACCGGGTAAGGCACTTCATCCAGCGTCGGCACGCGGACATAGGTCGCCTTTGGTCCTTCGACCGCGACATATTCCGGTACTTCGCGCTCGGTCAGGCCCTGGGCTTCCATGACCAGCGCCATTTCCTTGGCCTTGGTGCCCAGCTCAACGATGTCGCCCGGCTTCACCTTGGCCGAAGCAATGTTGCAGCGGCGACCGTTGACCAGGATGTGGCCGTGGTTGACGATCTGGCGCGCGGCAAAAATCGTCGGCGCAAACTTGGCGCGATAGACCACCATGTCGAGCCGCTGCTCGAGCAGGCCGATGAGGTTCTGCGACGTATCGCCCTTCATCTGCACCGCGGCGGCATAGGTGGCGCGGAACTGCTTTTCCGTCACGTCGCCGTAATAGCCCTTGAGCTTTTGCTTGGCCTTCAGCTGGATGCCGAAATCCGAAATCTTGCTCTTGCGGCGCTGGCCATGCTGGCCGGGGCCATATTCACGCTTGTTGACAGGCGATTTTGGCCGGCCCCAGATGTTTTCGCCCATACGGCGGTCGAGCTTGTACTTGCTGTTATGACGCTTGCTCATCTTGTTCGCTTTCGATCTGCTGCATGAAAGCCGATGACGACCCGGCCGGAACGGCTGGACCCCAAAGGCTCGATCCCCGGTCTCGCACCATGTGGCTGCGGCCATGTGAAAGGCTGCACCAAATGCGGCCGCTGCTTCACCGGGGGTGCAGGGCCAATTGCGAAGCGGCGGCGGTTAGAGCAACACGCCGCCAAGGTCAAGGCTGGGCGGGGCGTGTAGGCAGTGTTTCCTTGACTTTTGGCCCTTCAGCAGTCAGAGCCCGCGTTTCCCGAAAAGCTCCCGGAGTTCCCCGCCCATGGCGCGCGTTACCGTCGAAGATTGTGTCGACAAGATCCCCAACCGTTTCGACCTGGTGTTGTTCGCCGCCACGCGCGCCCGCGCCATCTCCAGCGGTGCCGAGATTACCGTTGATCGTGACCGCGATAAAAACCCGGTCGTGGCCCTGCGCGAAATCGCCGACCAGACGGTCAAGCCTGCCGACCTGAAGGAAGCGCTGGTCACCTCCATGCAGCGTGTCGTCGCTAATGAAGACGATACGCCAGACGCAATCGGCTCGCTGTCCGCATCGGCCGAAGCGTTGCGCGTTACGGCTGCCCAGCCGCCACGCAATCAGAACCTTGGCCCCGATTACGAATAAGGCCCGGCCGGGCGACTTGCTCCGCCCTCTGCCTCGGCGGTGGCCAGACCGCCGACACGGCCGCCGATAAGGGGAAGCAGCGGTGAACGCGACGATGGGCATCGCCGCAGGCGCGGCTGGCGCGGAAACTGTCGGACGCCCGTCGCGAATCGAATCGATCGAAGCCGGACGCGCCTTCGCCGCCGTCATCGTCGTTTTATACCATATCAACCTGTTCTACTTCGCGTCGGACAAATTCTGGCCCGCCAAGGTATTTGATGGCGGTTTCGGCTTCGGCCATGCTGGGGTCGAGTTCTTCTTTGTCCTGTCAGGCCTGATCATCACGCTGGTCCACGCAGGCGATATCGGCGAATCGGGACGAGTCGCGCCCTTTGCCAAGCGGCGCATCGCCCGGATTTACCCGCTTTACCTCATTTGCCTGGTGGTCATGGTCGCCCGATTGCTGGCGGCGCCCTCACCGGGCACGGCAATCAATGCCGAAGCCATCCTTGCATCGGTGCTGCTGATCGGCCGCGACCCGCATGTCAGCCTGTTGCTGGTTGGCTGGACGCTTTTCCACGAAATTCTGTTTTATGGGTTGTTTGCCTTCGCCATCTGGCGGCCAAGGCTCGGCGGAATGCTGATGTCCGGCTGGTTCGCTGCGATACTGCTTTTCGGCGGCGGCACCGAAGTCGCCTACCCGTTGCGAATCGAAAACCTGTTGTTCGGTTTCGGCATCGCAGCCGGCATCGCTCTGCGGCGCTGGACATTGCCCTTGCCAGCGCTGCTGGCCGTGGCAGGCGCGTTGCTGTTCGGGTTTTCTGCCGCGCACGAGCTGTCGTCCGGGGTGCGCGGCACGTCGCTGCAAGTGATTGGCTATGGCCTCGGCGCGACATTGCTGCTCGTTGGCCTTGTCACCATCGAGCGGCGCGACGGGATGCGCGTGCCGGCGCTTTTCGTGCTCGTCGGAGAGGCATCCTATTCGATCTACCTTACCCATATGCTGGTGCTGCCGCCGCTCGTACTGGCCGCGCGTCTCGCCGGCGCCACCCGCAATGTGCCCGCGCCGCTGGCTTTTATGGGCTTGGCACTGGCTACGATCGCGGTCGGGGTCGCCGTGCATCTGATCATCGAGCGCCGGATCGTGCGCCAGGCGCGCCGGTGGCTGCAACCACGCTGACCGGCCGGGTGCAAACATGATGTACTAAACTAAACCATGAATCGGCCGTTCCCCCCAAAGGCATGCCGGTGACGTACCGGTGTGCCACGGGGAGCACTGCCGATGCCAGCCCAGCACCGCCCGCATCTGCCGCGCCTCGCCAGCATCGAGGCCGGCCGCGCCTTTGCCGCGACGATCGTGGTTCTTTACCATGTCGACAAATATTATTTCGCCTCGGCCAAATATTG
Organism: Sphingomonadales bacterium; assembly: GCA_038217075.1. Lineage (GTDB taxonomy): Bacteria > Pseudomonadota > Alphaproteobacteria > Sphingomonadales > Sphingomonadaceae > Sandarakinorhabdus. Next base: position 3,426 of record JBBQPR010000006.1, read on the forward strand.
GCCTGACGCCATTTTCGCCGGCCTGTTCAGCTTTGGCCACGCCGGGGTCGAATTCTTCTTCGTCCTGTCGGGGCTGATCATCACAATGGCACATGCCAATGACATCGGCAGGCCCGGCCGGGTCGGCAATTTCTTCAAAAATCGCGTTGCCCGCATTTTCCCGTTGTACTGGCTCTGCCTGGCATTGATGATCGCCGAACTGCTGCTGGCGCCCGGTTACAGCCGGCGCCTCGATGCCGGCAGCATCCTGGCCTCTGTCCTGCTGATCGGCCCCGATCCGCATGCCGCGCTGTTATTCGTCGGCTGGACGCTGTTTCACGAAATGCTGTTCTACGCGCTGTTCGGCCTTGCCATCTGGCGGCCAGGCCTGGGGTTGCCGCTGCTCGCCATCTGGCTGTTGGCAGCGGCGCTGTTGCCGCAATTCTGCGCCGTCCCGGCCTATCCGATCGGGTTGATCGACCTGCTGTTTGGTCTCGGAATCGCCGCCGGGCTGGTGCTGCGGCGAGGCGAATTGCCGGCACCTGGGCTGATCGCAGCGCTTGGCGTGGCACTGTTCCTATTTACCGGCATCGCCGAATCCTGCTGGCACATCACGGCACGCACGCTGCAACTCTTCGGCTATGGGCTGGGCGCCATGCTGGCGCTGGTCGGGCTGGTGTCATTTGAACGGCGCCATGGGCTGCGGCTGCCGCAAATGCTGCGTCTGACCGGCAAGGCAAGCTACTCGATCTATCTGACCCACATGCTGATACTGCCGCCGCTGGTCTGGGCAGCCGAAATGGCGGATGCCACGCGTGATGTCCCGGCGCCGCTGGCGTTTGCGCTGTTGTTCGTTGCCGCCATGGGGTGCGGCATCATCGTTCATTTGGCCGTCGAAGTACGGCTGGTACGGCTTGTTCGCACGTGGCTCGACAGGCCATTGGCGCCGTTGTCGCGCCCAGCCACAAGGCTTGCGCATCCTTAGCCATTGCGCAGTTCGTTGCCGCCCCCCAATATCCCACCATGTTGCGGCAGTATGAGCTTGTTGAACGGGTAAAGGCCTATGATCCGGATGCGGATGAGGATCTGCTGAACCGCGCCTATGTGTTTTCAATGAAGGCGCATGGCAGCCAGTTGCGGGCTTCGGGCGATCCCTATTTCAGCCATCCGATCGAAGTCGCCGGCATTCTGACAGATCTGAAACTGGACGATGAAACCATCGCCACCGGCATATTGCACGACACGATCGAGGATACGGTCGCCACACAGGCGGAGATCGACCGATTGTTCGGCACCTCAGTTGGCCGGCTGGTCGATGGTGTCACCAAATTGTCCAAGATCGAAGCGCAGACAGATAACGAGCGCCAGGCCGAAAACCTGCGCAAGTTCCTGCTCGCCATGTCGAGCGACATCCGCGTGCTGCTGGTCAAGCTGGCCGACCGGCTGCACAACATGCGGACGCTGCATTTCATCAAATCCGCCGAAAAACGCCTGCGCATCGCGCGCGAAACCATGGATATCTATGCACCGCTCGCCGAACGCATCGGCATGTACGGCTTCATGGACGAACTGCAGGAACTGGCGTTTCAGGAACTGGAGCCCGACGCCCATGCCACCGTCACGGCGCGGCTGGCCAAGTTGCGCGAAGGCGGCGGTGATGCCGTGTCGCGCATCGCGACGGGCATCAAGCAGGCATTGAGCCAGAGCGGCATCGACGCCGACGTGACCGGCCGCGAAAAGCGCCCCTATTCGATATGGCGCAAGATGGCCGGCCGCCAGATGAACTTCGAAGCGCTTTCCGATGTCATGGCGTTCCGCATCCTGGTCGATGATGAGGTCGAATGTTATCGGGCGCTGGGGGTGGTTCACCGCCGCTGGCCGATGGTGCCGGGGCGGTTCAAGGATTTCATTTCGACACCCAAGCGCAACGGCTATAAATCCATCCACACCACCGTGCTGCACAGCGAAAATGCCCGGATCGAGGTGCAGATCCGCACCCACCGCATGCACGAGGAAGCCGAATTCGGCCTGGCCGCGCACTGGGCCTACAAGCAGGGCGGCGAGGGTGCAAAGGCGCGGGAGGCCTACCCCTGGCTCGATGATCTGCTGGAGGTGTTGCACGACGCCGCGACGCCGGAAGAACTGCTGGAAAACGCCCGCATGGCGATGTTCCAGGACCAAGTGTTCGCCTTTACGCCAAAAGGCGCCCTGCACCAGCTACCAAAGGATTCAACACCGGTCGATTTTGCCTATGCCGTCCATTCGGACCTTGGCGACACCTGCGTCGGTGCCAAGGTCAATGGCCGCGTCGTGCCGCTGCGCACCCGGCTAGCCAATGGCGATCAGGTCGAAATCCTGCGCTCCAAGGTCAAGGCACCGGACCCGGCATGGGAAGGCTTTGTCGTGTCGGCAAAGGCCCGCGCCGCCATTCGCCGCCACCTGCGCCACAAGAACCTGCTGGAGGCCCAGGCAATGGGCACCAAGCTGCTGCAATCGCTGGCGCTGCGTTTGAAGGTCGAACTCAACCAGGAAAGCCTCGGCCCAGCGTTGGCCCGGCTCAAGATCGTCGATCGCAGCGCGCTGGAACTCGCCATGGCGCGCAACCAGTTGACCGATGCGCAGGTTTCAGAGGCGCTGGCCCCCGGCTCCACCGCCGGCCGCAAACCGCGACGCAAGCGCGGCAAGCCGGGCCCGGCGGCGGTTTCGATCCACGGCCTGACCGCGGGCGTCGGCTTCAAGCTTGGCACCTGCCACCCCATCCCCGGTGATCGCATCGTCGGCATCCGCCACCCGGACGCGCCGATCGTCATCCACATGATCGAATGCGAAAGCCTGGCCGATGAAGAAGGCGAATGGCTGGAAGTGTCCTGGGGGCCGGAAACCGCCGGCGCTGTCGCCCGCATCGCCGTGGTCGTGCACAACCAGCCCGGCTCGCTCGCCTCGCTCGCCGCCACGCTGGCCGCGCACAATGCCAATATCGTCAATCTGGCGCTGAAGCACCGCGACCGCGAATTTCACACCGATATCGTCGATATCGAGGTCGAGGATTTGCGCCACCTGACCGTGATCATGAGCGCACTGCGCAACATCAACGCTGTGGTTTCGGTCGAGCGCGTCAGGGGCTGACCCGACCGTTGCCGGTCGGTTCAGCCCCTCGCATACGACCCGTTTATCTCGCAACGGCCCCTATCTCGCAACGGCAATGGCGATTTCGCTGACCCAGCCCTTGGTGCCGAGCTCGTCCTCTACCTCCCACAGGCCACCCTCCTTGTTGCCGGTGGGATAAAGAATGGCGCCGGAATCGAGCGGCTTCAGTACCTTTGATTTCAGGGACGGCCCGGCGAACATCCGCCCGGCATTCTTCATCACCACGGCCTTTTCGGCCTGCGGCCCGGCGATGGCATCCGACAGCCCGCCCAGATCGCTGACCAGCTTGGTATAGGCATCGAGATAGGCCAGCGCGATGACCTGGCCGATTTCGGTATTGTCATAGCCACCGGCCCCGGCCGCGCCGAACGCTCCGCCGGCAAACAGGCCGCCACCGGCTGCCCAGCCGAGATCGGACTTCTTCGATTGGCCCTCGGCAACAAACTCTTCCGACGATTTGTTGTTGACGACGTTCAGCACGACATTGGCCGAGCGCTTCTTGATGTTGATGCCGCCCAATAGCGCGCCGCCGATGCCCGGCACGAACGCCCCGGCGAGCGCGCCGATGTTAAATCCGCCCTTGTTGCCATTGGCGGTGACGATATCCGGAATGACGGTGAAGTCGGCTTCGACCATCTGGCCCTTGCCGATGGTGCCGCCGCGCCGCGTTTCACCGCCTGCGGCCAGCGCGCGTTCCTGCTGCATCGCCGCCATGCCGCGGTTGCTGCGGTTGACCAGCTTGAAGCACTTCGACTTTTGCACATAGATGCGGATCAACGCCTCGGGCGAACCAAGGCCAAGATCGCCCCACCAGCGGGTTTCCGGCTCCGCCAGCGCGATGGTGCCCAGCGGCCGCGCGCAGATCGGGATTTCAGCCGATTTCTTCTCACGCGTCTTTTCCGCCGATTCGCCCCGACCAGATTTGATCTGTGCCACAGCCGGCAATGCCGTCGTCGCCATTGCAACAATTGCCAGCCCAGCGGCAGTACGAAGCAGTAAAGTCATCAAATATCCCCCTTGGTATAACGGTTACTGTTTAGACATATTTTGGTGCAGATTTCCAGCCAATCTACGCAACGAAAGCGCAATTCGACGCAATTTCCAGATTTGGACCATGGCCCGGCGCGGGACGCGCCCAGCCGCAAATTGCGGCAGGCCAATCGCCGCGAATTGCCGCACGCGTCGCCGGCATTCCCGCCCTTCCCAGCGGCGGCATCGGTCTGCTACGCGGGAATGCATGACCGATGACCAGATCCTTGCCGAATTTCGCGCTGCCGAAGCGTTGCTGGAGGGGCATTTCATCCTGTCCTCCGGCCTGCGTTCCTCGCGTTACCTGCAATGCGCCCGCGTGCTGATGGATCCGGCCCGCGCCGAACGGCTGGCCCAGGCGCTGGCGGCGAAAATCCCCGCCGATGTCCGCGCCTCGGTCGAAGCGGTGGTGGCGCCGGCGATGGGTGGCCTCATCTGCGGCCATGAACTCGCCCGCGCGCTGGGCGTTCTCTCCATGTTCGTCGAACGCCCCACCGGCAGCTTCGAACTGCGTCGTGGTTTCCGCCTCGAACCCGGCCAGAAGGTGCTGATGATGGAGGATGTCGTCACCACCGGGCTTTCGTCGCGCGAAGCCATTGCCGCCATCACCGCCGCCGGTGGCGTTGTCATCCACGCCGCCGCGCTGGTTGATCGCTCCAACGGATCCGCCGATCTCGGCGTGCCCTTCACCCCGCTGATCAGGCTCGACGTGCCAAGCTACGCCTCCGATGCGCTGCCACCCGAACTCGCCGCCATTCCAGCCGTAAAGCCGGGGAGCCGCGCCGCATGACGAAGACTATCCTTGCCGCTGTGCTTCTGGCCTCGCTTCCGGTCCAGGTTGCGGCAAAAAAAGTCCCGCTTGCGCCGGCGTTTGCCGCGACCGTAAAGGCCGCTGAAACGGCAGGCCTGCGTGGCTATGTGCTTGTCGGTGACGCCATGGGATTTCGGGATGGCCAGATCGGCAAGGTTCCCGGCACCGCGCCGAAACGCTGGCGCTGGGCGTCGGTCAGCAAACAGATCGTCGCGGTCGCGGTCATGCAACAGGTCGCTGCTGGCAAGCTCGATCTCGACACCCCCGTAAACCACTATGCACCGGCGCTGAAAATCGCCAACGCTGATCGCGTGACCTTGCGACAATTGCTGCAACACACGAGCGGGCTGCCCAATGTCGAAGATGGCCCGTTGAACGATCGCAAGGACATGCTGGTCCAGTTTCTGCGCGCCAGCCCGGCACCCGTGCCGGGCATCAGCCCGATCTGCATGGGGCCGGCCAAGGCGGAACCGGGTGCCCGCTTCGAATATAATGATTGCGATACCGAAATCGTCGGCGCGGTGCTCGAAGCGGTAAGTGGCCAACCGTTGGCAACACTGCTTGCTACCGGCATTTTTGCGCCGCTGGGCATGACATCGGCGCGGCTCCTGGCACCGGGCGATGACGCCGGTCGCCCGGGCTATATGGCCGACGGACGCGACGATGGCTTCATCGATGTCGGTCGTTTCGGCGCTGCGGGCGCGGCTGCCGGCAGCCCACGCGACCTGTGGCGCTTCGATGCGGCGCTGATGTCCGGCAAACTGCTGCCGGCAGCCCAGCGCAGCACGATGTGGGCCGGCGATCCAAAGCTGGGTTTCACAGCGCTGGGGCAATGGTCCTACACCATCCCGCTGAAGGGCTGCACCGCGCCGGTGCAGTTGATCGAACGCCGGGGCGGCATCGGCGGTGTCGAAATTCGCAACGTCATCGCTCCCGAACGCGGCCGCATCATGATCGCCTTTGACGATCACGGCCTTGACTATGGGGAGCCCTGGCAAGGGCGCGGCGCCGGGTACGAACTGCTGTCCGCGGCGCTCTGCACACCATGACCGGCCGGTTGGACCTAGCTGGCGTTTCAAAACTGCGCCTTGGCGTCAACATCGATCATGTCGCGACCATCCGCAACGCCCGCGGCGGCCTGCATCCCGATCCGGTGCGCGCCGCGCTGATGGCGGCCGAAGCGGGAGCCGATGGCATCACCGCGCATCTGCGCGAGGACCGGCGGCACATCACCGATGCCGATCTCGATGCGCTGGTCGGCAGCATCAGCCTGCCGCTCAACCTTGAAATGGCCGCCACCGATGAAATGCTGGGCATCGCGCTCAAACATCGCCCGCACGCCGCCTGCATCGTGCCGGAACGCCGCGCCGAACGCACAACGGAGGGAGGGCTGGATGCCGCCGGCCAGCATAATGTGCTCGCCCCCATCGTGGCGCGCCTGAAAGACGCCGGCATCCGGGTCAGCCTGTTCATCGCGCCCGAAGCGCGGCAACTCGATGCGGCGGCAAAGCTCGGCGCGCCCGTCGTCGAACTGCACACCGGCCCCTATTCGCACGCCGTCACCGATGCCGAAGTCGCGGCGGAACTGGCGCGACTCCACGTTGCTGCCGCCCATGGCGCCGCGCTTGGCCTTGAAATGCACGCCGGCCACGGCCTGACGTTCGACAATGTCGGGCCAGTCGCCGCCATGCCCGAGCTCGCCGAACTCAACATCGGCCATTTCATCATCGGGGAGGCGGTGTTCACCGGCCTTGGCCCCGCCATCACCCGCATGCGCGCCGCCATGGACGCGGCCCGACTTGGCGCACCGGCCGGCAAATGATCATCCCACCGGGCATATTCGTCCTCGGCCTGGGGTCAGACCTTTGCAACATCGAGCGCATCCAGAACAGCCTCGACCGGTTCGGCGAGCGCTTCATCAACCGGGTCTTCACCACCCACGAATCGACCCGCGCCGAACGCCGGCCCCTGACCCGCGCCGGCACCTATGCCAAGCGCTTTGCCGCCAAGGAGGCCTGTTCAAAGGCGCTTGGCACCGGTTTCCGGCAGGGCGTGTTCATGAAGGACATGGGTGTGATCAACCTGCCGTCGGGGGCGCCGACCCTCGCTTTGACCGGCGGCGCTGCCGACAGGCTGGCACAAATCACCCCGGCGGGGCATAAGGCCGCCGTTCACCTGACGATCACGGATGACCATCCATGGGCGCAGGCGATTGTTCTCATCACGGCGAGCCCCCTATGACCGAGGCGCAAATGTCCCAGATATCGTCGGCGGCGAAAAAGCCGACCAACTGGGCCAGTGAAATCTGGCAGCTGTTCCTGCTCGTGCTGGCGGTGCTGGCGGTGCATTCCTTTGTCGCCAAGCCATTCTACATCCCGTCCGGATCAATGCTGCCGACGCTGCTGATCGGCGACCGGCTGATCGTGACGAAATACCCCTATGGCTATTCCTATCTGTCGCCGTCGTTGAACGTGCTGCCCGAAATGTCGGGCCGGCTGTTGGGCAGCCTGCCGGATCGTGGCGACATCGCCGTCGTCAAATCGCCACAGCAGAAAGACGACTGGATCAAACGGGTCATCGGTCTGCCCGGCGACACGGTGCAGATGAAAAACGGCCAACTATGGCTTAACGGTGTCGCCGTGCCGAAAGTACGGGTTGCAGATACCGAAATTCCCGTCAGCCCCAACAGCGACTGCATTACATTGGCCGATTCGCAATATCGCACCACCAATGCCGCTGGCGTTGCGGTGTGCCGCTATCCGACCTATCGCGAGACCCTGCCGAGCGGCAAAACCTATCTGACCATGGACCTCGGTTATTCCGAAAAGGACGACACGGACCCGGTTATCGTCCCCGAAGGCCATTTGTTCCTGATGGGCGACAACCGCGACAACAGCGAGGACAGCCGCTTTGATCCGATGATCGGCGGACTTGGCCTTCTGCCGATCGAAAATCTGGTCGGGCGCGCCGAATTCATCACATTTTCGTTGGATGGATCGACCGATTGGAATCCGCTGACCTGGCTGTCCGCCGTGCGCCCGCACCGCTATTTCATCAATCTCGACAAGCAGGCCACCTGACCAGGTGACCATGCCTGGCCGCAGCCCGCTGGAGCCGCGCAGCGAGCGGGCACGCGGCACAGCGGCAACCGCGATCATCTGGATTGGCACCGCCGCCGCCTTCTGGCTGGCGTGGCAGCTTTCCCAGGCGCTGCTGCTGATCTTTGCCGGGTTGGTCTTTGCCGCCGGCCTGCGCAGTGGCGAGGGGCTGATCAAGCGAGTCTGGAACGTGCACCACGCGGTCCGGCTGACGATCGTGGTGCTGGTGTTCGCCGCCAGCCTGATAGCGTTCATCGCGCTGGCGGGGGTCAGCCTTGCCGAACAAACCCAGCAATTGACGATGACCCTGCAGATGCAATTCGGCAAAGTGGCCGGGTTGGCGCGCGAATATGGCATCCATATTCCGCATAATGATCTTATCGCCGCAGCAAAGGTGCAGCTTGGCGGCCAGCTCGACAAGGTAACCGCGCTGCTCGGCACGGTGGTAACCGGGCTGGGCTCGATGCTGCTGGTCGTCACGCTGGGCATTTATTTCGCCGCCGATCCCCGGCTTTACGAACGCGGTGTCGAATGGTTGACGCCCGAAGCATCGCGGCCAGAGATGGCGGGCACGCTTGATGCGATGTCGAATCTGCTGCGCCGCTGGGTCGCCGGCCGCTTGCTGACCATGGCGCTGGAGGGGGTTTTCATCTTTGTCGGCCTGCTGGTGGCCGGCGTGCCGCTCGCCGGCGTCCTTGGCGTCGTTTCGGGGCTGCTGGCCTTCATACCGACCCTTGGCGCTATGATTTCGGGCGCGCTCATCGTCGCCGTCGGATTCTCGGCGGGGGTGAATGAGGGACTATGGGCTGTCGGAATCTACCTGGCCGTGCAGATGCTGGAAGGCAATGTGCTGACCCCGCTCATCGAAAAACGTGCCGTCGATCTCGCGCCCGCGGTCGTACTGGGCGCGCAACTGCTGTTCGGGGTGCTGTTCGGCATATTGGGCGTGGCGCTCGCCGATCCAATTGTGGCGCTCGCGAAGCTGGCGCTCGACCGACGTGGCAAGGCGGATACGGCGGCAGATGACGCGATGGCCGCGTCAGAGAGGGATTGACCGCCACCCGGCGCGAGCGGGCCAATGTCGAGCTCGCTGCCAATCAGTGATCAGCTCGGGCGAATCGCCAGCAATTCGATGTCGAATTCCAGAACGGCACCCGGCGGAATCACGCCACCGGCACCCCGCGCCCCATAGGCCAGCGACGGCGGCACCACGAAATGGAACTTCGAGCCGACAGGCATCAGCTGCACGCCTTCGGTCCAGCCGGGAATGACCTGATCGAGCGGAAATGCAGCCGGCTGGCCGCGCTGATAAGATGAATCGAAAACCGTCTTGTCGAGCAAGCGGCCCTCATAGTGGACAAGCACGGTGTCGGTGCGGCTCGGCTTGGGCCCGGTGCCTTCCCGGATGACGTTATATTGCAAGCCGCTTGGTGTCGTGATGACGCCGGGCTTTTTCGCATTTGCGGCCAGGAACTTCATATCCGATGCGCGAACGGTCGAAACCTGCGATTCGGTCCCAGCCCAGACGCCGAGCATGACGAGCAACAATATGGCAGCCGCAGCCACCACCCATTTCACGACGCCACCGGAAGCGGTGCCTGTGCCGGCTGTGGTCGCCATGCTGCGGCCCCTTTGCTTGCTTACTTCACGCCATCGCGTTCGGCGCGCTTGCGCTCGAGCTTGCGGGCGCGGCGCACGGCGGCAGCCTTTTCACGCGCACGCTTTTCGCTGGGTTTTTCGTAATGACGGCGCAGCTTCATTTCGCGGTAGACGCCTTCGCGCTGGAGCTTTTTCTTGAGCGCGCGCAGCGCCTGATCGACATTGTTGTCGCGAACCACGATTTGCATGCAGCCATACTCTCCATTCACGTCGCCGGGGCTGGCACAGCCCCAACGCTTGTCAAAATAACAGTTATTCCAGCAAGCGAGTCTGCCGGAGCGAGCGGCGCGCATAACAGAGCGCCAAGCCATAAACAAGCGCGTCAACCGCAATGCCCACAGCAACACACATTTTATACCCCAATTCCGCCCGATTCTCCATCCGGCCGATGGTTTTTGTGGATATTGCGGCAATCACGGCGCTGGAGGCGGCGACGCCAAAGCGCTATCATCAGGTCATGATCGTTAAACCCATCTCCGATGATTCGGCCGCCGCCGCCGATGTCCCGCTCGCCGATCTGCGACCACGGCTGATCGCCACCATGCTGCCGCATGTGCCGTTCGACGGCTGGACCGCCACCGCCCGCGACACCGCCGCCGATGACACCGGCATCGATCGCGACATCGCCGCCATGGCGCTGCCCGACACCGCCGCAATGATCGACGCGTTTACCGCCCACGCCGATGTGATGATGACCAAGGCGCTCACCACCGCCGGCATCGCCGACATGAAGATCCGGGATCGCATCCGGCTGGCGCTGCGCACGCGACTGGAACAGGCCGGCGACAATCGTGAGGCCATCCGCCGCACGCTCGCCGAACTGGCCCTGCCACCGAATGCCGCGCTCGGCCTGCGGCTGTTGTGGCGCACCGCCGATGCCATGTGGCGGCCGGCGGGGGACACCGCCACCGATTTCAACCATTATTCCAAACGCGCCATCCTTGCCGGCGTCTATTCGGCCAGTTTGCTGTACTGGCTCGACGACGACAGCGAGGATCATGCGGCGACTTGGGCCTTCATCGATCGCCGGATCGATGGCGTCATGCGGTTCGAAAAGAGCAAGGCACGGCTGAAGCAAGCCGTTGCCTGGCTGCCCGATCCGGCGCGCTTCCTCGGGCGCCTGCGCTACCCCGCAGTCTGAACGGGCGCGCCAAACACAGCCACTGGCGCTACCGCCTCCAACATGATAATCGCTCGCAATAGACGTTCCGCGAGTATCCAGATCACATGCCCATAGTTCGCCAGATCGAGCGCCTTGCCCCCGGCGAAATCGCGACAATCGCCGCCATTGATCGCGCCGGCATCGATCCCGACACCGCCCGGCGCCTGCACGAGCTCGGCTTCGATGAAGGCGTCGATGTCGAATTGCTGCACAAGGCGCCCTTTGGCGGCGATCCGATGGCGGTGCGCGTCGGCAACATGGTGGTGGCGCTGCGCCGGTCGATGGCGCGGCTGATCGAGATCGTGCCTGCCGTCCAGGCTGGCCCCGCCCCCAGCATTGCTGCTGAATAAGGTGGACGCTCCCCCGGTCGACGCCCCCGACGCCCCCGATACGCCCGTTGCGGCGCCTGTCGCGGCGGCCATCGGGGCACCCATATCCGCGCCAATGGTCGCGCTGGTCGGCAACCCCAACGCCGGCAAGACCAGCCTGTTCAACGCCCTCACCGGTTCCCGGCAGAAGGTCGGCAACTATCCGGGCGTCACCGTCGAACGAAAGGCCGGGCGACTGCCCCTGCCCGATGGCCGCACCGCCGATCTGATCGACCTGCCCGGCACCTACAGCCTGACCCCGCGCAGCCCGGACGAGGCCGTGACCCGGGACGCGGTCTTGGGCCACCTGCAGGGCGAAAAGCGGCTGGATGCCATCGTCGCCGTCGTCGATGCCACCAATTTGCGCAACCATCTGCGCTTCGTCCTCGAACTGCGCCGGCTCGGTACACCGATGCTGGTGGCGCTCAACATGATCGATCTTGCCACCCGCGACGGCACCAATATCGATATCGATCGGCTGTCGACGATTCTCGGCCTGCCGGTCATCGCCACCGTTGCCGTGCGGCGGCGCGGGCTCGATGCGCTTGCCGCCGGGCTGTCGGACCTTCTCCACCAGGCGGCGCCACCAATTACCGAAGCGCCCGAGGCCGATATCAAGCTGTTGCAGCGCGAGGCCCGCATCATCGCCGAAACCGTCACACTGGCACAGGGTGCGCAGCGGCGCTGGTCGCAACGGCTGGACGGGCTGGCGCTGCACCCTGTTGCCGGGCCGGTGTTGTTGGCGGCGCTGTTGTTCTTCATGTTCCAGGCGGTGTTCGCCTGGGCCGAAGCGCCGATGGACTGGCTGGCGGCGCTGGTCACGCAAGGGCAGGCGTCGGCAACCGCCGGCCTGCCGCCCGGCGCGCTGCGCTCGCTGCTCGTCGATGGCGTGCTGGGCGGCGTCGGCGCGGTGATCGTCTTCCTGCCGCAGATCCTCATCCTGTTCTTCTTCATCCTGATGCTCGAACAATCGGGCTATATGGTTCGCGCGGCGTTCCTGATGGACCGGTTGATGGCCCGCGTCGGCTTGAACGGCCGCGCCTTCATTCCGCTGATCTCGTCCTTCGCCTGCGCCGTGCCGGGCATCATGGCGACCCGCACCATCGATTCGCCAAAGGATCGCCTGACCACCATCCTGATCGCGCCATTGATGACCTGTTCGGCGCGGCTGCCGGTCTATGCCGTCATCATCGGCGCCTTCATCCCCGAAACCCGCATCGGCGGCCTGCTCAATCTGCAGGGGCTGGTGCTGTTCGGGCTCTACATCGCCGGCGTCGTCGGCGCGCTGGTCGCCGCCTGGGCGCTGCGGCACACGGTGACCAAGGGGCCCAGCCCGACGTTCCTCATGGAAATGCCCAAATATCAATGGCCGGCGCCGCGCGATATCGGCATCGGGCTGTACCAGCGGGCGCGGGCGTTTTTATTCCGCGCCGGCGGCATTATCCTGCTGTCCACCATCGCGCTTTGGGCGCTGGCGACCTGGCCGAAACCACCCGCCGACTGGAACCAACCTCCATTGGAATACAGCTTTGCCGGCCGCATCGGCGCGGCGCTGGAGCCGATCTTTGCGCCGATCGGCTTCAACAAGGAAATTTCGCTGGCACTCGTCCCCGGCATGGCGGCGCGCGAAGTCGCGGTATCGGCGCTGGGCACCGTCTATTCGCTGCAAGGCACCGACGCCGACCATAGCGAGGGCCTTGTCGAAAAGCTGCGGGGCAGCTGGAGCCTGCCGACCGCGCTGGCCTTCCTCGCCTGGTTTGTGTTCGCGCCGCAATGCATCTCGACACTGGCCGTCACCCGCCGCGAAACCGGCGGCTGGCTGTGGCCGGCGTTCATGTTCGGCTATCTGTTCGCGGCGGCCTATGTGGCGGCCGGCATCACCTATTGGGCGGCGCGAGCGCTGCTATAGCCCCCTTCTCCCGCCTGTGGGAGAAGCGAGAGACGGCAAAGCCGGACCTGAGGGTGTTCTTCACAACATCGGGCAATGCCGACCACCGCGCAATCACGCCGCGACCAACCCCTAACGCGGCGCCCCACTCCGCACCACATCGGCATCGTTCAACACCTGCCAGGCCGCCTGCACTGCGCGGAACCGCGCCGCGGCGACGGGATCGTTGCCGGCCTTGTCCGGGTGGGTTTCCTTCGTTGCCGCCCGCCATGCTGCCTTGATGACGGTCATGTCGTCCGATGGTTCACAGGCCAGCACGGCCAGCGCGTCCAATTCGGCGCGGCTGCGGCTGCCATCCCCGGGGCCGCCCCATTCCCAGTGCGACGCGCTGCGATACTTGGTCTCGGCCTGTTCGCTGGCTTCACGCGCCGCGGCTTCTTCCGGGGAAAGCCCGGCAAAATAATCCCAGTTTGCATTATATTCGGCGGCGTGGGTTTCGCAGAAATACCAGCGTTCGGGGCGATTGGGCGCCTTTGGTGCGGGTCGGTCGCCCATGTTCGAGCAGCCATGCCGGTCGCACAGGCGCACCGTGGCCGCGGCGCTACCGCCGCTGCCATAATCCCGCCAGCGCGGGAAACCCCAATCATCCTTGCGTCCTTGCCGTGCCATTGCCTCGCCATATCGCTGCCGCCCGGCGGCTGCCGGATAACCCTATGTAGCCGCAAGCACGGTCCGCCGCCAGCAGCAGCACCGCCGCGGGCCGACAACCGAACCGCCTCAGCGCTTCAGAAATCCCGACGCGTGCCGCCATCGCGGCCACCGCATCGGCACCACCCATGCGCGCGATCATGTTGATCAGCTGTTGAGCCATATGGCGCTCCCTCGCCTGCCAAAGCAGCATTTTACCGCCGAATTATGACGACGGCGAAGGGCCCTTGCGCATTATCCGCCAGCGCGCTGCGACTATGGACGGCGGCCCAGCAATGCCCGAAGGATGACCGCGATGCTGAAACTTCTCGCTGCACGCCGTTTCGGGCCGTTGTTCGTCACCCAGTTCCTTGGTGCCTTCAACGACAATCTGTTCAAAACCGCGTTCATCTTCCTCGTTGCCTATCATCTGCGCAGCGGTGATCCCGTCGGCACCGCAACGCTTGCCACCATCGCTACCGGCGTTTTCATCCTGCCGTTCATGCTGTTGTCCGGTTTGTCGGGCGAAATTTCCGATGCCCGCGACAAGGCGATGATCGCCAGGACCGTCAAGATCGCCGAAATCGCCATCATGGCGCTCGGGGCTGCCGCGCTGGCGCTAAGGTCCGAACCGTTATGCCTCGTCGTCGTGCTGTTGATGGGCGTGCATTCGACGGTGTTCGGACCGGTCAAATACGCGATCCTGCCCCAGCATCTGGCCGCCGACGAGCTGCTGCTCGGCACCGGGCTCGTCGAAGGCGCCACCTTTGTCGCTATTCTGCTGGGCCAGATTGCCGGTGGACTGCTGCCTGCGGCGGTAGCCGGGCCGATCGCAATCGCTGTCGCCATTGCCGGCTGGATCGCCTCGCGCTCCATACCCGCGGCCCCGCCGAGCAGCCGCATCGCCATCGACTGGAACCCTTGGACATCGTCCCGCCGGGCACTTCGCGAGGCCTTTGCCAACACCGAACTGCGCATCGCCACCATCTGCATCAGCTGGTTCTGGGCGCTCGGCGCCGTCTACACGAGCCAGTTCGTGCCGCTCGCCAAGAACGATCTCGGCGGCAGCGAAGGTGTGGCAACGCTGTTCCTCGCTGCCTTTTCGGTGGGCGTTGCTTGTGGCTCAGCGGGCGTCAGCCGGCTGCTCGGCGGGCAAATTTCCGCCCGTCTGGCGCCCTGGGCCGGGCTGGTCATGGCGCTGGCGGGCGCCGACCTGTTCTTCGCCGAACGCAGCTTTGGCGGCGCCGCCGGTGATGTGGCAGGCTTTCTGGGCCAGATCGGCGGCTGGCGCGTGCTCGCCGACCTGCTGGTGCTGGCCATCGCCGGCGGCATCTTCTCGGTGCCGCTCTACGGCGTCCTCCAGACCGCCACCAACCCCGAAGGCCGGGCGCGGGCGATCGCCGCCAATAATATCGTCAATTCGGCGTTCCAGGTGGGCGCGGTGCTGGCCATCGGCGCCGCCATCAACCGCGGTGCCAGCGTGCCCGCCGTGCTCTGCGCCGCCGGCATTACCGTCGTTCTGCTCATCCCGCTTTTGCGCCGCCTGCCGCGCTAGCGCCATCGCCACCATCGACAAAACCCCGCATCCCAAGCTAGACGCGCGACGCACAGGCTAACAACGCCGTAATATCGTGGAGCACCATGGCAAAAGTCGCGCTTATCACCGGAGTCACCGGACAGGACGGTGCCTATCTGTCAGAACTTCTGCTGGCAAAAGGCTATGAAGTGCACGGCGTCAAGCGGCGCTCATCGTCGTTCAACACCGGCCGCATCGATCATTTGTACAAGGACCCGCACGAGGGCCACACCAATTTTCGCCTGCACCATGGCGACATGACCGATGCGACCAATTTGATCCGGCTGGTCCAGGAAACCCAGCCCGACGAAATCTACAACCTCGCCGCGCAAAGCCATGTGCAGGTCAGCTTCGAAACCCCCGAATATACCGCCAGCGCCGATGGCATCGGCACGCTGCGGCTGCTCGAAGCCATCCGCATCCTCAAGCTTGAGGACAAGACCCGCTTTTATCAAGCCAGCACGTCGGAACTTTACGGGCTGGTGCAGGAAGTGCCACAGCGCGAAACCACGCCATTCTACCCGCGCAGCCCCTATGCCGCCGCCAAACTCTATGCCTATTGGATCACGGTGAACTATCGCGAAGCCTATGGCATGCACGCGACGAACGGCATCCTGTTCAACCATGAAAGCCCGCTGCGCGGCGAAACCTTCGTCACCCGCAAGATCACTCGCGCCGTCGCCGCCATCGAGGCCGGTACCCAGCAACGGCTTTATCTGGGCAATATCGATGCCAAGCGCGACTGGGGCCATGCCCGCGACTATGTCGAAGGCATGTGGCGCATCGTTCAGCACGACACGCCCGAAGATTGGGTGCTGGCCACCGGCACCACCACCAGCGTGCGCGTTTTCGTCGAACTGGCCTTTGCCGAAATCGGCCGCACGCTGGAATGGCGCGGCACCGGCGTCGATGAAACCGGCGTCTGCACCGCTACGGGCGAAACCCTGGTCGCCGTCGATCCGCGCTATTTCCGCCCCACCGAGGTCGATCTGCTGCTCGGCGACCCCAGCAAGGCCAAACAGAAACTCGGCTGGGAACACACCTCCACCATGCAGGATCTGGTCCGCGAAATGGTCGCCGCCGATCGTCTGGAAGCCGGGCACCGCGCCTGATGTTCGATCTGGCCGGCAAGTCGATCTGGGTCGCCGGCCATCGCGGCATGGTCGGTTCGGCGCTGGTCCGCCGGCTGGCGGCCGATGGCCAACATGTCATCACCGCCGGCCGCACCGAGGTCGATCTGGTCCGCCAGGCTGAAGTCGAGGCGTTCGTCGCCGCGCGCCGCCCCGATGTCGTCATTGTCGCGGCAGCGCGCGTCGGCGGCATCGCGGCCAACGCGGCGCGGCCGGTCGATTTCCTCCACGACAATCTGCTGATCGAGGCCAATATCCTTGCCGCTGCCGCCGCCACCGGCGTCAAAAAGCTGCTGTTTCTCGGTTCCTCCTGCATCTACCCGCGCGACGCGGCGCAGCCGATGGCCGAGGACGCACTGCTGACCGGGCCGCTGGAGCCGACCACCCAATGGTATGCCATCGCCAAGATCGCCGGCATCCGGCTGGCGCAGGCCTATCGCCAGCAGCACGGCCTTGATTTCATCAGCGCGATGCCGACCAACCTTTATGGCCCCGGCGACAATTATGATCTGGAATCGAGCCATGTCATCCCGGCGCTGCTGCGAAAGGCCGCCGAGGCACGCGATTCCGGCGCCGCCACCATGACCGTCTGGGGCAGCGGCACGCCGTTGCGCGAATTCATGCACGTCGATGATCTCGCCGATGCGCTGGTGTTCCTGCTGGCGCACTATTCCGCCGCCGATCACATCAATGTCGGCACCGGGCAGGAAGTCACCATTGCCGCGGTCGCGCAGGCCATCGCCGATACCGTCGGCTTCAAGGGGCAATTGGTGTTCGATACCAGCCGCCCCGATGGCACACCGCGCAAGCTGATGGATTCATCGCGGCTGCTGGCGATGGGCTGGGCGCCGCGCATCGGTCTCGCGGATGGCCTCGCCGATGCCCATCGCCACTTCATCGAAAGCGACCGCGCGCGCTTCGGCACTGCCTGAGTACACATGAAAATCAGCGTCATCACCGTCGCCTACAACGCCGACGCGACCATCGGTGACACCTGCGCCTCGGTCGCCGCCCAGGATTGGCCGGACGTTGAACACATCATCATCGATGGCGGCAGCAGCGACGCCACCGCCGCCACCGTCGCCGCCACGGCGCGGCCCGGGCATCATTTCGTCTCGGAGCCCGACAAGGGGCTGTACGACGCCATGAACAAGGGCGTGGCGCGGGCGAGCGGCGACATCATCGGCTTTCTCAACGCCGATGATTTCTTCTGCCGCACCGATGCGCTGCGGTTGGTCGCGGCGGCGGCGCTCGCCGATCCCGGCGCCGACGCCATATCCGGCGCCGTCGCCATCGTCCGCGCCGACAATGTCACCCATCTGACCCGCGCCTATCCGCCGACCCCGTTTTCCCCATGGATGCTGCGGCTGGCGCATATGCCGCCGCACCCAGGATTTTACGCGCGGCGGGCTGGCATGGCGCGGGTCGGCGCGTTCGATCCCGCCATCCGCATCGGTGCGGATTTCGACTGGATGGTGCGGTTCTTCGCGGTGGAGCGCCTGCGCGCCAGGCCGATCCCCGAAACATTGGTGACGCTTCGCGATGGCGGGCTTTCCAATCAGGGCCTCGCCAGCCGCACCGCCATCGCTGCCGAGGCGCTGGCAACCTTGCGCCGCCACGGGCTGCTCAGTCTCGCGCCGCTAGTCTGGGCCAAATATCCGGTCAAGGCATTGCAATATGTGGTGCCAGCGCATGGCTGGCCGGCCCCCGAGGCTGTGCGATTTCCGCTGGCCTGACGCGGCGCGCTAGCTAAACTACCGCTCAGGCGACGCCCGGCCACAATTCGGCTATGGCTGATTCCTCAGATGGTGGACGGGGGACGATGCTGAAACTGCTCGAAAGGTTCGGCCTGCATTGCGCCAGCGTCGAGGATGAACGCATTTTCGCGCAGCGTTTCCTGCTGCTGACCGTGCGTGAATCGCAATTGTTTCTGTTTCTCAGCGCCTTGTTTGTCTATGCGTTTTTCCTGTGGGACCGGATCATCGATCCGGTGCACTGGGAAACCACCCATATGATCCGCGGCTTGATCGTCACGCCGCTGATGGTGCTGTGTGCGCTCAGCCTGTTTACCGACACCGGCAAACGGCTTTTCGAAGCGGTTATCCTGTTGGCGATGCTGATCTGCGTCGCCGGCCTGGCCTGGGTCTATGCCGTTCTCGATCACGGCTATGAATATGCGGCGCTGGGATTCGCGCTGGCGCTGCTTGGCACCACGGCGATGTTCCCCGTCCGCTCACGCTTTCTTATCATCGCGTCGGTGCTGACGTTCGTCATCATGTTGATCGGTCATCTGCTCGCCGACAATGCCCGGCCGGGATGGCTGATGGTCAACACCATGGCGGTGCTCAGCGCCATCAGCTTTGGCACGCTGTCGGCCTATATCCGCGAACGTGGCGCGCGCTTTGCGTTTCGCACCCAAAAGGAACTGGCCGCCACCCACGCCCGGATCGACGAATTGCTGCATTCGATGCTGCCGCACGATATCGTCAAGCGCATCCAGGCCGGTGAAACCGCCATCGCCGATGCCCATGGCGAGGTCAGCATCGTCTTCGCCGACCTTGTCGGTTTCACCCAATTGTCGCGAAAGATCAGCCCTGCGCATCTGGTAAAGGTGCTCAACAACCTGTTTTCAACCTTCGATATCGAAGCCGATCGGCATCATGTCGAACGCATCAAGACCATCGGCGATGCCTATATGGCAATCGGCGGCCTGGTCCGCACGGCCGGCGAGCGCGACCATGCCGAAAGCGCCGCCGAACTGGCCTTTGCCATGCGCGATGCCGTGGACAGGTTGATCGCCGAATTGGGCTATCCCATCCAGATCCGCATCGGCCTGCACGTCGGGCCGGTGGTCGCCGGCGTCATCGGTGTGCGCCGCCCGGCCTTCGACTGCTGGGGCGAATCGGTCAATCTTGCCGCCCGGCTCGAAAGCCGTGCTGCGCCAGGCTCCATCCTGATTTCGGAAAGCGCCTATTGGCGGTTGCGCCCGATGTATGAAATCGAGGCACAGGACGACATGAATCTGAAGGGCATCGGCACCACCCGCGTCTACCGCCTCGTCGGCCGGCGCAAGGAACGCATCATCGACATCGAATCGCTCCCGGAAGCCGCAGCGACGCTGTAACGCCCCCCCGAATTGTCATGCCAGCGCAGGCTGGCATCCAGTCGCCCCGCCAGCGCCAACAGTCGCCACCCGCTACCACGGCTGGATGCCAGCCTTCGCTGGCATGACAAAAAACAAAAACTAAGGCGTAACCAGCGGGAAACTGGGAACCGGCGGCTGAAAAATGCTGAGAAAGCGCTGCAGAACAGCCGGATCGCCCTCGATCTTCAACACGCCCTTTTGCACCAGGTCGGCCGCCTTCACCTGACCCGCCACCATGCCGATCAACGCCATTCGCGGCACGATCAACGTCGCATCGGCCTTGTCGTCAACACCCTGTTCGTGGAGCATGACGCCGTTCGCCACCGTCACCAGATGGCGCTCATGGGCATCGGGGATGACAAAGGCGATAGTGAACGGCGCGCCGCCCGCCCGTTCCGGCACCACCCGCACACTCATCGTGTCGAGCAGGCTGGCCACCTGCAGATTGGCACCCAGCGCATTGCCGCCCGGCGCCACCACCTTTTGCACGCCATTGCGCAATTCCAGCGCGCCGGACAGGTAGAAATCCCGCCACGGCCCGGTTTCGGACTGATAGGCCAGCTGTTCGAATGATCGCGCCAGCGCTTCTTTTGCCGCCGCATCGGCTGGAACCGCCCGCACCAGATGGCCAAGCAGGGTTGCCGCCCAGCGATCATCGCCCTTCGCCGCCGCCGCGCGTGCCATCGCCAGCACCCGCTTGGCACCGCCCATCGCCGCGACATAGCGCACCGCCGCCTCATTGCGCGGCAGCGGATCGAGGCTGACCGGATCGCCGTCGAACGCCCCCAGATACCGCTGGTAAACCGCCCGTGCGTTGAACTTCAACGATCCATAATTGGGCCGGTTGAACCAGGCCTGTGCCAGCGGCGCCGGCAGCCTGATCGCCTCACCGATCTCCACCGCGTTCAGGCCATTGTTCATCAACCGCACGCTTTCATTGTGCAGGAACGCATAGGCTTCGGCGTGCAGCAGCAGGTAGCGCCCGATCTCGTCGGACCCCCAGCGCGGCCAGAAATGCGAGGTGAACACCACGTCGGACTTGCCGGCATAGCGGCGCTTCGCCTCCAGCAGATAATCCGCCCAGCGCTTGGCATCGCGGACCAGTGCGCCGCGCGGCGTCAGCACATTGTGCATGGATGCATTGGCGTTTTCGGCCATGCACAGCGCCTTCATGTCGGGCAAATAGAAATTCATCTCCGCCGGCGCCTCGGTATCGGGCGTCAGTTCGAATTCGAAACGCACACCGTCGATGGTGCGGGTGTCGCCGGTCTTGGCGATGCTGTCATTGGGCGGCACCAGCGTGATCGTGCCCCCGGCCAGCCCCCAGCCCAGCCCCGACGACACATGGCCATCGGCGCCGCGCGGCAACAGCCGGCCGAACATATATTCGGCCCGCCGCGTCATCGCCGGCCCGGCGATGATGTTTTCCGAAATCGCATGGTCCATGAAATACATCGGCGCGATGACCGGCACCTTGCCCGATGCGGCATCGGCAGGATCGACGACACCGCGCGCGCCGCCGAAGTGATCGGCATGGCTGTGGGTGTAGATGACGCCGGTGACGGGCCGCTTGCCGAGCTTTTCATTGACCAGCGCCAGCGCGGCGGCGGCGATTTCCTCGGTGGTCAGCGGATCAACGAGAATCCAGCCGGTCGCCCCGCGGATGATGGTCATGTTCGACAGATCATAGCCGCGCACCTGCCAGATGCCGTCCGCCACCTTGAACAGGCCGTTCTTGGCGAGCAGCGAGGCGTTGCGCCACAGGCTGGGGTTTACCGTGGCGGGCGCGTCGCCGGTAAATTGCGCCTCCTCTCGCAGATCGCGTATCACCTCCCCGGCCTTGTTGCGGATCAACGGATCACTGGCGGACCCGATGAAACCCCGGCTGGCGAAATCGAAATCCTGCTTGTCTTCCCAGTTCAGCGCAGCGGCACTGGCCTTGTTGGCGGCCAGAGTCGCCGGCGAAGCGATGGGCGCCGCACCAGCCGTGGTGGCGAGCAGAAGCAACACGGGGGCAAAGGAGTGGGAAGGCCTGATCATGCGACAGCGTATCGCAGCAAGGCCCGACTGCCACCCTCGCCTTTTCGGAAGGATTTTACCGGGCGCCGAGTGCGCAGAACCGAAGCCGAAAGTCCGCTTTCGACCCCTGACCCGCTTTTTGGAAGTTTACCAAGTTTACCGATTCCGGTGTTTTTCAAGCAAACTACCGGTGCTTCAAAAACAGGTTCCAGGTGCCAAAATCGACTCCAATAATGTCAAAGAACGTGCATCGATCCAGGTAGCAAATTTTCAGCGTGTAGGAAAATGCAGCTGGTCGCTCACTATCGCCATCCGGAGCGACCGCTTTCGCCCTAGTTGCTGACGTTAGCGACTGAAGAATGCGATGCCGACGGCCAGCGCCAATCCTATCATCAACGAGATCCAAACCATCGCGGATGCGTCGGCCACGCGCGGCCAGAAGCGAGATTGGGATAGGAGTGAACTTGCTGGTTCAATGTTCCGAGGATTAACGCCGGTGATCTCGCACAAGGCTTTGGCAAATCGATCCCATAAATCAGGTTGTGTACGTTCGCCCGCTGGGATCGCGGCCAGAAGGGAGTCGAACACGTCGCCAGCAGAGATCCATTGAGCGGCTTTGCTATAGTCTAGCTTCACGCCAAAGGCCCGCTCCACATCAGTGATAGCCTCGATCTCGTCGCCATCGCCGCCAAGGCCGACGCTTTGTGGAGTGCGCGTTTCCATCAGTCTATTCTACGAAGATCATGGATCGTGGCAATGACCGCTTCCCACCAAACCCCGCCACACTCGGCTATTGCACCCGCAGAATCATCGACTGGCTCGCCGTCGCCAGCAGGGTGCCATCCTGTGCAAACAGGTGCAGCCGGCCATGGACAAAGCCGTTCGCCGTCGCGTGGATGCGGATATCGGCCAGCACCCATTTGGTCGGCACCATCCGCGCAAAACGGATGGTATTGTCCAGGCTGTTGCCGCCCGCCGCCGTGCCAAGCGCATTGCCGACGCCGGACGGCAGGAAATCAGCCATGACGCCCAGCATGATGCGATCGACCGGCAGCGCCGCATCGCGCGGGCTTACCCACATGCGGGCGATGCCATCGGGGCTGGGGCCGCCTTCGTTGCGTGAATCGCCGAACCGCCCGGCAGCAACGCGCTGGTGGAAATTGGCGTTGAGGTCGTTTTCATCGCGCACCCAATTATAGGTCATTTGCGGGCAATCATCGGGCGCCGGCACATCGGGCATCACCGCCCATTGCGCCTCGGGTGAATCCGGCCGGTTGCCCAGCGCCGCGTTGACCGTCAGGATTTCCTTCACCCCATCCCGCACGATCACCCGCGCCTGGCTGGTATATTTGCCCGAAACCGGCACCACGACATCAAGCGTCAGCCGCGTGCCGGGCCGGGCATAGGACAGATATTGCGCCGCCGCCCAGACCGTGGCGCGGCCGGTCACCGCCTCGATGGCGGCAAGACCCGCCGCCATGCCGACGCCGCCGAACATGAACTGGCTGTCCGGATGGCCGACGCACAGGCCCGAATGCACATCGAGCGTGAAGCGTTGCGGGTCGTCGGTCGCGACGGGGGCGATCAGATGCTTTTGCGGTGTCATGACTGTCATGGGGCCTCGATGAAGGCGCGGATGCGGTCGGAAAAGCCCGGATCGGCGAATTTCGATATGGCGGCAGGTGGGGCGGCACCCCCCGCCAACATGGCGCTGGCCCGCGTTTTCAGATCATCGGCGTCGCTGGCCACGAACAGGCCGGGCCGCGCCCCGATGCTGGCGGCGGTGGCAAGCTGGTGATCGGTATTATGCTCGCCCTCCGCCATCAACCGCGGCAGCATCAGCAACGGCTTGCCGGCTTCGATGGCGGCGATGATCGATCCCATGCCGGCGTGCGCCACGAACAGCCGCGCCGCTGCCACCCGCTGCCGATAGTCGCCGACCGGCATCAACCGCACGAACTTGGCGTGGCGCGGTTCGTACTTGCCGCGCCCGATCTGGATTTCCACCGGCACCTGCGGGTTGGCCGCCGCCCATTCGTCCATGGCGCGCACCAGCCGATCGAACGGCATCATCGATCCCACCGATACGAACACGCCGTTCACAACACGCTGCCCCAATGCTCGACGCCCACCTGCGCCAGTTGCGGCCATTGCGTGACGACGGCGCTCGCCACCTTGCCGGCCTGCTGCCCCGAACCGGACAGGACCTCGGAATTGGCGATACTGTCCACCCACAACGTCCGCACGCCGAACGGCTTGACCAGCGCCAGCGCCAACAGGCCGGGCAAGGCCCCCGTGGTGACGATCACCTGCGGCCGCACGCGCAACAGGATGACCAGCAGATCCCATGTCGTCAGCGGCAGCCGCCACCAATCGGCCCGGCTGACATCGCGGAAAATCAACAACCGTGCCGGCGCCACATCGGCCGCCGAACTGGCATGGACGGTCGCATAGCTGACGTCATGCCCGGCCCAGGCCGGACGCAGCCGCAACAGCTGGACGAAATGGCCACCACCCGAGGCAATCGCCAATATGCGCTTGGGGTTGCCCGGTTGCTTGGCCACAAAACCTCTTCGACACGATTGCCGACCCTAGAACCGGTGGCGCGCCAAAGTGTCAAGCGGGCCGGAAAGTGAAAACCGGGCGCTCAGGCGGCGACCGCCACGCCCGCCATCGCTTCCATGGCCAGCGTATAGCTGCGCTTGCGGGCTTCATGGTCGTGGAGGATGTTGACCAGCATCACTTCATCGGCGCCATATTCGGCCGCCGCTGCGGCCAGCCCGGCACGCACCGTCGCCGGTGATCCGGCCACCACGCGCCGCCCCGGGCGACCGCCGGCCAGTTCCGGATGATCGGAGAGCCAAGCCAGCGCCGTATCGACATCGGGCACCGCAATCGAGCGGCCCAGTTGCAACAGATGCGCGAACATCATCCGCGCCGGTGCCGCCAGCCGTTCGGCCTCGGCATCGGTTTCGGCGGCGATCGTCCACACCGCGATCATCACATGCGGCCGTCCCCCGGGGTGGCGCGGCGTGAACAGCGCGCGATATTCGGCAGCGATGGCGGCGCCGCCGGCGTTGATGAAATCGGCAAAGCAATAGGGCAGGCCCAGATCGCCGGCAAAGGCGGCGCTGTCCTGCGAACTGCCCAATACCCAGGGTTCCGGCGCCGCCGGCAGGCCGGGCAGGGTGCGGGCATAGGCGGCAAACGGGTGCTCAGGCGGAAGCGAATCCTCCAGATAACCGATCAGCTCGGCCAGCTGGTTGGGAAAATCATTCGGCGCATGGGTGCGACGGTCGCGTTGCAACGCCACGGCGGTGCGCTGGTCGCTGCCCGGGGCGCGGCCCAGCCCCAGGTCGATCCGGTCGGGATAAAGCCCGGCCAACAGGCTGAACTGTTCGGCGACCTTCAACGGCGAATAATGCGGCAGCATGACACCGCCGGAACCGATACGCATCCGCTTCGTCGCCGCCGCAACCGCCGCGATCAGGATTTCGGGCGCGCTGCCGGCCAGCGCCGGGGAAGCATGGTGTTCGGCGAGCCAGTAGCGATGATAGCCCAGCGCCTCGCAATGCCGGGCGAGATCGATCGAATTGGCCAGCGCCGCCGCGGGCGACGTGCCCGCGGCAATCGGCGTTTGATCGAGGACGGACAGGATCACCAGCTTACCCCCAGCCGTTTGCGCACTGGCGGCCGGCCCGGCAGTTCGGCCAGGATCGCCAGCTGTTCCGCCTCGGTCGCCAATGGCCAGCGGGTGATTTCATCGACGGTGCGACGGCAGCCTTCGCAAAGACCGGTACGCCGTTCGATGCGGCAGACATTGGTGCAGGGGGAACGCGGGGTGCAGGGGGAAGCAAGAGTCATTATCGGGATATGGCGCGACAACCGGCATTTGTCACCGCCCGCGCACCGCCTTCAGCACCAGATAAAGCAGCAAACCCACCGGCCCTGCGACAAAGGTGAGGGCGAGGCACGGCAGCAACAGCCAGTGCGGGATGCGCGCGGCCGGGGCGTCGGACACCTCCCAGCTGCCGATGAACAGATCGAACGCCAGATAATGTACCCAGCCGGCGAGCATCGCCTCGGGGGTGGACAGCAAAAGCCGCACCCCCGCCAGGCTGTTGAAGCTTGCTCCCGCCGGCAGGCCGCCACCGCCACCGAGCCCGGCCGCGAGCATGGCGACATAGCCGCCGCACAGCACCGCCGCCACAACACGCGCCCCGGCCACCGCCCAGTCACGCCGCACAGGCGCCAGCACGAGCATGATCCAGCCGGCGAGGGCCAAGGCGCTTGCGATCGAAAACATCTGTTCGAGTTGCATCAGGGCTTGCTGCGCCCCGCCACCGGCCGCGTCAAGCGAACCACGCCGCACCCGCAGGGCCACGCCACCATTTGCAACGCGATAGCTGCGGCGAACCGTCCCAGGATGGAACCCACGGCCGATCAGCGCGTTAAAGGTACAACAAGGCAATTTTTTTTAGAGAGAGAGTTAACGACTATGCCCAGTAGCCCTACACCCATGGTTCGCAAGAATGCCCGCGATGCCGCACAGCCGCAGTTCAACGTCGAATATCGTGAAATCCAGAAATTCGGCACGTTGAAAGATCTGCCAATTGCGCTGGAAGATAATGCGCGGTCGCAAAGCGTCGCGGCACTGAACCAACTGCTCGCCGACACGATGACGCTGCGCGACCTGTACAAAAAACACCATTGGCAGATGTCCGGCGCCACATTTTACCAACTGCATCTGCTGCTCGACAAACATTATGACGAGCAGGCGGCGCTGGTCGATACTGTGGCCGAACGCATCATGATGCTGGGCGGGCTAAGCATCGCAATGGCCGCCGACGTCGCCGAAATGACCGGCATCCCGCGCCCACCCAAGGGCCGAGAGGATGTCCCGTCACAGCTTTCACGGCTGCTCGAAGCGCATGAGATCATCCTGCGGCAAGCCCGCGGGCTTGCCGATGCCGCCAGCGATGCGGGCGACGAGGGCACCAACGACATGGTGGTCGGCGATATCATCCGCCTGCACGAAATGCAGGTCTGGTTCATCGCGGAACACCTCGCCGAGACCGCGCTGGTACGCCCGAACAGCTAACCCATCACCGTCGGCACCGCCCTGACCAGGTGTTGCCAAACCGTTGCCAGTAAAGATTCCGCCGCCGCTGGCCGCAGCCATGCCGAAATGGCGCTGCGACCGGCGGCGGACGTGGTTTGAGACGATTGCCGCTGCTGTCGCCATCGAACGCTGATGCACGTTGGTCGAAATCCGGTTTCAATGTGACGCACGCCCTACGAGGCGTGGGCAACCCAAGAGGCGGGGCAACCCAAGAGGCGGGGCAACCCAACCGGAGAAGTCACCATGCACCTTAAACCTGTTCTTGCGGCGCTGCTGTTCGGCATCGCCTCGACCGCCATTGCCGCGGCGCCCGCAGTCGATCTTTCCAACCGCAGCGCCGAAGCCGTGGCGCAGGATGCCGGCCGCCACCCTGTTGACGTGCTGGCCGCCAGCGGCATCAAAAAGGGCGATCGCGTCCTCGATGTGATGGCGGGCGGCGGTTATTATTCGGAATTGATCGCGCGGATGGTCGGACCCAAGGGCCATGTCATCGCGCTGGAGCCACCGGGCTTTCTGGCCAGCGACGAGGACCAGGCAATTTGGACCGCGTTGATCGGACGCAATCCAAATGTCGAACTTTTGAAGGCTTTGCCTGGCGATGCCGTGCTGCCCGCCAAGCTCGATGTCGCCTTCTTCCACCTGACCTATCACGACATGTATTGGGAAAGCGAAAAGTTCGGTTTTCCACGTCTTGACCCTGCTGCCTTCAACGCCAAGCTGTTCAAGGCGATGAAAAAGGGCGGGTTCGTCGTTGTCATCGACCATGTTGGCGCGCCGGGCGTTGATCCGCGGGTCGAGACCGAAAAGGTCCATCGCATCGATCCGTCAGTCGTGCGCGCCGATTTCGAAAAGGCGGGTTTCCGCTTCGTCGATGCCCTGCCCGTCCTGAAGACCCAGGGTGACAACCCCCAAACGCTGGTGTTCGATCCATCGGTGCGCGGCAAGACCGATCGCTTCTACTATCGCTTCAAAAAACCCTGAGTCCGCGTCAGAATTGCCTGGGCCGTGGTCAGCCGGGGCGATGCGCCGTAACCTCGATTTCAATGCGCATCGCCGGGTCGATCAGCCCGGCGACCAGCATCGTCGCCGCCGGCGGGCTGGCGCCGAAAGTGGCACGCAGCATGGGCCAGCATCGTTCGAAATCCGCCCCATCGGGCAGATAGTAAGTAACGCGTACCACATCGCCGAAACCGGCGCCGGCTTCACCGAGCGCCACACCGATGGTGCGCAGCGCATTGGCGCACTGGCTTTCGACATCGGCGGGCATGACCCCGGTTTCAGGGTCGCGACCAGTGGTGCCGGCGACAAAGACGAAATCACCGGAAACGACCGCGCGCGCATAGGCGATCGTCGTTTCGAATGGCGATCCTGACAGAATGGCGCGGCGCATCACGCCCGGCGTTGTCGCACTATTGAACGCGGCGTAGTGGCACCGGCGGACCATTGAGCGCCAGGCCATCACCGGCCGGGCCATTGGCAACCAGCCGGTCCATGACACTATCCGACAAATCATCCGGTTCGGCAAAATTGGCGGCAACGGTGATATATTCACCGCGCGCCCGGCGGCGCAGCACATTGAAACCGGTATCGAGCAATTCCGTGACATTGGCATCGCGGGTCATCCGGCTCGGTCCGCCCAGCACCACGGCAATCAAGCGCACGCCATCGTGGGTCGCCGATGCGGCAAGGGTGAAGCCGGCGGCGTTGGTATAGCCGGTCTTGATGCCATCGACGCCCGGCAGGGTTTTCAGCAGATGGTTGTGGCTTTCGATCTGCTGGCCTTCATATTCGACCGACACCTTCGAAAACAGCGGATAGCGGCGCGGGAAATCGCGGATCAAGGCACGGGACAAGGTGGCGATATCGCGCGCCGTCGTCACATGATCGGGGTTGGGCAGGCCGGTGGCGTTGTAGAACCGCGTGTGCGACATGCCGAGCCGGCGCGCCTCCCGCGTCATCCTTTCGGCAAATTCCGCCTCGCTGCCCGAAATATATTCGGCGAGCGCCACGGCGATATCATTGGCCGAACGCGTCGCGATCACGCCCATGGCATCGCGCACGCTGATCTTTGCGCCTGGCCGAAGCCCCAGTTTCGATGGCGGCTGTCGCGCAGCGAAGCTGGAGATGCGCATCAAGTCGCCGTCGCGAATCTTGCCGTCGCGCAGTTCCTGAAACGCGATATAAAGCGTCATCACCTTGGTGATCGACGCCGGAAACCGGATCGCATCGGCCTGGCGCGCATAGAGCACCTCGCCAGTGTCACTGTTGATCAGGATGGCAGCATATTTCGGCACGGCGTAAAGACTGGACGCCATGGCAGGTGCGCTGCCGATCGAATTGGCAATGTTGTTGGTCAACCGGCTGGCGAAAGAGCCATGGTAGGATTCGGACGGCACGCCGGCCGGCAACGCCCAAAGCGCAGCGGCCATGACAACAATGCGTCCGAACGTCTTGATCTGCAACGGCTCCACCCCGGCCAAAATGGCGATGACACAGTGTAACCCGAATGCTACGCCCTGCGAAGTCGGTTCGTCGCGTCCAAGACTCGGTTCACCGCAATCAATGGCACCAGTTCGGCTGTGCGCGGCCGCAATGGTCGCCCGTTCCCGTTGCATTTTGCGCTTTTGGAGAACCGATCGCGATTGTCTCGATGGACGGCACATCGGCGCCGCATCGACGTTGGCCCGCAAGTCGGTGCGCAACCTGTGCCGCAACCTGTACCATTGCGCCGTGGCGTCCAGCCTGTCATTGCGCCCGCAACCATGTTCAACAGCTTTTGCCCCCGATGAGCGTCCCCAACCAGCGCCGCACTTTCGCGATCATTTCGCACCCCGACGCCGGCAAGACGACTCTGACCGAAAAGCTGTTGCTGTTCGGCGGTGCCATCCACGCTGCCGGCGAAGTGCGGGCGCGCGGCCAGAACCGGCGCGCCCGGTCGGACTGGATGAAGATCGAGCAGGCGCGCGGCATTTCCGTCACATCATCGGTGATGACGTTTGAACGCGGCAATACCACCTTCAACCTGCTCGACACCCCGGGCCACGAAGATTTTTCGGAAGATACCTATCGCACGCTTACCGCGGTCGATTCCGCCGTCATGGTGATCGACGCGGCGCGCGGCATCGAAGCGCAGACGCGCAAGCTGTTCGAAGTCTGCCGCCTGCGCGACGTGCCGATCCTGACCTTCATCAACAAGGTCGACCGAGAAGGCCGCGACCCGTTCGAACTGCTCGACGAAATCGCCGATGTGCTGGCGCTGGACGTCGCCCCGCTGAACTGGCCAGCCGGCATGGGCGGCGAATTCAAGGGCCTGTACGACCTGCGCAGCCACCGCTTTCAAAGGCCCGATGGCACCGGCACCAACGCAGCCGGCGAAACTGTCGATACGGAAGGCCTGAATGATCCGAAAATCGATGCGATTTGCGGCCCTATAGCTGATAGGTTGCGTGAGCAAGCCGAGCTCGCGCTGGGCGGCTATGCGACGCTGGATGCCGATCTGTATCGCAAGGGCGCGCTGACCCCGGTGCTGTTCGGTTCGGCGCTCAAGGATTTCGGCGTCGAGGCGCTGATCAATGCCTTGTCCGAATTTGCGCCCGCGCCGCGCCCGCAGCCGGCGCTGAAGGCGGGCGTTGTCGAGGCGGTTGATCCGCTCGATCCACAGGTTTCGGGCTTTGTGTTCAAGGTGCAGGCCAATATGAACCCGCAGCACCGCGATCGCATCGCGTTTCTGCGCATTGCCTCGGGCAAGTTCCGCCGTGGCATGAAACTGCGCCAGGTCGCCACCGGCAAGGCCATCGCCATCAATTCGCCTATCTTCTTTTTCGCCCAGGACCGGGAAATTGCCGATGAAGCCTATCCCGGCGACATCATCGGCATCCCCAACCATGGTGTACTGCGCGTTGGCGACAGCCTGGTTGAAAAAGACGATGTCACCTTCACCGGCATCCCCAATTTCGCGCCCGAAATCCTGCGCCGCGTCCGGCTGGGTGATCCAACCAAATCGAAGCAGCTTCGCACCGCGCTGACCGATATGGCCGAGGAAGGCGTGACCCAATTGTTCAAGCCATTGCTCGGCAGCCAGTGGATCGTCGGCGTCGTCGGCCAGTTGCAGCTGGAAGTGCTGATCAGCCGCCTGGAGGCCGAATATCGCGTGGCCGCCAGTTTTGAACCCAGCCCCTATGAAACGGCGCGATGGATCAGCGGGGAAGCCGCCGAAATGAAGCGATTCATGGAGGATAACCGCCCGGCCATGGCCGAAGATCGCGATGGCGCGCCGGTGTTCATGGCCCGCGACAGCTGGGAATTGAACTATGTCACCCAGCGCGAGACCAAGATCCGGTTCAGCGCCACCCGCGAGCGCGCCTGATGACCCGCCGCCGGTCTGCCCCGGCGGCAATCCTGCTGCGGACCCGCCGGTCTGCCCCGGCGGCAATCCTGGTGCGGACCCGCCGGCTTGCCCCGGCGGCAATGCGGTCTATTACATAGCCGCAATGGACGCGCAGACTCCCGACGCAACAGCTGCCGAGCCGCATGGCCGCTGGCGCCGCGTGCGAAAATATCTGTTGCCGGCCGTCGCCATTTTTTCCGGATTCCTGATCGCCCTCATCATCTGGCTGACGCTGACAGCGCCGTTGGGCCGCGCGCTCGAACCGGCGAAGAAACCGTCGCTGGTACTGGTTGCCGATGATGGCAAGCCGATCGCCCGGCGGGGTGACTACAAGGAAGCACCTGTCCAGATTGCCCGCCTGCCGAAATATGTGCCGGCCGCGCTGATCGCCATCGAAGACCGGCGCTTTTACGAACATTGGGGCATCGATCCGATCGGCATCGCCAGGGCGTTGACCCGCAATGTCCAGGCTGGCGGCGTGACCCAGGGTGGCTCCACGCTCACCCAGCAATTGGCGAAAACCAGCTTTTTGTCGGCCGACCGCAGCATCAAGCGCAAGCTGCAGGAGATCATCATCGCCTTCTGGCTGGAAGCCCGGCTTTCGAAGACCGAAATCCTCCAGCGCTATCTGTCCAGCGTCTATTTCGGCGATGGCGCCTATGGCATCCGCGCCGCCGCGCGCACCTATTTCGATACCGATCCGGAAAAGCTGACATTGGGGCAGGCCGCGCTGCTCGCCGGGCTGGTGCAGGCGCCGTCGCGGCTGGCGCCCAGCCGCCACCTTGCCGCTGCGAATGCCCGCGCCCGGCTGGTGATCGACGCCATGGTCGAAACCGGCGCAATCACCAAGGAACAAGCCCGTGCTGCCAGGCCGGCGCAATATGATCCCGGCCGCAAATCCCTGCCCAGCGGCAGCTATTTCGCCGATTGGGTGATGCCGCAGGCCCGGGCCGCGATGACCGAGGCCGATTATGGCGACACCATCGTGCAGACGACGCTCGATCGCGGCCTGCAAAAGGACGCCGAACGCGCCGTCGCCGATGCCATCGCGGGGAACAAGGGTGCCAATGTCGGCCAGGCGGCGCTTGTCGCGATGCGCCCTGACGGCACGGTTGTCGCGATGGTCGGCGGCACCGATTATGACAAGACGGTCTTTAACCGCGTCACCCAGGCCCAGCGCCAACCGGGATCATCGTTCAAGCTGTTCGTCTATCTGGCAGCCCTGGATGCCGGGATGCGGCCGGGGGACACCGTCCTCGATGAACCCATCCAGATCGACGATTACGCCCCCAGGAATGACGATGGCCGGTATCGCGGCAGCATCAGCCTGGCGACCGCGTTTGCCGCATCCTCCAACGTCGCCGCAGTGCGGCTGGCGCAACAGGTCGGCATTCCCGCCGTGACGGCACAAGCGCGCAAGCTGGGCGTCACCGCACCGATTTCGCAATATCCGGCGATGGCGCTCGGCACCTCGCCGATCACGCTTCTGGAAATGACGCAGGCCTATGCCGGTGTCGCGTCGGGCAATCGCCCGGTCATCGCGAATGGCATATTGACACCGCCCGCAACCGGCGTGCTCGCCACCGTCAAATCGGCGGCGCGCGCGCTGACGCCCTGGCCGTCGCGGGCGCCGATGCTGGAATTGCTGCAATCGGCGGTGCGGAATGGCACCGGCAATGCGGCGCGCCTGCCCATTCCCACCTATGGCAAGACCGGGACCACCCAAAGCCACCGCGACGCGCTGTTCATCGGCTTTGCCGGGGATCTGGTCGTCGGCGTCTGGGTCGGCAATGACGACAACACGCCGATGGGCGGCAGTGTTGTCGGGGGCAGTGTGCCGGCGAAGCTGTGGCGGCGTTTCATGACCGCGGCGCTCACCCGCGAAGGCAAGTTGAAGCCGGCTGTCGAAGCCCCTGCCGCCGATCCGCTGGGCGCGCTGATCGAAAGTCTTGGTTCACCCGAGGCCGGCGCCGCCGCCGACGCCATGGGCGATGTCATCCGGGACGCCGGCGATGGCAATGTCGACAGCGAAACCATCGCGCGCGCGGCGCGGCAACTGGATCGGGCGGCGCGGCGTCTCGATGGCCCAGATGCCCCGCCGCCGGAACCGGACCAGCCGCCGCAATAGCCTTAATAGCCTTACTTTTCCGGCCAACCGAAGTGACGGCGCGCACTCTTTACAAACACCGTTGGGGCAGGTTGTCCGCTTTCGGCCGATTTGAACAGTTTTTCATCGACTGTGATCGCTCCAACGGACAGAAAAGCACCACCGATTGCAAACATCGGATTGGCGCCGATCACGCTGGCCGCAATGCCAAGCCCCGACGGCGCCAATCGAAAGACGTTGCGCACAACCTTGCGGATTGTCAGCCGCTTTGCGGCCATGCGAGCGTCCTCGAGCAAGCCACGCATATCCGCAACTGCGCGTTGTATCGATTCGGCGTCTGTGCTTCCTTGCTTCAGAAAGCCATTCTGCCATTCGTTAAAGGCTTGTCGGCTGGCACGAAATTCGGCGTCTCCGACCACAAAATCGACCGTTTCCTTTAATAACTCCAGGGGATCACCGGGGCTTTCTGGATCGGGCACGAAGAACTCGGTCGCCAAAACCGTCGCAAGCATCTTGCCCTGGACGCGGGCAGAAGCCCCAAGTTGCGAATCCGCTGCCTTGTCAAACTGTTCGAAGGTCGGAAATGAGGGTCCCATAGCCTCCACCCCGCCAACATAGGCTGGTAGTCCTTGGGCGATGGTCGACCGGGTGGCAGCAAAAGCCCAATCGCCAACGCCTTGCGCGGCCAATCTAGCCGCCTCGAGTCGGTACTGGCTCTTAATGTTGTCATCTCGCCATGGCACGCGGCGGAGCACGGGTTTGAGGATTTCGAGCACGCGCTGTTGAGCCTCCGGGCGCCATCCAAGTTCTTCCCAGCGCGCCCATTCTTCCGCATCGATCTTCCAGAGCATGTCCGTCTGCGGGCTATATGCACCTTCCGTCTCAAGCCGATCGGGCTGTTGCGGCACCGGAAATACCAGACGGTCGAACAACAGCACATCGGTGGCAAGAATGCGCGGGTCGAAATGGTCCTTGACCGAATAGGTGGCCCACAACTCGCGCTTCATCTTTGCCTCCGTCGATCAAAGCATGCCCAGATCCTACCAGAGAGCCCACCAGATCCACAAAGCGTCGTACTAAACAGCCAGCAGCCGATGCTTGCCATTGTCGAAGCGGTGGTAGGGGATTGGCCGGCCCGGGTCGGCATCGCGGGCGGCGACTTCGGCGAGGATGGCGCGGGTGATCGAGGGCAGATCGAGCGCCGCCGCCGCCTGCCAATCGAACCAGGCAATTTCATCGAGCTCACCCGAACCGGCACCCGGATCGATGCTGACCAGATGATCGGCGTCGACGGTGAAGAAGCGCGCATCGAACCGCCGCGTGCGCAGCGGCGGGGTGATGGCGCGAGCGACGAAGCGCAGCGGATCCAGATGCGGCAGATGACCGGTGGCGAGGAAATCCCGCCATTCGGCGCTGCGGGTGGTCGCCTTGCCCGGCCGGCCGATGATCAACCCGGTTTCCTCGAACGTTTCGCGGATGGCGGTAAGCGCCAGCGCCCGGGCACGGCCGGCGGCGCAGGTGCGCGCCAACGGCACTTCGGCATCGGCATGCAATTCGCTCGCCGCAGCAACGCGAAAATCGCCGGGGTGGATGCGCCCGCCGGGGAACACCCATTTGTCGGGCATGAAGGCATGGCCGCGAACGCGCCGGCCCATCAACACGCGTGGAGCGGGGCCATCGCGGCGGATGACGAGCAAAGTCGCCGCATCCTTTGGCCGCAGCGGCGGCAGGCTGCGATCGGGTTTGTCGTCGATTTCGGGAGCGGGAATGGTAGCCATGCAGCAGTGTAGAACGGGATGCCGCCGGAAAGAAATGCCGTACCTGCTCGCCGCATCCTGCCCGCCCATCCTGTTAACCCCATCCTGTTAACCCCATCCTGTTAACCCCATCCTGTTAACCCCATCCTGTTAACCCCATCCTGTTAACCCCATCCTGTTAACCCCATCCTGTTAACCCCATCCTGTTAACCCGTGTCATCCCGGGCCTGACCCGGGATGACACGACGGATGGTCAGACCAGCGTCGACAGCGCCTCGACACTGTATTCGCTCAGCTCGTCATGACGGTGGTCACGAACCTTCAACGCCCAATCGGGATCGACGATCAACGCGCGGCCCACCGCAACCAGATCGAATTCATCGCGGGCCAGCCGTTCGAGCAGATTGTCGAGGCTGGCCGGCTTGGAACCTTCACCGCCATAGGAGGCGACGAATTCGCCCGACAGGCCGACGCTGCCCACCGTGACGGTCGCCTTGCCGGTCAGTTTCTTGGCCCAACCGGCAAAGTTCAACCCGGCATCGCCGTCGATTTCGGGAAATTCGGGTTCCCAGAACCGGCGCTGCGAACAATGGAACACGTCTGCCCCGGCATCGGCGAGCGGTTCCAGCCAGGCGGTCATTTCGGCGGGCGTGGTGGCGATGCGATAGGCGAAATCCTGCTGCTTCCATTGCGACAGGCGGATGATGATCGGGAAATCCGGGCCAACCGCGGCGCGCACCGCCTTGACGATTTCGGCGGCGAAACGCCCGCGTTCGGCGATGGTCGGGCCGCCAAAGCCATCGGCGCGCTGGTTGGTGCCTTCCCAGAAAAAGCTGTCGATCAGATAGCCATGGGCGCCGTGCAACTCCACCGCATCAAAGCCGATACGCTTGGCATCGGCGGCGGCGCGGGCAAAGGCGGCGATGGTGTCGGCGACATCGGCATCGCTCATCGCATCGCCGTTGGCCTTGCCCGGCATATAGACGCCCGACGGCGATTCGGCGGTTACTGGTTTCGGGTTGCGGCGGTTCGGCAGCGCGCCGACGTGCCACAATTGCGGCGCGATCAGGCCATGGCCGGCATGGACCTCGCTGGCGACCTTTTCCCAACCCTTCAAAGCATCGCCAAAGAAATTCGGCACATTGGGGTCGTTCAGCGCGCCGGCGCGTTCAACGCCGGTGCCTTCGGTGACGATCAGGCCAACGCCGCCTTCAGCACGGCGGCGATAATAGGCGGCGACATCGTCGCCCGGCACGCCGCCCGGCGAAAAACTGCGCGTCATCGGTGCCATCAGGATGCGGTTGGGCAGCGACAGCCCGTTGATGGTGAAAGGGCGGAACAGCGGATTGGTCATCAAGGGCCTCATGGAGAATTTGCGAAAAATAGCGATACCGCGCCGGGTTAGGCCAGCTTGCACGGCCGGGCAACTATCCCAACGACCAAGCATTTCTTTGGTGCGCCATTGCTGCGACTTGCCGGCTCGCATAGAAGCCGCGGCTGCCTGCAACGCGACGGGAAACGACCATGGCCCTTGCGGCCGGACAAAGACTGAAACGGCCGACGTTCAACCGGCCAGGGCTCGGGCCGCTGCTGGCGCTGGCGGGGCCGGTTGTATTGTCGCGGCTGGGCATCATGACCATGGGTCTTGTCGATGCCATTGTCGTCGGCCGCCATTCTGCTGTGGAGCTTGGCTATCAGGCGCTGGGCTGGGCACCGACGGGCGTGGTGCTGACCACCTCCATCGGCCTGCTTTCGGGCGTGCAGGTGATGACGTCACAGGCCCTCGGCGACGGCCGCCCCGGCGATACCGGCGCAATCCTGCGGCGCGGCTGCCTTTATGCCTTGTGGGTCGGCATTGCGGCGGCCGCCGTGCTGGCCGGGCTGGGCGGGCCGTTCATGCACCATATCGGGCTCGATCCGGCGCTGGCCGATGGCGCGACACCGGTGCTGCGCATCCTCGCTTTGTCGCTGCTGCCGATCCTTGTCGCCGATACCGGCATTTTCTGGCTGGAGGCGCATGGCCGTGCCGTGCCCGGCATGCTCGCCATGTGGGGCGCCAACATCGTCAACCTGGCGCTGAACCTGTGGCTGGTTCCCGGCGATTCGGGGTTGCCGGTCGAAGGTGCCGCCGCCAGCAGCTGGGCGACATTCGTGTCGCGCGTCGCGTTATTGGTGATCATCTGGGCGCTTATCGCGTTCTGGCCAAAGTCGCAGGCGCTGGGCGTATTCGCGCCGACACCGCGCGATCCGTCAGCAGCGCGGGAGATGCGGCGCATCGGCTATGGCGCCTCGCTCAGCTATTTTGTCGAAACCGCTGCCTTTGGGTCGATGTCGATCATCGCCGGCTGGATGGGCGCGCTTGCCGTTGCCAGCTGGGCAATCGTGCTCAACATGGCGGCGCTGATCTTCATGGTGCCGCTGGGCCTTGCCACCGCGACCGGTGTTATGGTGGGCCGCGCGCATGGTGCCCGCGATGCCGCCGGCGTGCGGCAGGCGGCGGGGCTGGGCTTTGGCACGACAATTGCGGCAACGCTGCTGATCTGCGCCATCATCGGGCTGGGCAACCGGACTATCGCTGCCTTTTACACCCATGATCCGGCGGTGCAGGCGATGACGGCGGGCGCGCTGCTGCTGTCATGCCTGTTCTTTGTCGCCGACGGCCTGCAGGTTGTCGGCGCGCAATCCTGCCGCGCCCGGTCCGATGTCTGGGTGCCATCGATGACGCATTTCACCAGCTATCTGCTGGTGATGATGCCGCTGGGCTATGTGTTTGCCATCCAGCTTGGGCTTGGCGTCAATGGCATCATCTGGGCGGTGATCGTCGCCAGCCTGTTGTCGGCGTGCCTGTTGTGGGCGCGGTTCCTGTGGCTGGGGCGAATGACAGCCTGAAGCATATCTCAGGCTTTCAATCGCCGCGCGCCGTGCCTAACGTCGGTTGAAACATGGGGAACCAGATGAAGCGTTCATATATCATCGGCGTGGCGGCAATCGCGCTGCTCGCAGCAAATGGCGCGGGCGCACAGGCACCGGCCGCAACAGCGGCGACAGCGGCAAGCGAAGACGCCCGGCTGACGGCGTTTCTCGATACGCAATTCGCCGAGGAATTGCAGCAGGAGCCCCAGCTGGCAACGCGGCTGGGCAGCAAGGACGGGCAGGACAAGCTCGACGACATCAGCGCCGCCGCCGAACTGCGCAAGCTCGAATGGCGGCGCGCCAGCGTGGCAAAGATGAAGGCCGGCTTCGATCGCAGCAAATTATCCGCAGAGGCGCAGGTCAATTACGACATCTGGGCGCTGGAGCTGGATCGCGCCGCGCTCAGCTACAAGAATCGTCTCTTCCAGCCGCCGTTTTATTCCTTCCTTTATTCCATCCACGGCCAGCTGCCGAACTTCATGATCAACACCCACACGGTCGGCGATGCGGCGGACATGCGCGCCTATAATGCCCGGCTACGGGCGATTCCGGCGGTGCTCGACGAGGCGATCGCGCAAAGCCTGGAATCCGACAAGGCCGGCGTCCGCGCGCCCAAATTCCAGATCGAACGGGTGATTTCGGGTAGCCAGACGCTGATCGGCGGCGCCCCCTTTGCCGATGGGCCGGATTCGCCGCTTTGGGCCGATGCCAAGGCCAAGGTCGCCAAAATCGAGACGGCGGGCACGGTGACACCCGCCGAAGCCGAGGCTTTGCTGGCTGAAACACGCGACGCGTTGATGGCGCTGCAACCGGCCTATGGCCGCGTTATCGCCTGGGCACAGGCCGAGCTGCCGACAGCGCCCGAGGGCCGGGTCGGCGCGATTTCGCTGGCGGGCGGGGCGGAATATTACGCCGCCGCGCTGAAGCTGGCGACGACGACCGACCTGACCGCGGCGCAGATCCACGCCATCGGGTTGAAGGAAGTCGCACGCATCGAGGGCGAGCAGGACGCGCTCGCCCAAAAGGCCGGGTTCAAGGACCGTCAGGCCTTTTACGCCGACCGCGAAAAGAACTTCCCGCCGGTGCCATGGACCGACGCGCTGCGCACCGAATATCTGGCAAATGCCAATGCCGCGATCGCTCGCACCCGCACGCTTTTGCCCAAATATTTCGGCCTGTTGCCGGCCTATCGCGTGGAAGTGGTGCGGGAGCCGTCGTTCAGCGAAGTGGCCGGCGGTGCCGCCCATGCCGCCGGCCCCAGCCCCGACGGCACGCGCGCCGGCCGGGTCTATGTCCATCTCGCCGGTGTCACCCCCGATCCGGCGGCGACGAACGACCTGATGTGCCACGAAGGTATCCCCGGCCATGTCATGCAGGGCGACATCCAGGTGCGCCAGTCGGCCGGGCCGAAGTTCCGCAAATCCTATCGCTATGTCGCCTTTGGCGAAGGCTGGGGCCTGTACAGCGAGGCGCTGTGCAACGAAATGGGCGCCTATACCGATGATGCCCAGAACTTCATGCGGCTCGATGCCGAACTGTTCCGCGCCGCGCGGCTGGTCGTTGATACCGGCATCCACGCCGATGGCTGGACCGAGGAACAGGCGGTGAAATACCTGATCGAAACCGGCCGGCTGGCGCCGCAACAGGCGCGATCGGAGGCCCGGCGCTATATCACGCTGCCGGGGCAGGCGACCGGCTACAAGATCGGCATGCTCAAGATTGTCGAACTGCGTCACAAGGCCGAAACAGCGCTAGGGCCGAAGTTCGACATCAAGGGCTTCCACGATTTGCTGATCGGATCGGGGTCGCAGCCTTTGTCGATCCTGGAGCGCCGGGTCGATGACTGGATTGCGGCGCGAAAGGCCTGAGCGTCCGCGTTTTAGCCTGTCATGTCGGGTTCGACCCGGCATGACAGGTAGAACCTCTAACTGCGCAGCGCCTCGATCGGGCTGAGCTTGGCGGCGCGTGTCGCCGGCCACCAGCCGAAGAAAATGCCGATCGATGCCGATACGGCAAACGCGATGCTGATCGCGAACACCGTTACCGGCGTGTCAAAGCCTGTCAGCCGGCCGGCCAGCGCCGACAGCCCGGCCCCGGCCGCCACGCCGATGCCGCATCCTATCAATGATAGCATGAGCGCTTCCAGCAGGAATTGCAGGCGTACCGCCGCCCGGCTGGCACCGATCGCCATGCGAATGCCGATTTCACGGGTGCGTTCCGTCACGCTGACCAGCATGATGTTCATGATGCCGATGCCGCCGACGATCAGGCTGATCGAACCGATGGCGGCGAGCAGCAGCGAAATGGCGGCGGTCGTGGTTGTCAGCGTGTCGGTGATCGCGGTCAGGTTGGCGACCTGGAAATCATCCTGTTCCCCGGACCGCAGCTTGTGGGTCCGCCGGAGCAGACCGTTGATGGCATCGGTAACGGGATCGAGCGCGTCGGCCGAATCGACGCTGACCGATATGGTGCGGATCGAGCGGCGGATGGCGTTGCCCTGCAACAGCCGGAGCGCGCTGGTCAGCGGCACGACGATGACATCATCGCGGTCCTGGCCGCCAAAACCCTGGCCGCGCTTGTCCATCAGGCCGATGACGGTGAAGCTGACCCCCTTGATGCGCACCATCTGGCCGATGGGATCATTGGCACCGAACAATTTGTCCGCCACCGTCTGGCCCAGCACGGCCACGCGCGCGCCGGCGCGATCCTCGCGATCGGTAAAGGTGCGGCCATCGCCCGCCGTCCATTCGTTGACGATGAAATAGGCCGGCACCGATCCGGTGACGTTGGTTGCCCAGTTCGCGGGACCGGCGACGACCTGCGCCGCCACCTGGGTCGAAGGCGCCGCGGCCCGCACATTGTCGAGCGCCGCAATCGCGTCGGCATCCTCGATGCGCAGCGAGGCATTGGTGCCGGCGCCGCCGAAAATGCCGCCCTGCCGCCCGGCGCCTGCCGTCACGATCAACAGGTTCGACCCCAGCCCGGCGATGGAATCCGAAACCTGTTTCTGCACCCCGCCACCGATGGCCAGCATCAGGATGACCGCCGCAACGCCGATGATCATGCCGAGCATGGTCAGCATCGAACGCAAACGGTTGGCGATCAGCGCGCCCCACGCTTCGGAGAGCATCGTCGTGATCACGCCGGCACCTCGGCATGGCCATAAAGCGCCGCTTCGGTCGGCGGGCCGTCGTAGAAAATCAGCCCGTCCTGGATGCGCACCACCCGGTTGGTCGCCCGCGCCACTTCGGGATCATGGGTGACGATCACCACCGTCACACCATTTTGCTCGTTCAGGGTGCGGAACAGGCCAAGCACCTCAACCCCGGTTTTCGTATCGAGCGCGCCGGTCGGTTCATCGGCGAGCAGCAGTTCGGGCGCATTGGCGAGGCTGCGCGCCACGGCGACGCGCTGTTGCTGCCCGCCCGAAAGCTGCGATGGCCGCGACCGGGGTTTTTCCCCGATGCCGACGCTTTCGAGCAGCGCCTGCGCCCGCGCCTCGCGATCGCGCTTGCCGACACCCGAATAGACCATCGGCAAGGCGACATTGGCCAGCGCCGACAGGCGCGGCAGCAGGTTGAATTGCTGGAACACAAAGCCGATGCCCTTGTTGCGCAGCGCCGCCAGCGCCTTTTCCGACAGGGACGCCGTATCGGTGCCCTTGAAGCGATAGCTGCCGGTCGTCGGCGTATCGAGGCAGCCGATGATGTTCATCAACGTCGATTTGCCCGAACCCGATGGGCCCATGATGGCCAGGAACTCACCCTTGGCCACCGACAGCGTGATGCCGTGCAGCGCGCGAAAGCTGCCGGCTTCGGACCGATAGTCCTTCACCACATTGTCGAGGTCCAGCAGCGGCGTCACTTGTCGCTGTCGTTCCGTTCCCGCGCCGGCGCGGTGCCGGTCTTGTCATCGCCGCGCCCGCCATTGGCGCTTTCACGGCGGCCGCCCGGCGGCCCGGAAAACAGCCCGCCGGCCTTCTTGGCCGCCGTATTGGTGCCGGTGATGATCATGTCACCCGCCGCCAGTTGCCCGGACACGACTTGCGTCATATCGGCATCCGACGCGCCCAGTCTGATGCGCCGCGCCTGCGGTTGCCCGGCGACTTCGGCGAACACCGTCACCGTGTCCGGGGTGCCGCGCCCCTGGCCCTTTGGCGGCTTGTAACCTTCGGGTTTGAAGCTGAGCGCCGCGTTGGGCACCAGCAGCACATTCTTGCGCTCCGACACCAGGAAATTGGCGTTGGCGGTCATCCCCGGCAACAGCGCGCCAT
This sequence comes from Sphingomonadales bacterium, assembly GCA_038217075.1. Lineage (GTDB taxonomy): Bacteria > Pseudomonadota > Alphaproteobacteria > Sphingomonadales > Sphingomonadaceae > Sandarakinorhabdus. The sequence goes on from JBBQPR010000006.1 coordinate 45,683, forward strand.
CCGGGTTCGCCGCCTTCACGATCACGGTATAGGTGACGACATTCTGCTGTGTGGTCGGGTTCAGGCGGATCTGCGACACGGTGCCGATGAAGTTGCGGGCGCCATAGGCATCGACGGTGAAATTCACCCGCTGGCCGGGCTGCACGCGCGCAATATCGGCCTCCGCAACCGAGGCTTCGATCTGCATTTCGGTCAGGTCCCGCGCGATCTGGAACAGCGTTGGCGTGTTGAACGACGCCGCAACCGTCTGGCCGATATCGATCTGCCGGCTGATCACCACGCCCGATACCGGCGACCGGATGATGGTAAAGGCCAGGTTGGCCCGGTCCTGCCGGATCTGCGCTTCGGCCTGCGCCACTTGCGCCGCGCTGCTTTTCGCCGATGCCAGGCTGGTCTCGTAATCCTGGCGGCTGATGTAATCCTGTTTGACCAGTTGTGCCGCACGCGCCGCGTTGGCCGCCTGCAACGCCGCGGTCGCGCGGATGTTGGCCAGCGCCGCCTCGCTGGCCTGCAACCGCGAGGTAAACAGCGCCGGATCGATGCGCAGCAGAACCTGCCCGGCCTTCACCCGATCGTTGAAATCCGCATACAGGGCCTGCACCGTGCCCGAAACCTGGGTGCCGACGCTGACCACCCTGACCGGGTTGAGCACGCCGTTCGACGTGATGGTTTCGGTCAGATCCCCGCGCCCGACCGCTGCGGTTTTCCACGGATCGACGACCGGCGGCGGGTTCAGCCATTTCCACAGCAACCAGCCCGCCACGGCCAGCACGATGACGCCCAGAATTATCCAGCGCCGCTTCATAGTGCAAAGCCCCTATCGTTCTGCATCGATGGCCTCACCGATGCTGCCCACCGCCCGCGCCAGTTGCGCATTGGCGGTGCGCACGTTGAATTCGGCCTGCACCAGCTGTTGCCGGGCGCTCGCCAGCGCGCTCTGGGCATTGAGCAGATCGGTGAATGTCCCCACCCCGGCCTTGTAGCGACCTTGCGCGATATCTGCCGATGCCGATGCGCTCGCCAGCAGCGCCCGCGCCGCGCCAAGGCTGGCCAGCGCCGTGTCGAGCCCGATGAAATTGCTGTAGACGGATAGCCCGGCCTGTTGCCGCGTCTGTTCCGCCTGCGCCGTTTGCTGGTCCAGCTGCGCCCGCGCCTGGGCAATCTGGTATCGCGTCGCAAACCCCGAAAACAACGGCACCGACAGCGACAGGCCGAACGATCCCGAATTGCTGTTGATGCTGGTATCGACAGCATTCACCGCATCGCTGACCGACAGGCTGACGCTGGGCCGGCCTTGCGACCGCGCGCTGCGCACATTGGCTTCGGCGGCGACCACATTGGCGCGCGCCGCCGCAATGTCGGGTCGTAGCCGCTCGGCATCGGCGATCAGCGTTTGCGCCCCCGCTTTAAGGAGATCGCCGCTGGCCAGCGGTGCCACCGGGGCAAGCGACAACACCGAAGTCGGTGGCAGGCCGATCGCCACGGCCAATTGCGCCGCCGCCGTCGCGCTGTTGCCGCGCGTCTGGATCAGGGTCAGTTCGGCTTGCGACAGCGATGTTTCGGCCTGCAGCCGATCGGCGCCCGTCGCCACCCCGGCCCGCGCCCGCCCGGCGGCAAGATCTCGGGACTGCCGGGCAAAGGTGACGCTGGCGGTGTTGGCAATTTCGGCGGCGCGATTGGCGGCAAGGCTGTTATAGGCGGTAACGACGGTCAGCACGACGCCCTGCGCCGCATCGGCATATTGCGCCAGCGCCGCCCGCGACTGGGCATCGGCCGCGGCGATCTGCGCCGCCCGCCCGCCGAAATCGAACAACAGGTAAGTCAGGGCCAGCCGCGCCGTCGTCGTTACCGATGTCGATCCGCTGCTGCCGCCGATGATCTGCCCACCACCGCCGATAAAGCCGCCACCTCCGCCGAAACTGTCGTTGCGATTGAGCACCGGGCCGATGGTGACATTCAGCGTGGGCAATTCGGCGGCGCGGGCAATGCCGGTTTGCGCCGCCCGGGCGCGGACATTCCCCCATGAAATGGCCGTCTGCGGATTCCGGCACAGGGCGATGTCGACCAGATCGGGCAAGGAAAGCGGCCGCTCCGGTACGTCACCGCAGGGCAGCTGCCCGGCGCTGATGGCAGGCGGCGCGATCGGGATCAGCCCGCGCGGATCGTCATGTGTCCGCGCCGCTGCCGGGGCGGCGACGGCGGCAAGCATGGCAAACAGGATCGGGCGAGACATCATGCGACAATCATTGGCATAGACCATCATGGCCCTGATACGCGATAGCAACGAACGCCCCCCGACAAACAATTGACAATATTTCAACAAAACTCCCGCAGGGGTGCGCAAATGCCGCGCCCGGCACTTGCGGCGCACGGCCAAGCCGCTAGAGCTTCACCCATGTCCGATCCTTGCACCCATTTGCTGCTTTTCGGCGCGACCGGCGATCTGGCGCGGCGCATGTTGCTGCCGTCTCTGTACGGCCTTGATGCCGATGGCCTGTTGCCTGATTGCCTGCGCATCATCGCGACGGCGCGTTCGGGGCATGATGATGCCGCATATCGCGCCATTGCCGCCGCCGCGCTGGACGAATTCGTCGAGGCGGACCGGCGCCCGGCCCAACAGGTAAAGCGGTTCCTTGACCGGATCAGTTATGTATCGCTCGATGCCAGCGACCCCTCAGGCTTCACGGCGCTGGCCAGGACTGTCGGCGACACGTCGCACCTTGCCATTTTCCTGTCGACCGCACCCAGCCTTTTCGGCCCGACCATCGCCGGGCTTTCCGCGGCTGGGCTTGCCGGCCCCGGCGCCAGGCTGGCGCTGGAAAAGCCCATCGGGTCCGATCTCGCATCAAGCCGCGAAATCAACGACGCCGTCGCCACCGCCTATCCCGAAGCGCGCACGTTCCGCATCGACCATTATCTGGGCAAGGAAACCGTCCAGAACCTGTTGGCCCTGCGTTTCGGCAACACGCTGTTCGAACCGCTGTGGAACGCCGCCGGCATCGACCATGTGCAGATCAGCATCGGCGAAACCGTCGGGCTGGAAGGCCGTGCCGGCTATTATGACGGCATGGGTGCGTTGCGCGACATGGTGCAAAATCACATGCTGCAATTGCTGGCGCTGGTCGCCATGGAGCCGCCGGCGCAGTTCGATCCGACCAGCGTGCGCGATGAAAAGGTCAAGGTGCTGCGGTCACTGCGTCCGATCAACGCGAGCAACGTCGAAGCCTGCAGCGTCCGCGGCCAATATGGCGCCGGCGCGATCCTGGGCCAACCGGTCAAGGGTTATGCCGAAGAGTTGGGCAGCAGCAGCAACACCGAAACCTTCGTCGCGCTGAAGGCCCATGTCGACAATTGGCGCTGGCAGGGCGTGCCGTTTTACCTGCGCACCGGCAAGCGTTTGCCCGAACGGATGAGCGAGATCATCGTCCAGTTCCGCGCCGTGCCGCATTCGATGTTCGGCGATGCGCCGCTGAAGGCCAACAAGCTGATCATTTCGCTGCAACCCGACGAGAACATCGGCCTGTCGATCATGGCCAAGGCGCCGGGGCTGGACCGGGACGGGCTGAAGCTGCGGCAGGTGCCACTGGATATCGGCATGGCCAACGCCTTTGCCGATGTCCGCCGCCGCATCGCCTATGAACGGCTGCTGCTCGATCTGATCGAGGGCAAGCAGACCCTGTTCGTGCGCCGCGACGAGGTGGAGGCACAATGGACCTGGATCGACGCGATCCGCGCCGGCTGGGCCACCACCGGCATGGCGCCAAAGCCCTATGCCGCCGGCAATTGGGGCCCCAATGCCGCCATCGCGTTGACCGAGCGTGATGGCGTAAGCTGGCATGACTGATCCGCCAAACACGATCGGCACGGAAATCGTCGCCGCCGACATTGGCGGCACCCATGCGCGCTTTGCGATCGCCCGTATCCGTGGCGGCCGGGTCATCGATATCGGCCCGGAAACCGTGATGCGCGCCGCCGATCACGCCAGCTTGCAAACCGCCTGGGAAGCCTTTGGCGCTGCGCTTGGCCGGCCATTGCCGCGCGCCGCCGGCATCGCTGTCGCCTGCCCCGTCACCGGCGATGTCTTGAAACTCACCAACAATCCATGGATCATCCGCCCGGCGATGATCCCCGAAAAGCTGGGCGTGGACAGCTATGTGCTGGTCAATGATTTCGAAGCTGTCGCCCATGCCGTGGCACAGGCGCCTTCCGGCAGCTTTCGCAGCGTCTGCGGCCCGGATACGCCACTGCCCGAAACCGGCGTCATCACCATCGTCGGCCCCGGCACCGGCATGGGCGTCGCGCAATTGCACCGCAGCGCCACCGGCTATCACGTCATCGCCACCGAAGGCGGCCATGTCGATTTTTCGCCGCTCGACGCCATCGAGGACGCCGTGCTTGCGCAACTGCGCCGCAGCCATTCGCGCGTGTCGGCAGAGCGGGTCGTTTCCGGCCCCGGGCTCGCCGCATTATACACAGCGCTCGCCGGCATCGAAGGCCGCGCAGTGCATGCCGCCGACGACAAGACATTATGGACCGCCGCCCTCGCCGGCACCGACAGCCTCGCCGCCGCTGCGCTCGATCGTTTCTGCCTGGCACTCGGCAGCTTTGCCGGCAACACCGCCTTGTCGCACGGCGCCGGCGCTGTCGTCATCGCCGGCGGCCTTGGCCTCAGGCTCGCCGATCACCTGCCGCGGTCGGGTTTCGCCCAGCGCTTCGTCGCCAAGGGGCGATTCGAATCGATGATGGCGGCGCTGCCTGTCAAACTGATAATCGATCCGCAGCCGGGCCTGTTCGGCGCCGCTGCGGCCTATGCGCAGGAGCATCAAGCATGACCGACACCGCTGCACTCGATGCCATCATGGCCGCCGCGCCGGTTATCCCGGTGCTCATCGTCGATGACGTGGCACAGGCGCGCCCGCTCGCCGAAGCGCTGGTCGCCGGCGGGCTCACCGTGCTCGAAGTCACGCTGCGCACCGCCGCCGCGTTGGATGTCATCGCCGAAATGGCGAAGGTGCCGGGGGCCATCGTCGGTGCCGGCACGGTGCTCAACCCGGCGGACCTCAACGCCTCGATCGCGGCGGGCGCAAGATTCATCGTCTCGCCGGGCCTGACCGAGCCCCTCGGCCGCGCCGCCATTGCCGCGGGCGTGCCGTTCCTGCCCGGCATCACCAATGCCGGCGACATCATGCGAGGGCTGGACCTGGGGCTGACCCGTTTCAAATTCTTCCCCGCCGCAGCCAGCGGCGGCTTGCCGGTGCTAAAGGCGCTGGCGGCGGTGTTCGGCGGCGTGAAATTCTGCCCCACTGGCGGCATCAGCGTCGCCACGGCGCCCGAATGGCTGGCGCAACCGTTCATCCCCTGCGTCGGCGGTTCCTGGATCGCCGGCCGTGCCGACACCGATTATGCCGCCATCCGCGACCGGGCCGGCGCCGCAGCTGCGCTCGCCAGCTAGAGCATTTTCGAGCCAGTTGGCTTCATCTGGCGCTCAAGAAAACCCGGCAAAAAGCCCTATGCGGCTTCGCGCTCGATCGACAGGTCGGCGAGGCTGGTGTTGTCGAGGATCGACGCCGTGTTGTCGCGCACCGTCAACATGACCTTGCGGATGACGCAGGTGGTTTCCTCAAAACAATCAGCGCAACGCTGATAGGCTGACACCGACACGCAGGGCACCAGCGCCAACGGTCCTTCGATCATCCGGATGATTTCGCCAAAACTGATCTGGCTGGCCGGGCGGGCAAGGCGATAGCCGCCCATCTTGCCGCGGAAGCTTTCGACAACACCGCCGTTCTTCAGATCAAGCAGGATAATCTCGAGGAATTTGCGCGGCAGCTTCTGATCGCCGGCGATCGCTGAAATCGGCACCGGGGCGATGCCGCCGGACCGCGCGATGAAAATCAGCGCGCGGAGTGCATAACGGGAACGCTGGGTGAGCATAACTGGGCCGAGTATATGCACAATCGACCGCAAACGGGCAAGTATATCGATAGTGTAGAGATTAGAAACGGCGGCGCTGAATGGTGCCTGAATGTTTTCCCAAATGAGCGGAATTTCCCCCAATTTTTTGCATAATCTCGATGCACTCTCGGTTGGTCACTGCCGCCATTCTCCCACAACTCTCTGATTTATATATATTTCTCGAATTCCTCCGCACTTGGCACGGTTGATGCAAAGCACTTGGCATCGGCGGCCGGATGGTCCGGTTTCGCCGCCAAAGACCAGGAGACACACAATGTTCGCCACCAGCATCAACGATAGCATTGTTCGCGCCACCGTTGGCGTGTTCGGCACCGCAGTTTTCGCCGGCCTTTGCCTGCTCGGCGCTACCGCCCCGGCCCAGGCCGCAGAATCGCCGCGCGTCACCACAGTCAGCTACAGCGATCTCAATCTTTCGGACGCCAAGGGCCGCGAAGCACTCGACACGCGCATCCTGCAGGCCGCCCGCAGCGTTTGCCAGACCAACAGCAACGACACCGCGTCGCGCATCGCGGAATCGCGTTGCATCCGCGAAGCCGTCGACGCCGCGCAGAGCCAGTTGGGCTAAGCCTGCCGGGACTGCCCTTCCGCGCGCGGCCTGAACCAAAAGAGCGGGGACCAGCAATGGCCCCCGCTCCTTTCGTTCGTGCGGCGCGCGCTGCGCGATGAGAGGTGGATCGGTTCAGCTGAACAGTCCCGCAGCGACCATAGACCGGCGGCACATCTCAACGGCCTGGCCTTGGTGATTGGCTGCCCTCCGCTGGCTATCACGTCTTCAACCAGCAATCACAAAGGACTGGGTTGAGATCCATAGCTGAATGGCCGTCAATCCAGTGAGGTCGACGCCGAATTGTCGCAAGACAACTTCCGGGATCGATATTTCCCATGCGCCCGCCGCGCCGCGGCCCCAAAGGTTATGGGTATTGATCAGGCGCCTGTCGCTTGGCCCGGAAGGCGTCGGCGGGTTGTTTTGATCGAAAGCCGAAAGTCGCGGCAAGGTGCGCTGTTTTTGCGGCGTTAGCGGTTGGACCAACAAACTGTCGGCTCGCAGCCGGGACAGATAAGCGCCGCCGTGGATAACGTCGCAAGGCAGGCCGGGGGCCGATACCGTCGCGCCGATCAGCGCGACACTGACACCGACGATCTTGGTTTCGAACTCGTCGGCGACCAGATCGGATTGATCGACAAGCACCGAGATGCTGGCAGTGTCGCCACTGCGGTCCCGGAATGCCGCGAGGCTGGTCGCGTTGGTGACCGTCTTCACCAACTGGCTATCGACGAACGGGAATTGCGCGTTGCTGAAATAGCCGTCGAACAGGTTCTGTAGCGCAACCGGATCAAGAAACTGCGCCCAGGAATCGGTGTAGGCTGCGACGAGCAATTGTATCTGCAGTTTCAATGTATTGATTTTCGCCAACCGGTCCGCATCGCTCGTGCCGGCAGGATTGTCCGAAGCATCAAAGCTGGCCTCGTCGAAATCGGCCTCTAAATCCGGATGGACGAAGCCACTGTCAAAACTGACGTGACCCGATGCATCCTGAAAAGTGTATATTTCTACCGCGCGCTGGGCCTTGAACGCCGTCGTCAGCAGCGAATTGATCGTGCTTTGCGTCGCTCGAACTGCGGCCCTGCCGCTCGTGCGGAGAATTTCCTCGCCCAGTCTCGTGCTGGCGGACTGGGCTTCGACGAGTTTGACCAGTTCGTCCGATACGGCGATTTCCGTGACGTGCGCCTCATAGGTCAGCTCGGCCTGCTTGTTGTGCAAATTGGCTATCAACAGCTCATAAGCCAATTCGACACCTTGGCGCATAAGCCCAACAATCTCGGTGTTGGACGATTTCGCTGTCGAGAATTTCTTTATTGCCTCGACGAAACTGGCAGTCGCCATGATCCCGGCCTTCGCCGACATCACCACTTTGTCGAAGTTTTTGCCAACCTCGGCATATTTGGCTTTGGCGTCGTCGATTTCCCCTGTCGTTGCAGAGAACAGATGGCCCCCTATGCCATCAAGCTGCACCGCCAGTCCGGCAATCGCCGGTACAAGCGCCGCCAGACTGGTGCCACCGGTCACGACAGCACCGGCGACCGCAACCACCGCCGTCGCGACCAGACCGACTGTCGATACGATCGTACCGAAGCTGATGCTTTCGTCAGGCGTCCTGGCGCTTGCGGCGACGATCTGGGCGTTGAGATCCTGAAGGCGTTTCGCGGCGTGCTCGGCGACTTCGACTGCCCTTTCGACACCGGCTTTCGCAGCATCCCGGTCCCTGGCACTTATCGCGATACGGCCATTCAACGCCGTACCGTCGCGAACCAGTTGCGCCCTGACCGTGTCTTCATTGGCGCCGGCGAGCAAAAGCGCGATGCCGCTGTTGTAGAAGTCCCGCACGAAGCTGACATCACTCTTGTATTCGGCAATATAGGTCGCGAAATCAGGCAGCAGGTCAAAATTGGCGCCAAAGCCGAGCACATTCTGCGCCATTTCGATCTGGCGGTTGTAGCGCATGGCTTCAGCATGGCCGGGTACAAGCCTGAGGATTGCATCGAATTCGGCAGTTGCCATCTTCAACTGGCCGCTTCGTTGTTGATCGCCGGGCTTGTAGCGCCGATAGCAATAGACGCCGACCGAAAGGCGATAGGCCGCCCAGTCTGCCGCCGTTTCCTTGCCCAGCACTTTTTCCACCATCTTGCGGAACGCCGCGACTCCCAGCGGCTCGATGCCCGGTGTCGTCGGTTTGCCGTTTGCCCCAGCTCTGCCGGCGGCGCCGCGTGCCCCGTGGCTCGGCTCGGCATTGAAACCTGACGTTCCCCCAAGGCCGGTCGGGCCGGCCTTGCCCCCTGCGCCGCCATCGGCGGTGAGCGTCATCGCGTCGGGCACCCCTGCCGCCGTGAACCTCACTTCTATTGTGCCGCCATTGCCGCCGTTGCCGCCATTGCCAGCAGGTCCACCGGCCCCGCCTGCCGAGCCCTGATGCTCATCGAAACTGCCCGAACCCTTGCGCCCCGGCCCACCGTCACCACCCGCCCCGCCAGCACCGCCACGACCACCATTGCCGCCGTTGGCGCGCAGCGCGACACGACCGAGCTGCTCCGCGATCAGGCGGATGCTGCCACCGGCGAGGCCGGCCCTTCCTGCACCACCCGGCCCGCCAAGGCTGCCGGGGGTGCTGATATCAGCATCACCGGCGAAGCCACGCGCACCCCTTCGGCCCGGTGCGCCAGCCGCTCCATCGGCGCCGCCAACATCGATCAACTGCCCACGCCCGTCATATCGCGTTGCGATAATGGCGATGTTGCCGCCGGGGATGACCAGGTCGACATTCGACGCGTGGACGATTTCACGCGCCACCAGCACGATGGGATAGCTGGCCCCGATTTTCTGGAGCTTATCCCTCAGCTTCGCATCGATGACGATCCGATCGCGGATACGGATGGATTTGTACAATCGTGACAGCGAGCCGATCGTTGCCTTGCGTTCGAGCGGAACCAACACATTGTTTCTCCCCTGGCGCTGAGGGCGGCGCTATCGTCAGGCCGGCGTTTCGCTGTCCGTGGCGGCGTGCTTCGGCCGCATGCCCCGATTTCGAAGCTGGATCGTTCGCAGCGGCAGCGGCAAACCTGCGTCGCCGCCGGGCAGTGACGCCGACAAGACCGAACCCGGAAATCAGCATCACCCAAGACGCCGGCTCCGGAACACCACCGGCAGGCGGCACCAGGAAGATTCCCGACGCAGAGGTAAAGCTGATTCCCTGGGGCAGGAGAAAACCGACGCTACCGGTATGCGAGAAATCGCAGCTGACACCCTCCTGGCAGATCAGATAAAGGCGCTGCGCCAGCGACCGGGTGTCACCGTCGGCAACCGTGAATACCCCGGAGAAATCAAAGCCGGTCGGCGTCACATTGATGAAGCTGTAGCTGTCCCAGCCTGTCGGTGGGCTGGTGCCGCCCAACCCGTTGGTGCTGAACGTGAAGCCGCCCTGCGAGCCCTGGCTGACATAGCTGAAGCCGCTGGAGCCGAGATTGATGTTGTAACTCAGCCCCGACAGACTGTTCGATGTGGTGAAACTGCCGATCGAGCCATCTAGATGCGATAGAAAAGTCACCTGGCCGCTGCCGCCGCCGGCAACAGCAAACGTCAGGTCCTCGTAAAGTTCGGCGTGGGCGCTGCCGCTGCCATTGAAGGTGTTGGACGATCCCGCTTTGGCGCGAACGGTGCCGGCACCAAGATCGACGCTCGCTTCCGCCGACCCGGAATTTGTGCCTGTCACCGACGCGGCGACGGTGATGGCGTTCAGGCCAACCGGCGCTGACACCGGGCTGTAGCTCTCGGTATTGCCGTTCAGCGGGCCGCTGTTGGACACCGATAAACCGACCGGCGAATAATATCGCACATCGAGCGAGTAGAAACCGAACGTGTTTCCGGACGCGGCGGCCTCCGCATAGATCGCACTTGTCGCCAGTGCTGACGCGGGCGTGAGCCCTACCAGCAACAGCATGCCGGCACAGACCACATACCGTTGTAGTATCATGCTTATTTCCTTCGGTTGGCGTTTCGATGCAAGTTGCGGACAGTGATCCGGCCCGTCGTGGCCAGGGTTTCAGGCTGCGGAAAGGCTGGTCCGACTGCGGCGCAGTGCGTACCCGACCGCCGCAAAGCCGCCGATCAGCAACGTCCAGCCGGCAGGCTCCGGAACCGCACTGATTTCCAGCGTTCCAGACAATGTCTCGAACGAAAATGGCGGCGCGCCAGGTGCGAAAACCACGCTGCCAATGCCGGTAAAGCCGCCGGTCGCATTGGCGAAGCGGCCGGTGCCGCCGGTGACCACGAAGGACTGAAGATTGGCAAAGGCGCCCGGCTGGTCAGTTGCGCTCAATGTGCCCGAATAGGTGCCGAGGAGGATGTCGCCGCCCGAAAAGTCAAAGCTGAACCTGCCATCGAAATAGGTGGTGGGCAGCGGGGGGACGATGCAATGGCTGTTGGTTGGAACAAATGCACCCAGGTTGGACGTGCCGGCAGCAATGCCAAGGTCCGGTCCGATATTTACCGTTAGTGCCGGTGCGCAGCGACCGCCGGCCGCTGCTGGCGGATTGGTGTTGGTCAAGCTGCCCTCGAACACCGTGGTGAGCGCTGCGACTGGCGCGGCCTGGGCCAGCCCGGCGGCAAGGCAAATCGATACAAAAGCTTGTGGCAAATCATAACGCATTTACTTGACTCCCGCTGCTCGACACACACGCATCTGAACGCGTATATTTGGCATTACATTTGCGACGAGAAAGGCTTTCGAGCCGATTTTTTGCCGACCGCTTGCCGACTTTGGAGGTTGTGCCCATGGATGCAGGCGTCCAGATCAACCTGTCGACCGAACCGAGTTTTTCGCTCGGCTTGCTGATGGTCGTACCGTCGCGGTTGGAAGTTCGCAGAGGCGACCAGGCGCATGCCGTGTCGCCGCGCGTCATGCAGGTTGTCATCGCCCTGGCGAGAGCCCGCGGCCGAACGGTATCGCGTGACGAACTCGCTGAAAGTTGCTGGCAGGGACGCGTGGTCGGCGAGGATGCGCTGAACCGTGTTATCGCCAAGGTAAGGGCTATTGCGACGGGTCCGGGCGAAGGCTCATTTTCGGTGGAGACGGTAAAGCGCGTCGGATATCTGATCACGGAAGCAGATGCGCCTGTCGCTGATACTCCGGACATCGCCCCCGCAGTCGCGCTCGGATCGGTTGTCGAGCCGCATCTTGCCAGCCAGCGATGGCAACTATTGTCAGCCCTTGCAGTCATTTTGGCCATAGCGACCATGGCGTGGCAGTTTTCCAGTATCGGCAAGCCTGCGCTCCGCGCGCAAGAACCGCTGGTAATGGCGGCCAACGACATGGAAACCCGAGCACTTACCGCCATGTTCGAAGGCGTGCCGGAGCGGACACTCGTCGGAATCGATTATCTCCACCGTGCAACGGAAATCAGCCCCCGCGGCGCGAGGATCTGGGGCGCACTGGCAATGGCGCATGTCCTCAGCCTTGGCGACGCGTCCCCCGGCAGCCGCCCGGCTATCAGGTTGAAAGTTCGTGACGCCGCGGCGCGCGGCCTTGCTCTCGACCCGGAAGAAGGCCGGTCTATCGCGGCCCTGGTGAGTCTAGAGCCAACCTTTGGCCGGTGGTTGGCGAAGGACCGGGCCTTGCAGAAAGGGCTGGCCCGAGCCAGGCCCGGCACCGCCCCGCTCATATTTCAGCGGATCCAGTTTCTGATTTCGGTAGGGCGAGTTTCGGAGGCGCTTGCTCTCGTCAACGAGCTTGATGTCAGCTCGCCATTGATCCCCTGGATACAATCCGCGCGCATCAATTTGCTCGCTGCAAACGGGCGATACGATGAAGCGGAGCGCGCCGCGAACTGGGCGGGGGGGATCTGGCCCCGCCAGCGGCAGATCTGGTTTGCCCGTTTTTACCTGGCAACCTATGGCGGGCGCCCTGATCAAGCGCTTGCGCTCGCAGCGGCGGGGCGACCCGATCTGACAACAGAGGTGGAGTTTGCGATCGGGATCGCGGTCGCAAAGGCGCTGGTTTCGCACAACCCGGGCGAGGCCGATGCCGTGTTGGCGCAATACAGGAAACTGGCCCCAACCGGCCAGGGGTTCGCCGAGCAGGCAATACGGGCTGCGACCGCGCTTGAGCATCCAGACGATGCGCTGGCCTTCGCGGCTTTGCTGTACGAACACAGATTGCCCTCGGGCCCAAGAAGCCTGACTGAACCGCGGATCGGATCTCAGGATGACCGCGAGCGCAATACCGCGATCCTGTTCCTGCCGCCTGCGAACCAACTGTGGCGCCAGCCCGGGATGATCCGGATTTCGGAGCGGATCCGCCTGAAGGATTATTGGAAACGCACGCGCTGGCCCGACCTTTGCGGAAGTCGCGACCCGTCGTCGTGTGGACCGATCGATGGCGGCCGCCCGATCAGGCCGCGAATCAGCGCGCCAAATGGCAATTAGAGGGACGTGCTGCCGGCGCCAGGTGTTGAATCAGATGTTCAGCGCGGCACTCATGTCGGCCACACGGGCGCCACGCCGCCCGATCGGTTTCTCCGGTCCGGTCGTACTGTCGCGTGCAGTCTGCCGCTCGGCTTCCGCGTTGATGAGCCCCCCGACCAGAATGGCATAGGCCGAAATATACAGCCACATCAGCAACACCACCACCGCGCCCAGCGAGCCATAGGTAGCGTTGTAGGCCCCGAACCGAGCGACATAAAAGCCGAAGCCCAGGGTTGCAAACAGCCACAGCAATGTTGCCGCAAACGATCCCACGCTCAACCATTGCCAACGGGCGTCTGAACGATCGGGGCCAAAACGGTATATGGCGGCTATCGCAAAGCAGCACAGCGCGCCGGCGATCAGCCAAGTCGATATCTGCAAGGCGTCGGCGGCCATTGGTCCGCGATCCCCAAGCAGGTCTCGCGCAATGCCCAGCGTCGATGCCGCCAGCACGCCGACAATCCCGGTCACGACCGCGCCGATGATCAGCATGGCTGACGTGACCGTGCCCCGCACAAACCCACGCCCGTCCCGCTCGCCATAAATTACGTTGAGCGCGGCGATAAGCGCGCCCGACGCGCGGCTGGCACCATACGTCGAAACGGCCAGTGCGGCCAGCAAGCCCAGGCCCTTGCGTCCGGCCGCCTCGCTTGTCAGGTTTACCAGCTGTTCGTAGATGAGCCGCGCCGCTGCAGCGGGCACCAGGTCGAGGATCGTCTTCATGTGCCGCGACACCGTCGCCGGGTCGGCGATCAGGCCATAGCCCATCACCAGGACCCCCAACATCGGCACGAACGAAAGGAATGCGTAGAAAGCGACACCCGCTGCCATCAGCCCAAGATTATGCTCGTCGCTAGCCGCCCAGGCTCGTTTCAGGATCAGCTTCCAGGCCACCAGCGAATAATCGGCGGGCGACCGGGCGGTTGCGCCGCGTGTGCAGGCAATCGCCGCATCCTCGCCGAACGCCGGCAGGGCATCCTCTTGAGCGGCAGCAGGGCGGGCAGGCAGCAATCGTCTCGCCGCGGCGGCGCTGCCAAACGCCAATAGCGCAAAGCCCCAACCGAGGAACCGTCGGGCCGGTTGGCCATCCGCGGCACGCCCCGCAAGCAAAGCACGGATGATGGAGAGCAGCAGCCACGCCGCCAGTGCCGTTCCAAAAACCTTCATTGGAACCGGTCCGGATGGCTGCAAAGCACCCCGCCCATCTCAGTAATCCCGCGAATAGCGAAGCGTCACATTCGAACCGCCGAACGATCCGGTAGCGCTAAGCAGGCTGAGCGTCTTGGTGAGCGCGATCTCGAGCTGGGTGGCGGTAAAGCCACGGGCATCGGTGATGACTTCCACATATATATTGTTGCCAATGTACTGGCCGGCCGCCACCGCGGTGCCGCGGCCGTTGGTCTTGTCCGCGCCCAGAACGCGCAGTCGATCTATCCCGGTGACCGAGCGCAGCTTGCCCAGCGGATTTAGACCGCCGCCCGAGCCGCGCAGCGAGTTGAGTGCGGCAGCGAGCTGGACCGCCTGGATCGGCGAGATATTGGTCACCGAAGCGCCGAACAGCAGCCGCGACAGCACTTCGTCCTGCGGCAGGGCGGGTGTCGAAGTGAAGTTGATCTGCGGGCGCTGGGCCCGTCCGGTGATGTTGATGATGGCGGTGACGCCTTCCACGGTGGTGTTGGCGCTGAGCGAGAGCTCGGGATTGGTGAAGTCTCCGCCGTTGAAGATGATGGCGCCGGTCTGACCAAGCTCGAAACGCTTGCCGGCAAAGCTGTAGGTGCCGCGGATGACGTCCAGCCGACCGACGATGCGCGGCTCTGCGGCGGTGCCGGTGATGCGCATGTCGGTTTTCCATTCGGCCTCCAGTCCCATGCCCGAAATAAAAATCTGGTTGTCGGCGCGGACGCGGATATCGAGGCGGATACTGGCGGCGCCCGGCGTTGGCGGGGCGGTGCTCGCCGGCTCGGCGGCGGCATTCTTGCGGCGCACACCGGTCAACTGCGCCACCGCGGCGTCGGCCTGGCGAATAATTTCGTATCGCGCCTCTGGAAGGTCGATCGTGCCGCGAACCAGCGCGCCGTCAGGGCCGTTGCTGATAACGAGCTTGCCGGTCGCCTGGGCGCCGAGATCATCGCTATGGGCGAGTTGCGCGCGATCGAACGTCAGGCTCAAATTGGTCGGGAAACCCCGTGCCGCGTCAAGGCCGATGCTGCCGTTTGCGGTGATAGTGCCATCGCCGGCGCGACCGGTCAGCGAGGCGATCTGCAGCTGCGATTGGGTGAAATTGCCCTGGAGGGCGATATCGCGAATTACCGTGCCATAAGCCTGGTTCGTATAGCGCAGCGACGTGGCGCGGATGTTGCCGTTAAGGCGTGGCGCATCGATCCGGCCACCGAAATTGGCGGCGACGACGATCGGCCCTGCCAAGTCCTGGCCGGCGATGCCAGTCAGCGCCCAGAGCACTTCTGCCGGACCGCCATAGCGGATGCCGCCCGACAGCGGTGCAGCCTGCAGGCGCGCGAGGGTGCTGTTGCCGGGTGGCAGCGGCGCGACACGGGCTTGCAGCCGGCCGATGATCGTGCCGCCGCGCCGGATGACGGCAGCGAGCTTGCCGCCGGTATCCGACAGCTGCGCCGAGGTGGCGATATCGACCGGCGCCGACATTGTATAGGCGGCGGCGCGGGTGAAGCCGGCGACATCGATGCGGGCGTTGACGACGGGCACGGCAGCTATTGTCGCGTCGATCGTTCCCGATGCCTTGCCGCCGACGCCGACGCCGGTGATGAAGGCGTTGACGATAGAGAGATCCACGCCTTCGAGGACAGCCTTGACCCGGGTCTCGCTGCCATAGCTGCCGGCAAGGCTGGCGCGGCCCTGCGGCAAGATGATGGTGGTTGGCGCGAGCCGCCATTCACCGCCGGCGCGGGTGGCGACTGCGGGGGCGGCGAGGCGAATATCGATGCCGCTGAAAGCGCCGGTGGCGTTGGCGACGACGCGTTGCGGGCTGAGGCGCGCCTGCGCGGCTATGTTGAACGGCGCCGTGGCGTTGCCGTTGGCGACAAGGCCGATGGTGCCGTTGCCGCCGCGATAATCGAAGCGGCTGCGGGCATGCGCGACGACAAGCTTGCCAGAGCGGACATCGGCGAGATCGGCGCTGCCGGTGATCGACGGCGCATCGGGATAGAGGACGATCGATGCGTGGGCGGTGCCACTGCCGATGGTGATCGGCACGTCGCCAGGGATGCGCGCCGCCTGGGCGCGGGCATCAATGTCGGCGCGCTGGCTTGCGCCGGCGGCGGCCAAGCGAACATTGCCGCTGATGCCCGAGCCGGCGAGCGCGATGGTGCCGGCAAATGGCCCCGCCGCGGTCTGGGTAACGCGGCCGCGGGCATCGATGCCTGCGATGCGGGCGCGGTTTATGTCGATGGCGAGCGCCTTGCCGGTGCGCAGGACGACATCGCCCGACAGCGGCCCATAAGCCGAGCCACCCGTTGCGACGATGCGGTAGCCGGCCGCGGTGCCGGAGAGCTGGGCGACGAGGTTGCGGACGGTGATACCGAGGCCCGGGTGGTCGGCGCGCAGCCGAACCACGGGGCGTTCGACGGTGCCTGAGGCGGTGACGCTCGCCGGGCCATAGGGGGTCGAGACGGCGCTGGCGTTGAGCGCAATGCGGCCATCACCGAGGCGATAGCTGCCGCTGCCATTGGTGATGCGCAGCAGCGGTGCGGTCAGCCGCAAATTGCGCAGGGTGGCGAGTCCAGCGGGATCATAGCCGAAACCGGCGGTGACGACGGCATTGCCGCCTAGCTGGTCGCGCAGGGCGGCGCTTTCGAAGCTTTTGGTGACGACGCGGGCGTTGCCGGTGATGCCGAAGCCTCCGGCTGGGGCTGTGACCAGCCGGGCATCGGTGACGAGATCGATGCGGCCCAATCCGGCGATCTGGTAATCATTGACGCGGCCCTTGAGCGTGCCGGAATAATTGCCCTTGGCGGGATCGGCGATGATGACGGCGGTGGCATTGATGCGGTCGGAGCGCAGCCGCAGATTGTCGGACAGCAGCTGGCCGTTGGACCAGGCGAGATCGCCGTCGATGGCGAGGTTGGTCAGCAGGCCGCCAACAGCAGCATTGAGGCCGGTAATGCGGCGGGCGCGCGCCGATACCGGCACCAGGATTTGCTTCGCGTCGACCGTCGCCCGACCGCTGGCGACCAAGCCTTCGATGGTTGTGGTGTCGAACGTCAGCGAGCTGGCGCTGGCGCGATAGGCGATCGCCGGCGTGCCGAAACCTCCATCAAGCGTAACGGCGAGGCGCACGTCCTTGCCGCGCAGACTGGGCAAAATGGCGCCGGGACGAAGCAGCCGCGCATCGACCGCAAAATCCTGGAATTTGCTTTCACCCAGGTCGACAAGGCCCTTGGCAGCTATGACAAAATCGTCGTTGCCAAGCCTGGCGACGGTGTCGACGCGGCGTTCGGCAAGGCCGGCGACGATGTCGACATCGACCTGGCGGAGTAGCGATTGGGCCGGCCCGGTGAGCAGCAGGCCGGGATTGGTGGCGCCCTTCACGGTGAAGCGGCCATCGGTGGCGGTGATGGCGAGGTTGGCGAGCGGCGCGCCAGCGCTGTCGGCGCGCAGCGCGCCGCGCCAGCTTGTCCAGCTGCCCCGGCCGTTGATGCGCGCCGTCAGCGGGCTGCCGAGCCCGGTCAAACCGTCGACGAGACCGCCGGCCGGCGCGACCAACCGCGCATCGATAACCAGCTTGTTGGTCTGGGGCACGGCATCCAGGCGCAGGACGAGGCGGTCGCCACCGGTGATTCCGGTGCCTTGGCGAGCGATGGCGTCGAGCGCAACGTTGGCGCGGCCGTCGGCGATGCTGGCGGAGCCCGACAGCGCGACGCTGTGGCGGCGCCCGGTGACAGCTGGTTCGATGATGAGATTGGTGACCTGCAAATGATCAATGTCGATATCGAGGTTGGGCAGCAAAGGTTGGTCAGGGTTGGACGGCCGGAGGCTGGGGCGACGCAAAAGGCGAAGGGTTTCGGCACTGGCCTCGGCGAGGGCAATGCGGCCGCCATTGAGGAAGGCGCCCGGCGACCAATCGACAACCACCGCCGGTGACGTCGCCAGCACGCCTTCGAGATCGCGGATTTTGAAGTCGCGGATGATCATGCGGCCATAGATCGAGCCATCGATATTGGCGGCGCGATAGTTGAGGCCCGTCGCCGTTGTGAAGCCGGCAAGCTGCCCGAGGAGGAAGCGCTTGCCGGGCCCGGTGTTAAGCCCGAGCAGCGCAATGGCGACAAGCGCCAGCAGCGCGGCGATGCCGCCGCTTATCCAGAACAGGACGCGCCGCGCCATCAAAATGCCTGGCCGATCGAGATATAGAGCGCCACCCTGGATTCGCCCGGGCGGCGGTTGATCGGGGTTGCGATGTCGATGCGCATCGGGCCGAAACTGGTATAGTAGCGGCCACCGATACCGACGCCGTAGCGCATCCCCGACAACGACGGGGTGGAGGATTCGCCCAATCGCCCCGCATCGATGAACGGCACAATGCCGAAGTCGCCGAAGCGGAAACGGGCCTCCAGCGCGAACTCGGTCAAACCGCGCCCGCCGATGGGTTTGTTGTCGCGATCGCGGGGCCCGAGTTCCTGATAGCCGAAGCCACGCACGGAGCCGCCGCCGCCGGCGTAGAGCCGCCGCGAAGGGGCTATCTGGTCGCGGGGTGCGCCAACGATGCTGCCGACGCGGGCGCGGCCGGCGATGACGATCGAATCTGTCACCGGGTAATAGGCGCTGGCCTCGAACAGGAAGCGGCCATAACTGTCGAACGAACCTCCGGTGCGTTTTTGCGCCTCCGGGCTGACGCGGGCGGTGAGGCGGTAGCCCCGTGTCGGGTCGAGCAAACTGTCGGAACGGTCGTAACCGAGCTTGGTGGGCAGCGCAGCGATGAGATAGGTGCCGCGATCGCGCCTGGCGATCAACGAGTCGAAACTGGTTTCTCGCGAGGCGATCAACTCGGCGCCCAACGCCCAGGTCCAGCGCTTCTGCCAGATCGGCGTGCTGACGCGCGACAGGCTGGCGTTGACGTTGATGGTTTCCGCATTGAACGCATCGTAACGCTGCCGCGCAATCGAGGCGCCGGCCCGAAAGGCGCGGTCGCGCTGGCCAGCGTTGGCGCGAATGAACTGCCCGCGGACGCTCTGTTCGTTGGTGCCGGCGACGATCGCGGCGGTCAACGCGCCTTCGGGCGGGAACAGGTTGCGATGCGCCCAGCTCGCGCTGACCTTTATACCCTCGCCAGTGCCATAGCCGGCATTGGCAGCGAGGTTGCGCGCCGGGCCGCGGCTTTGGCGGACGAGCAGGTCAACCGTTTCGATACCGGCTGCATCGACAGTCCCGGTGGCTACGGGCTCCACCGACACGGTCGAGAACAAGCTGGTGGCGACGAGCGCCTGGCGAAGATCGTCGACGCGGCGGCTGTCGTAGATCTCGCCCGTCTTGAAGCGCGGCAGTATTGCGATGTGCCTGGCATCGAACACCGGGTCCCCGGCGAGGCGGAAGCCGCCGAACCGTGCCTTGTGGCCGGCAGTGACCGGCAGCGAATAGGCTCCGGTGAGATCGGCGTCATCGAGCAGGATGTCCCGTTGCCCCACCTCGGCAAAGGGATAGCCCTGTTCCGGAAGGCGCAGCGACACATTGGCCTCGGCAGCCTCGATGTCGGCAGCAACAATCGGCTGGCCCGGTGCCAGCGCAAGCGCCTTGCGCGCCAGGATCAGCGGCGCTTCGGCCAGCGCCGCCTTGGAGCCTGGAACAACGTTGATGGTGCCGAGCCGGTAGCGCCTGCCAGGTGTTGCGGTGATGCTGACCAGCAGCTGGCCATCAGCGCCCGGCAACGGGCCGACCACGGCGCTGGCGACGCCATCAAAATAGCCTTCGGACCGGAGCAGGTTTTCAGCCAGTTGTACGTCGACATCGGCGCGCGCCGAAACCTGGGTCGCGCTGCCCGCCTTGCGCCCGCCTTCGAGCAACGCTGACAGGTCGCGAAAGCGGTCATCCAGGCCAACGCCCGAAAGACCGCTGGTTTCGACGCGATAGCGGATGTCGGGAAGGTCGGCATCCTTCGTCGGCGGCGATGCGGGCGGTACGCGCATGCTTCCAAGTGCCGGCAGCGGCGCCGTCAGCTCGGAATCCGGAATCATTGGCGTGGGAGCAGCAAGGCTTTCGGCATCTCCGATCGGCTCAAGCGGCGGCAATTCAGCCGCGAGATCAGAGGCAGGCGGGAAAGGTTTCGCCGATGCCCGGGCACTCGCCAAACCCGGCCATGCACCAACCAGGGCGAGCATAGCCAGCCGGCGAAGCAAGCGCTGGCGTCGCAGGCGCACCGCCGCTGAGTTTAAATCTTTTGACACGCCTCATGTGGAACCCGCCAAGCCAAGATGTGTTCCGTGACCCGCATGGATGAATTGTCGCATAGGCATGCGAAACTGTTTGGATTCGACGCTTTGGTTCAGGGATCGGACTGTTCTGGCCGCCACAAAGTCGCGTTTTTGGCAGTCGGATGCCTGGACTGAACACCGAGCTTCGTGAAGCCCTTGAAGTGAATGGACAGCCGTCATGAGGCGATTGTTCGTGGCCCTGCTGCTGGGGCTCAACCTTTTTGGGAGCAAACGGCTGCGGCTAGGTGTTTAGTCCCGGCATCTGGTGGATCGGATCGACGATGAACCGATCTGGCTCTGACGTCCATATCTTGGCGATGTATTCGTAGGGTGTGAGGCCGCTAAGCGTTTTGAGCCGGCGGGCGTAATTGTAGGCGGCGAG
>JBBQPR010000007.1:0-51466 GCA_038217075.1 Sphingomonadales bacterium
GATGCCGGGGCTGCCGTTTGCGCCGTTCGCGCTGTTTTCGGCTGGCAGCGGCTGGCTGGCCTGGTCCATGCTGAAGCGTGCCGAGGCGCGCGAGCGGGTTGCGGCCGGCGCCGAGGCGCAGGCGGCAGCAGATATGGCACAGGGCGAAACGCCGGTGGCGGAGACGCTCGCCATTGATGCGGTGCGGCTGGAGATTGGTTACGCGCTGCTGCCGATCATCAACAATTCCGTCAGCGAGCCGCGGCTGGAAGACCAGGTGCGGGCGCTGCGCCGGCAATTGGCCAGCGAATATGGATTTGTTCTGCCCGCGGTGCGGATCATGGACAATATGGCGCTGCGGGCGAACGAATATGTCGTCCATATCAAGGAAACCGAGGCAGCGCGCGGCGAGATACGCATCGACAAGCTGCTGGTCATCGCCGGCCCTGGTGGTGAGACCATGGGGCTGCCCGGGGAGGAAACCCGCGAGCCGGTGTTCAACCTGCCGGCGCTTTGGATCGACCGGTCCCTGCGCGATGAGGCCGGCTTGCGCGGCCTGACGGTGGTTGATTGCGGCACCATCATCGTCACGCTGCTGACGGAATTGGTGAAGGCCAATATCGCCGATTTCCTGTCCTATTCCGAAACACACGACCTTCTGCACAATGTCCACAAAGATGCCGACCGGCTGGTGGCCGAACTGATCCCTTCCAAAATCAGCATTTCGGGCGTGCAGCGCATCTTGCAGAATTTGCTGGGGGAAGGGGTTTCGATTCGCGATCTGCCGACCATCCTGGAGGGCATTGCCGAGGCGACCGGCACGACAAGCAACCTGACGCTGATCACCGAGCATGTGCGTGGCCGGCTGGCGCGGCAGATTTCGGCGCAGCAATCACGCGATGGCAGCATTCCGATCCTGACGCTGTCACCGGAATGGGATGAGGCATTTGCCGAAAGCATCGTCGGGCAGGGCGATGAACGGCATCTGGCGATGGCGCCGACACGGTTACAGGGCTTTATCGGGGCGGTGCGTGAGAATTACGACCGGCTGGCGGCAAACGGTGAAATTCCGTGCATGCTGACCAATCCGATGATCCGGCCATTCGTGCGATCGATCATCGAGCGGGTGCGGCCGGCGACGGTGGTGCTGTCGCAGAACGAAATCCATACCCGCGCCCGCGTCAGGCTGTTGGGCAGTATCGCCTGATCGGCCGCCAGCGGGGTGCGCGCATCCTATAATGAGGCACGGGCATAGCGACCCGGCGCAACGAGGCACCGCATGACCATTGCCGCCACCGGAATTGCCTACAGGGCCGTAGGCGCGCCACCAGTGGCGACCGCAGCGGTTGCGGCGGCGCAGGGGGTGGGCAATACGCCCGACCGTGGCGACGGTGGTGACGAAATTATCGGTACTGCCGTGCCGACCGGGCGGTTGCGCGACGGGGTAAAGGCAATTCTGCCGGCGACCAAGAATGGCGTGGCTGTAGCCGCCGGGGGGTTCGCCGAGATCGTGCGGCAGTCGCTTGCCGCTCCGGCGCCAGGAGATACTGGTGTGGGCGCGGCACCGGTGGTGGCCGTTGGCATCGATGCAAAGGCTGTGCTCATCACCCAGGCAGCGGTCGTCGACAAGCGCGGGCCGGTGGTTGCCGGCGTCGTCAAGAGTGACGGCGGCGTCGTTCTCTCAACGGCCCTTAATCTGGTGGGCAATGGTAATTTGCCGACTGCGGCACTGTCGGATGATGGCGTTGGGAAAGCTATTGCCCCCGGTGCCCAGGCTGGCGCCGCGGTTGCGCTTGCGGTTGACGAGGCGGCAACGGCGGCGGTTGTTGATGATGCTGCAGACCCGAAAGTGGCAGGTTTTATTGCCAAGGCTTCGCGGCCGGACGGGGATCCCACGACAGGCTCGCCGGCCGTCATCGCGCCTGCGGAAGGGCTGCAGGCAGTTGCCGTTGGGTCATCACCCATCGTGCCGGATGCAGGGCCCCGGCCCACAGAAGCTTCCGCGGCTGTCGCTGTATCAAACCCGAGCGCTACGCCGCGGCGGAACGCGGCGGCGAGACAACGCGAACCGGCCGACGATGCCAAACCGGACGCAGCAGGCTTGCCGCTGCCACAGCTGCTTTTACCTGTAGCGCAAGAGCGGCTGGCGGCGTTGCCGGTCGTTGTCGGTGATGCCGAAGATGCGCCGCCGCCGACGCAGGCAGTCGCCTTGGTCGCTGGCCGCGCCGGACAAGCGAAAGCCGCCAAGCCTGATGCCGCCATTCTGGTGGACGGCGCAGCGGCTGGTCAGCCGGTTGCGAAGGGCTCGGCGGATCTCGTTGCTTCCCCGTTGAAGACGCGGCGCGAGACCGGCGACGATACGGCCATGCAACGCGGCGTAAGAGGGCCGCCAGCACCAGAAGCCCAATCGGTAGCCGGCGTGGTTGCCAGACGTACAGTCGCTGCGATCCGCAGTGTAGGTGGCAATACGGAACCAATTACGGCGATAGCCGAAGCGCCGGAAGCGGAAGCGGCGGCAGACAACCCTGCGCTTATGAAGACGCAGCCAACGACCCCAACCGGTCTGGCGCCCGTGGCGGCAAACGCGCCTGGATCGCCTGGCGATATGATCGCGGCCGCTGCGTCCGGCCAGCGAACGGCAGCGCCGCGCGAAGTAGGTGTCCCGGCGACAACTGCGGTTAAAAACCCGGTGGCGTTGCCCATCGTCCAGTTGCCGGAAACGGGCGATCCGGCTCCGGTTTTGGCGGTGGCGCCGCAGTCCGCCGGTTCTACCGCACCGTCGCCGTTCCTTTTGGCAACGCCAGCCATTGCGGCGCCAGTCGTGCTTGCGCCCGTCCCGGTTTCCATTGTCCTGCCGGTGCAGCCGGAAAAGCTGGCGCATGATGTTGGCGTTGCGCTGGCGCAACGGCTTGCCGGCAATGGCGACGAATTGCGCATCCGGCTGGAACCGGCCGATTTCGGCACGATCGATATCCGCATGACGTTTGACCATCGCGGCGCGTTGCGCGCGGTTGTCGGTGCCGATTCCATCGTCGCGCTCGATCTGTTGCGACGCGACAGTGCGGATCTAGGGCGGGCGTTGAGCGATGCCGGCGTGCGCGCCGATGCCGACAGTTTTCGCTTCGAAAGCCGCAGCCAGGATCGCGGCGAGGGTGGCCAGCGACAGCCGCGGCACGATGCGCAGCCCGCCGTTGCGCGTGCTGACACTGGCAGCGCCGATATTCCCGATCCGACCCGGTTTCGGCCCCTGCGCTGGAACGGTGCGGTTGATGTGATGGCTTGAGGAGAAGCAAGAATGCCCGTGATTGATACCAGTGCCGCATCGGCGGCGACTTCGCTGACCGCCGCCGCCAGTCGTGCGGATGCCGGCGGTTCCGAATTCAATACATTCCTGCGCTTGCTGACGACGCAATTGCAAAATCAGGATCCGCTCGACCCGTTGAAAAGCAACGAATATACGCAGCAACTGGCGCAATATTCGCAATTGGAACAGACGATCCAGGGCAATAGCACACTGAATTCCATTCTGGCCCGCCTATCGAGCCAGGATACGGCGCAGGCGATTGGCCTGTCCGGTCGCGACGTCGTTCTGGATTCGACGGCTTCCGGCCTTGGTGCGGCGCCCGCGACCTGGGCCTATGCCGCCGATCGTGACGCCGTATCGCTGGCGGCGACGATTACCGATGCGACCGGCAAGATCGTTGCGACTGCAGCACTGCCAACCGACAGTCGAAGCGGCGGCTTTGCCTGGAATGGCGCCTTGGCGGGCGGCGGGCATGCACCCAACGGCGCCTATGTGCTTTCGGTACGCGGGCTGGACGCCAGTGGCGCTGTGGTGCCCGTCACGGTAAACGCCACGGGCCGGGTCGGCGACGTGACGATTGCCAACGGCGTTGTCGGCTTGGATATCAACGGCTTGTCCCAGCCGTTCTCGTCGATCATTCGGGTTTCGGCGCCTACCGCAAGCTGACGGATTGCCGACAATGAAAAGGCCCGCCCGGTTGCGACCGGGCGGGCCTTTTCGGTTGTTGTTGGTGGCGGCAGTCGCGCAAACGGTCCGACCTGCCGCCGCAAGGCCGGACCCGTATCGCGCCCAGTTTAGAAGTCCTTCCAATCGTCATGCGCGGTGTGGCCATTGGCATGCCCGTTGGCGATCGCTGCCGGCTTGAACGCCGCCTTGGCGGCGTTGCTGGGCTGGCCGCCGATCGAGCGTGGCTTGCGCGGCGGCTGCGCCATGGCTGTAGTTGCCGGAACGCTGCGGGCCGGCGCCGGCTGGCTGGCAGAGTGGATAATGAACTTGCCCGCATGTTCGGCGAGCGAACCTACCTCGACCAGCAACGAGCGCGCCGCTGCCGAGGTTTCTTCGACCATCGCGGCATTCTGCTGGGTGGCGCGATCCATCGTGCTGACCGCCGTCGAAATTTCGGAAATCGCACCCGATTGCGCCTTGTTGTCGCTCGCCATGCTGCCCAAAAGCTTGTGCACCGCGCCTACGTCGCCCGCGATATTGGCCAGGGCGCCATCGACCTTCTGTACGGCCTCGACGGCGGTAAAGATTTCGGTCTGGGTAACGGTTAACTGGTCTCGCGCCCTTTTGGCTTCTTCCTCGGCGCGCATGGCTAGCGCGCTGACCAGATCGGCGACAACGGCAAAACCGCGCCCGGCATCACCGGCGCGGCCGGCTTCGACCGCAGCGTTCATTGCCAGCACGCGGGTCTGGAATGCGATCTTGTCGAGCCCCTCGATGACCGTGTCGATGCCCTTTGCGCTGTTGCCCACGCGGCCCATCGCCTGCACCGCGTCCTCGGCCGTGGCACGTCCGCCTTCGACCGTGGCAATCGCCTGATCGGCGCGGGCGACGGTATCATTCGCAGCTGTCGCGGTGGCCTTGAGCCGTTGATCAATCTGCGCGAGCGCGGCGGAGGTTTGCTCAAGGCTGGCTGCGTTGCTTTCGGTGCGGCGTGCGAGGTCTTCCGATGCCTGCGAGATTTCGCTGGAACCGGTGCGGATCGCCTGGGTGCCGTCCGATACGGCGGTGATGGCGATGCGCAGGGCATGCAGGGCAGCATTGAAATTGTCTCGCAGATCGGCGAACCCCGGCCCGAAATCGGCGGTGACATCGGCGGTCAGATCGCCGGCAGCCAGCAGGCGCATCTTGCCTGCCATTGTTTCGACGACGTTGATCTGGTGATGATTGGCGTCGATCTGCTGTTGTGCCGTGTCGCGAAAGGTGAACATCGCCCGGGTTAGTCGACCGACGCAATCCGCATAGTCGGTGAAGCGGATTTCGCTCGTGAGGTCGCCTGCCGCCAGTGCTTCCATGCGGGCGACGGTCGCGACATATGGTGTTGCGATGAGGTGACGAAACCAGAAACCGAAAAAAATTGCGCTAAGCGTTGCCGCGAGACCGACGATGATTTGAAGCTTTGGGTCGTCTGTCGTCGCAACGAATGCGACGACTATCGTCGGCATTGTCATGACACTGAAAGCAACGAGCAGCTTCAACCGGATGGGAGCCGTTTTTTCGAACCAGTCCATCATAGCCCTATTTCCCTTCTACTTCGGTCTACCGTTTCCGGGCGACTGCCTGGCGGAAAAGTGACCATAATTTTGCATAATAGATGGTTACGTCGCTCGACGCGGCGCGACAGCGAATTTGACGGCCCTAGAATGGAAAAAGCGCATCGTAGATCTGCTGGCCCCAACGATCCTGCTGGGCATCGGTCAGCCGGCCGCGACCGCCATAGCTGATGCGGGCTTCGGCGATCTGGCTATGGGCGATGCTGTTGTCCCGGGCGATGTCCTCGGGCCGGACGATTCCGGAAATGACGAGCTCGCGCAGTTCGTAGTTGACTCGCACTTCCTGTTTGCCGCGGATGGCGAGATTGCCGTTGGGCAGCACGCCGACAACCGTCGCGGCGATGGTCATGTTGATGGTTTCGCTGCGGCTGATGCTGCCGCTGCCGTCCGATTTGGAGGCGGAGCCAGTATCGACAAGCTTTGACGGATCGACATTGCCGGGCAATATCTTGGTAAGTGGGTTCTGCAGGCCGAGCAGCGCCGAAATGCCGGCGGTTTCGGTGCCGTTGCGGGTGCGGGAGGTGGCATTGCCAAGATCTGCCTTGTCGGAAATCTTGATGCGCACCGTCAGGATATCGCCGACGCGCCCGGCGCGTTGATCGCGAAAAAACGCGCCGGCGCCGGTGCGGAACAGCGATGCCCCATTAGCGGGCGGCAGCGTCGCTGCGCTGGTATCCATGCCGCGATCCTGGATTCCCTGGCGCCCGAGGGAGGCCTGCAGCGGCGGCGTCACGGTGGCTTCGGGCGGCGACATGGGTGGTGCCCTGCCGACCGTCTTCAGTCGGCCGATGGTGCCGCAACTGCCGAGCATCAGCGCGATGCCGAAAAGCGCGGTAAGGCGTGGCAGATGCATCGGATGATCCCCGGTTTCGATCAATTGGCGGCGATGCGTACCGCACCGCTGCCTTCGACAATGCCATCGAGCGTCCGGCTGGTTGCCGTCGCTACAACGCGGACGAGATCGCCCTTTGCACCGCTGGCCAGCGCCCGTCCGCTGCTGGTTATGGTCAGGGTGCCGCTGCGCAATGTGATGGTGACGGGTTCGCCGCGCCGGACGATCTGGGGCCGACCGATGTCGGACGAACGCACGATGCTGCCGGCGGCCAGGCGGCGGGTGGCGGCCATGCCGATAATGTCGCGGCTGCCGAGCGCGCCTCGTGCCGCATTCGGGGGCAACATCGCCTCCGCAAGATCGGCAGGCGACAAGGTTTCACCGCGATCGACGGCGTGATCGAGCACAGTGACCGCGATATCGGGGATGGGTTCTGCACGATCGGGCGGTGCAGTGGCGCCGGCCAGCGCGATGCCGGTGGCAAGGACGAGCAAGTGCCGCATCAGCGCAGCTGCGTTGCGGTGGACAGCATCTCGTCGGCGGTCTTGACGACGCGGCTGTTCATTTCATAGGCGCGCTGCGCGGTGATCAGCGCGGTGATTTCCGACACCGGGTTGACGTTGGAGGCCTCGAG
The DNA here is from genome assembly GCA_038217075.1 of Sphingomonadales bacterium. Lineage (GTDB taxonomy): Bacteria > Pseudomonadota > Alphaproteobacteria > Sphingomonadales > Sphingomonadaceae > Sandarakinorhabdus. Next base: position 7,026 of record JBBQPR010000007.1, read on the forward strand.
AAAGCCCTGGCTGAGCGTGCCGAAGCCAGGTTCGCCGGGGTTGGCGATGGTCGGCTGCCCGGAACTTGCGGTTTCGATGAGCAAATTGCCGCCAAGCGCCTCAAGCCCTGCGTCATTGATAAAGGTGGCAAGTTGCAGCTGGCCGATGGTTTGCGGCGTCGGGTTGCCCGACAATGTTGCCTGAACGTCGCCGGTTTTGGAGATGGTGACGGCAATGGCACCCTGCGGCACCGTTATGCCGGGCTGAACCTGATAGCCATCGGTGGTGACGATCTCGCCCTGGTCCGACACCTGGAAGGAGCCGGCGCGGGTATAGGCTGTGTCGCCGCTGGGCAATGTCACCTGGAAATAGCCGCGGCCCTGGACGGCGACGTCATACTGGTTGCCGGTGTTGGTGAGCGCGCCCTGTTCGTCGATGCGATAGACGCCGGCGGTGCGCACCCCGGCACCGATCTGGATGCCGGAGGGCAGTCGTGCCTCGGTGCCGCCCGACGCCGCACCTGGGCGGGACACTTGTTGATAGAGCAGATCCTGGAATTCGGCGCGCTGGCGCTTGTAACCGGTGGTGTTCATGTTGGCGATGTTGTTGGAGATGACATCGACATTTGTTTGCTGGCCGAGCATGCCGGTGGCGGCGATGGCGAGAGAGCGCATGGGCATCCTTTCAATGGGTTGGCGTTGAAATGGTCAGGTCATTTCGATCAATTGGAGCGGGACAGTCGTTCGATCGTGCGCGTGCGCATGTCGTTGATGCTTGCGCTGAGTTGCTGGCTGGACTGGTAGGCGCGCAGGATTTCGACCATTGCAGTCGTCTCGACGATGGGTTGAACGTTCGAAGCCTCGATGCCGCCCGGTTTTAACCGGGTTTCGGCGGCAACAAGTATCCGGCCGTTTTCCCCATTATAGAGGCCGTCGCCGCGCGGCGTGACCGTGGCTTCGTCGAATTGCGTCACGGCGAGGCGGCCGAGCGCGCCCTGGCTGCCCGTAACGCTGCCGTCGGCGGTGATGGTGAGCGCGGCAATCTGGTCAGGCGGCACGGCGATGGGCTTGCCGGATGCGTCGAGCAGGCGCTGGCCGGCGGCGGTGACGAGATCGCCGGTGTCCGACACCAGTATATGGCCTGCACGGGTGTAGGCGGTGCCGCCCGCGGGGTCTTCGACCGTCAGATAACCGGGGCCGTCGATCATCACATCGAGCGGGTTGGCCGTGCGTTCGAAACTGCCGGCGCTGCTGTCGTGCATGGCGCCATAATCGAGCACAAAGGCGGTGGTGTCCGCCGCCGGGACGGGCCCACCGGTGCCGCTTTCGAGATAATCATGGAAAAGCGGCTGTTCGCGCTTGAAGCCAGTGGTGCCGGTATTTGCCATATTGTTGGCGGCGATGTCGAGCCGGCGCCGGAGCGCCTGTTCATGACTGAGCAGCACATAGGCCGAAACGTCCATCAAAGCCGCCCTTTGCAAATTATCGCCCGAAATTGCCGGCCCGGCAGAAGTTGCCGGGTTGTGGACCTATAATAGCAGGAGATCGGCGCGCGGCCGGGTTGGCCGCAAAGAAGCAAGCCAACCGACACAGCTACAGGAGTCGCAGTTCGTGACATTGGAAGCGGCGATCGAGCCGGAAGACGAGGCCATCGCAGACACTGGCACTGCACGACCGGGGCGGCGGTTCCTGATCGCCGCGAGTGCTGTCTTGCTGGTTTTGATCGGTGTTGCGGTCGCGGCGCTGCTGTTGCTCACGAGGGGCGACGCGCCGCCGAGCAAGGGGAAGGGCCCGGTTGAGGCCACGGCGGAAGAAGAAAGCGTGTTTGTCGAGATGCCGCCGTTGATCGTCAATTTGCGCAGTGCCGATGGGGCGCCGCGGTTGATCAAGCTGACCGCCAGTCTGGTGCCGGCCACGGCCGCCGGCGCCGACAGGTTGAAGGCGCGAATGCCGGTGATCATCGATCGGTTTCAGCCTTTCCTGCGCGAATTGCGACCGGAGGATCTGGCGGGTTCGGCGGCGGTGTTCCGGATCAAGGAGGAATTGCTGTTGCGGGCCAATGATGCCGCGGGCCCTGGCAGTGTGCGCGATGTACTCATCCAGGATCTGATCCAGCAATGAGCGCTGATTTTCAAGATATTGGGCTGCCCGAAGCACCGCCGGTGCCCGAGGGTGCGATGTTCGACCAGGCCAGCATTGACGCCTTGTTCGGCGACGACATGGTGGCGATGGCGCCCAAGCAGGGCCTGAAGGCAGTCATCGAATCCAAGATTATCAGCCATGAACGGCTGCCGATGCTGGAAGTGGCGTGCGAACGCATGGTGCGCAGCTTTGCAACGTCGATGCGAAATCTGACGTCTGACGCCATCGATGTCAGCCTTGAGGATCTTTCATCGGCGCGGTTCGGCGATTTCATCAACGGTCTGGCCCTGCCGGCAATGATTGGCGTCTTCCATGTCCGCGAATGGGAGAATTATGGCCTGGTTACCGTCGACAGCGCGTTGATCTATGCCGTTGTCGATGCGTTGCTGGGTGGCCGCCGTGGGGGTGCCGCGATGCGGATAGATGGCCGAGCCTTTACAACCATCGAAACCAATCTGGTGTCGCGGATGCTCGATCTTGCGCTGGTCGATCTGGCCGCTGCATTCGGCCCGATTTCGCCAGTGACGCTGCGGCTCGACAGGATCGAGACCAACCCGCGCTTTGCCGCCATTGCCCGGCCCAGCAATATTGCCGCAGTCGCCAGCTTTCGTGTCGATATGGAAGGGCGGGGCGGACGTTTCAGCCTGGTCCTGCCCTATGCCACCATGGAGCCGATCCGCGACAAGCTGTTGCAGAGGTTCATGGGCGAAAAGGCCGGGCGCGGGAATATCTGGGAGGCGCACATGGCCGCCGAACTGCGCAAGACCGAGGTTGCCATCGATGTCGTGCTGGGTGCGCGATCGATGATGCTGGGCGAGGTACGATCCCTGCGGGTCGGGCAGACCATCCGGCTCAACCAGGGGCCGGATGACGCGTTGGAACTGCATAGCGGCGGCGTGCCGCTGGGCCATGCGCATATCGGCCAGCGGCGGCACAATATTGCCGTGCGCATGATCGGCGACATTTCGAAAGGCAGCGGAAAATGACGTTTGCAAGCGCAACAACTATCGCCTCGATCCTGTTGTGCATCGCTGTGCTGGTCCAAAGCATTCGCCTGATGCGGGCGCTGGAGGCGGTGAAGGGTGGTGGTCTTGGCCAGATTGTCGGCAGTGTCGATACCGCTACTGCCGAGGCGCGGCGGGTGCTGGGCCAGTTGACGGCGCTGTTGCGCGGCGATCTCGCGCTGACGGCACAGACGCTGCAACAGGGCAAGGCGATGGTCGATGAATTGACGGTGATGACCGGTATCGCCGATGCCATTGCGGAACGGATCGTCGCGGTCGCGGGCGCGAGCAATCGTGATGTAACGGTTGTTGAGGCGGGCAATGGCCCGATAGACCAGGTTCCTGCAGCGCCAGTGCCAAGACTGGCGCCGGCTCGCAGGCCGGTGGCGCGCGCGGTTGGCGTTGTTACGGCATCGGCGTCGGTGGGTGCGACTGCGGCGGCTAGATGCGGATCGGAAAAGGTCGCGTTGCGCCACAGTGATCCGAGGCGGGCCACACCAGCCGATGGGGCCACAGGCAAGATCGCGGTCACTGAACATGGGCCGCCTGCCAAGCCCATAGCGGCGCAACGCACGCAGTCGGTTCGAGCCGATCTGCCGCCCGGAACAATCGTCGCCGCCAATCGCACCGTGGCGCGCACGTCGCGGCGGTTGTTGGCACGGATGGAGGCGGACCAAGCGCTGCGCAACGATACTGCCAACGAAGCCGCCACCAAAGCTGCCAACGTAGGCGTTGCTGCCTGATGTTGCCGCGCCGACCCACCTTGCTGATGCTGACAGCGGTCGTTCTGGCGTCGTCGATTGTTGCCAATGGTGTCGCTGTTGTTGCAGCTGCGACAGCACCTGCGACGCCGCCGACCCGGCTGGGCGTTGCAATTGGCGAAGACTTGCTGGCCCGCGATGGCGCGGCGTCGCAGCGCAAGCGCGCGCTCGATCTGCGCGAGCAGGCGGCGCTGGCGACCGAACAGCGGTTGAAGGCCGAACTGGCTTCGCGCGAGCGGAGTGCGGCCAAGTCCGGCGAGGAGGGCGGCGAGCAATTCGACGTGCTGGCGCGGGTTTACCAGGCGATGAAGCCGGCCAAGGCCGCTACCGTGTTCGAACAGCTTGATCTGGATGTGCAGATGCAGGTGGCAGGGCGGATGCGCGACCGCTCGACGGCGTTGATCCTCGCTGCCATGACGCCGCGGGCCGCCGCTGATCTCAGCATGGCGCTGGCGCGAAAATCGGCTTTACGGCGGGATCTGGTGCCAGCCGCGAAGTCGGTGGTTCCGATGGCGGCCGTTGCTGGCACCCTGCCAGCCGGTGCCGCGCCGCCGAGCGCAATGGCAGCGCCACAGCCCATGACTCCCGTTGGCAACGGGAAAGTCATAGCGCGTGGAAAATCGTGATGGACGCGGCGTGCCATGCCATGCAGGTCGCGGCCATGCCGAGGGACTAGCCCATGTCGGCGGCGCTTTTGACGAGCAACACCTGGCCGATGTCCGGGTGATACTGCTTTAACGAAATGGTCAATGCCGCAGCCAGCGCAACGGCGTTGACCGGGCGCAGGCCGGAGGCGTGCAGGCGCGAGAATTCGATGCCGGCGATCAACGATTCCGAGCGCAGCTGCGGTTTTATCGTCATCAATCGCGATTGCGCGGCGTCGTCTTTCGCGGCGATAATGGCCTTGAAGCGCAGCCTGCCGCTGATGATATTACCGTCGATGATGGGGACCGCGATATCGTCGAGCGGGATGAAATGTGGCGCAATCATGATGCCCGGTTCGGGCCGGGCCGCCGAAACAACGCCTGCACCGGACAGTAATGCGAGCATGGCCGCCAGCATAATTGTTCGTCTCACCATCACCTACTCCACGCAACATGACTAAAAAATTCTAACGATGCTTCGAACCGTCGTGTCCCCACGCATCCTATAATAGGAGGAAATTCACGTGCCGGGGGTGTATGAGCCGCGATCAGAAGCCTGGACGTGCAAAAATCATCGGCGGTGGTTCGACCCGAGGTAGGCCGAGCGCGCGACCACCTGCGGCTGTTGCCATGCCGGATAACCGCGAAGCCGGTGCGCGAATGACGGGCAACGCGGGGTTGCAGCCGATTACCGGGTCGCCGGCGCAACAGGCGTCACCACCGATGTCGGCTTTGCTGCGCGGGTCGCTCTACCTGCTGGCGAGCGGTGCGGCAGGTGCCGCCGTGGCGTTTCTGCCATGGCAGTGGTGATGCGATCGCTGCTTCTCGGCACAATGGCCATTAGTATTGGCGGTGCTGCCGGACCCGCGGTGCCGCCTGTCATCGACGGTGTTGCTCCGGTGCTTGCGCCCGCGACGTGGAAGCGGCCTGTGGGCTTTGCCATCCAACTTGGTAGCCAAGCGATTGCGTCCGGTCCCGATGCCTGGCTGGCGCCATCGCCAGAACGGGCCTGGGCCGCTCTGGCGGCCAGCAATGCGACCAATCGGCAAGCGGCGCGATGGAAGCTGGCGCGTGCCCTGATCGCGCGCGGGCGTGGTGCGGAGGCGCGGGGCGTGCTGGAGGTGATGCAGGCCGATGAGCCTGACCTGGGCCTTACCGAGATGTTCCAGCTTGCATCGGGGGCGGCGCGAGCCGAGGCCGGGGATGCGGTGGGGACGCTGGCGGCGCTTGGGCCGCGCGCGTCGGGTGCGGATCGTCTGGCCGCCAATGCCGAGGCCTGTGCGTGGCGGCTTTGGGCGTTTTCGGCGATTGGTGACCCCGGCGCCGCGGTTGGGCAATTGCACTGCGCGCTGCCGGCCGTGATGCGCCGCCCGGTTGCGGCGCGGGCGCCTTTCCTGCTGGCGGCGGCGCGGGCCGGTATAACCCTTGGGCGGGCGGGAGCGGTTTCTGCATTCCTGCGCAGTCTGCCGGCGGATAAGGCGGCGGCCGATCTGGTGCGCGGCGAGGCGGCGCTGTCGATGGGGGATGTGCCGGCAGCGCTGCGCCTTCTGGGGCGGGTGGCGAATGCAGGCAGCCACGGCCAACAGGCGCGGGCGAGGATCGGTATGCTGGTGGCGGAAATGCGGCGCGGCCCCGTGACGCCAGGACTTGCGGCGGCGGTTGACCGGCTGGCTTTCACCTGGCGCGGTGACGAGACGGAGCGCCGGACGTTGCGCCTGTCCTATGCGATCGGCCAGCAGCTGCATGATCTGCGGCGTTCACTGGCGGCGGGTGCGGCGTTGCTGCGGTATTTCCCGGCCAGCGGTGCCGATGTGCCGATGATCGCCGAACTACGCACCGAGCTTGCAGCCGGGCTGTCACTCGATTCAGCCATGCCGATTGCCGATGCGGCGGGGCTTTATTGGGATTATCGGGATCTGGCGCCTGCTGGAGCGGCGGGGGATTTCCTTGTCGCGCAGCTGGCAGACCGGTTGCAGGAAAAGGGGCTATATGCGCGTGCCGGTGACCTTTTGCGGCATCAACTGCTGAACAGGGCGCGCGATATTGCGCAGGGGCCTTTGTCGTCGCGGGTGGCGAGCCTGTTCATTCTGGCGGGAGACCCGGCGCAGGCACTTAGCGTTTTGCGGCAGACCGAGGCCACCGTCTATCCCGACGACATGCGCTGGAACCGTCAACGGGTTGAAGCGGTGGCATTGTACAAGCTCGGCCGGCTAAACGAAGCAATGGCGGTGTTACAGGACGTGCCGGATGGCGCGGCGGTACGGGCCGAAATCTATTGGTCCGTGCACAATTGGTCGGCGCTGGCCGGTGAGAGCCTGCCGTTGTTGCCCAATTCGCCGCGATTGAGCGATGTCGAACAGGCGGTTGTGCTGCGCTACGCCGTTGCGCTGGCGATGCTGGGGCGGGAGCCGGGGCTGTGGTCGCTGCGGCTGCGCTATGAGACTGCGTTTGCCGGCACCAAATCGGCGGCAACCTTTGCCTTGCTGACCGGTGATTTGGCGAGCCTCGACCCCGAGTTACTGACCCGCGCGATGGTCGCGATCCCCTCGGCAAGCCCGGCGGGGGCGATCGGCAATCTGTTCGATGCGCCATTGCCGCGACTGAAGGTTTAGGTGCAACCGGTTCGAGGGGTGGCACCGGGGCCTATTTCTGCATCCTGCTGTCTCTATCCTGCAGAGGACCAACGGATTCCGCTATTTGTCCATCGCGCATTGGTGGGTGACGGCGACGTGCTTTCCAAAGCTGACGAGGCCTTTGAACGGGAACTGTGCAAAGTTTCGATAGAGCGGCCAATCGACAAAGTAAGTCTCATGCAGCGATGTTTCCTGCCGCGCCACTATCTGGACCGACGCTGGCGTGACCGACAATTTGCCGGCTCGATCTCGGGCGAAAGTGACGTTGAAGAACGGGCTGTTCAAATAATGGCCTCGGCGCACGACGCTGATGACACGCAGCTTCCGGTCGAAATTATAGCTGTCCTCGACATAGGCATCTTCGCTCTCGGTCATGACCATCACGTCATCGAGGATGGCAGCGTGGTAGCGAAGCATCGCCGACATGCCGCTTGCGAATTTTGCGCTGCTGGCCGCGAGCCTGGCGGTTCGGTCTTGCGTCTCCGCACACCATCGCTGCTCTTCAGCTGTCGCGTAAAACCACAGGGTGCCTGACGAGGTTGCCGCTCCTGCAACGCTGCTGGCGCAGAGCCCGAGAATTGCGGTAACTTTCCTGAATGGCGAGCGCATTTCCAAAATATCTATTATCGGGCAAGCGGTTGCAACTAGTCATGCGCCGGCGGTCGTTGCCGACTTCGCTATAGGTAATTGGCCAGGCTGAGGTTCGACAGGCGGCCGATGACGGAATAGCTGGCTTGCAGGATGCTCTGGTGGAGGGTCAGGTCGATGGAGAGCTGGCCGAGATCGGCGTCTTCGTTGGTGCTGATGACCTCGTCGAGGAGGTTGCTGCTTTCCTCCGAACGGGTGACCGCAGTTTCGACCTGGGCCTGGCGGCGGCCATTGTCGGCGTTGACGCCGCGCACCGATTGCAGGCCCTTGTCGATCTGGGCGATGGCATCGGCGAGCGCGGTTTTTTGTGCAGCGGTCGGGGTGTCACCTATGGTGCCGGCCTGGGCCAGTGTCTGGAATGCCTTGACCAGATCGCCGCCGATATCGCTGGCGGTGACGCCATATTGCACATCGACACCATCGGCGACGCGAGTGGTCGCGCGTACATCGTCGTTGGCGAACAGGCTGTCCGATGGCACCCCGACAATGTCGGCGAGGGTTTGCGCCGTAAACGGGGTCGAATCCGTCTGGCTGCCACCGAACAGCGGCTGGCCATCGAGCGTGGCGGTAAGGGCAGTGCGGAACTGATCAAAGGCAGTCTTGATGGCTTCCTGAAGGCCCGTCGTCTGGCCGGTGCCGATGGCTTGCAGGATCTGGCCGCGCAGCGTCGTGGTGGCGGTATCGACGTTGCTGATATTGGCATCATAGAGCAGCAGCGTGGTGCCTACGCGGGTTGCGACCGTGCCATAGGCCTTTTGCCGGGCCAGCAGCGAATGCGCCGAGATGTTGCGCACGCCATCGCTGCCGAGCGCCGCAAAACTGGTGGCACGCTTGCCCGATGCCAGCTGTTTCTGGCTGGTCGCGATATCGTTCTGCAGTTTCTGGATGCTGCCCGACAAGATGCGTTGCAGCGGAACGGTTGCGACCCTGGTCATGCTTCTGGCCCCTAACGGAGGATGGACAATAGTGTATCGTACAGATCGCTGGCCGCGCTGATGACGCGGGCGGCGGCCGAATAGCTGTTTTGAAATACGACCAGTTGCGACAATTCTTCATCGACGTTGACGCCGGAATAGCTGTCACGCCGGTTGACGGCATCATCGTGACGGGCGCGTGCATCGGCGAGCTGGCCATTGGCATGGGTGGAATCGGCGCCGGCCTTGCCGATCAACGCAGCGGCAAGACCGGCTGCCGTAACCTTGCCATCCTTGCCTAGATCGATGGCGCGGGCAAGCTGGTCGCTGAACGCCGTGGCGCCGCGCAGATCGCCGGCGCCAAGCGCCTTGTCGCCTATTGCAACGCCGGTTTGCAGTCGCGCCAGCGGTAACAGACCGCCATTGGCGAGCACTTCAGGCTTTACTTGCGCGGTGCCCAGCCCGGCGTCCTTGCCGCTGAGCCCGGACAGCGCACCAAAGCTGCGGCCGCTGCCCAACCGATCGGTCGAATCCGCCGTGATCGTCAGGCTGGGGCTGACGACATTGCTGTTGCCGGCAAAGGCGAAACGACCGCGGCTGTCGATGGAAAAGCTGCCGAAACTGCCCAGCGGGCTGGCGTTGAGTTCGGTGACGAGATCGCCGAAATTTGGGCCAACCGCGCCGGTGAGGGTGTAGCTGGCAAGCGCCCGGCCACTGCTGTCGCGAAGCGCGATTTCCGCCGTCTGGCCTAGCGCAAAGCCGTGCGGATCGGCAGCAGTGAAGCCCGTCGGGACCAGTGCGTTGCCGCTGCTGCGGATGATGTCGTTGAGCCCGAAATATTGGGAAAAGCCGGTGCCGGCGCGGTCACTGGGGCTGGCGGCATCCTGCGCCACCGCGATACCGTTGCCGGCGCCGCTTGCCTTGATCGAAAGAACGCCGCCGGTGAAGCTGGCGACACCCGCGCCGCCTAGGCCGGTGTTGATGGCGGCGATGGCGTCATCCACCGTCGCACCGGCACCAAGGTCGCTGAAATCGACATTGGTGCTCGCGACAAGCGTGCCATCGCCGGCAACCACGGCAAAGGTGGCGCTGCCGGTGAAGCCCAGCCGGTCGGCGCCGACAAGCCCGGTCTGGCGGCCATCGAGCGACGCGGGTGCGGGGACGCTGCTGCCGGCGTTACTTGCGGCGTTGAGCGCCTCCGACAGGCCGGAAAACAGCACGCCGAGCTTAGCTGAAAACTCTGGCAGGGCGCGATCACGAATATCGATAAGCGCTCCGATCTTGCCGCCCGCCGCCGCGCTGGAGTTGAGCGCCGTGCCGGTGGCGGCGCCGATGCTGCCATCGGGGTTGGCGAAGCGGATGTCGATTGCCGGATAGCTGGCCTTGGCCTCGCCGGTGGTACCGGAGGGGTAGGAAAGCTGTCGCAGCCGGGAATCGAGCAGAACCGAGCCGCTGGCGGAATCGATGGTGACCTTGCCGTCCGGCTGCTCGCGGACGGTGACGTTGAGCAGCGTGCTGAGATCCTCAAGCGCCGACAGCCGCTGGCCATAGGGGCCGGTGGCGTTGCGGCCCTGGCCCTGCAATTGGGCAATGCTGTCGTTCAGGTCGTGAATGCGGCTGAGCAAGCCGTTGACCGAATCGACATTGGCCTTGATTTCGGAATCAGTGTCGGCCTGAATCTGTGACACGTCGCCATCTACCTGGCGCAGCGAGTTCAGGGCATCGGCGACATTGGCGGTAAAAACCGCGCGGGTCTGGGCAGAAGCCTGTGAGCCAGCGAGTTCGATGGCCGAACTGCCGATGGCATCAAGTCGTGCCGGCAGACCGGAAGCCGTCCCGGGGGCGCCGAGCAGCGATTGCAGCCGGTCGAGATAGGTGGCGCTGACATCGGCGCGGCCGACATCGCTGGCGCGGCGATAGGCGTTGGCTTCAAGGAACCTGTCGGCGATGCGCTCGCTTTCGCCGGTCTGGACGCCGGTAACGCGGCCCGCGGTGACGCTGGTGCTGAGCGACACGCGTTCGCGAGCATAGCCGGGCGTGCTGACATTGGCGATATTGTTGGAAACCGTGCGCAGGCCGGCCTGTGATGCGGCAAGCCCGGACACCGCCGAGCTGAGGATTTCGTTCAATGACACGCCGGCTTCCCTTTCTGCGCAACCCTTTCAAAACAAACGGCCCGGCGCGGCTTTTTTAACCGCGCCGGGGGCGTCTTGCGGGCTTAACGCTTCAGCTGGTTGATCTCTTGCAGCATCTCGTCGACCGTCGTGATGATCTTTGAGGAGGCGCTGTAGGCCCGCTGGAACCGGATCAAATTGGTGAATTCCTGGGCTAGATCGACGGTTGAGGCTTCGAGATTATGCGCCTTGATCTTGCCGGCGCCGAGCGCTCCGGGGCCATTGATGGCGAAATTGCCCGAGGTGTTCGAGACGCCATAATTGTTGCCGGGAAGGCGGGTGAGGCCGTCTGGATTTTGGAACGTGGCGAGCGGCAACTGGAAAACCGCGCGGCGGGCGCCATTGTCGAACACCGCGCTGACGATGCCGGTATCGCTGATATCGATGGCCGCGACGTTGCCGAGCAGGCCGCCATCGATGGAGGAGGACAGCAACGCCGACTGGTCGCTGGACTGGGTCAGCCCATCAAGCCCGCCATCGCTGCCCAGTTTAAGCGTGATTGGCACCGACCCGGCGCTGTTCGACCAGGTGACCGACAGCGGCCCGAACAACGCGGCGCTGGAACCTGCCTTGTCGAGGCTGCCATCCGGGTTGAACAACACCGTGCCGCTGGCCAGCAGGCCGCCCGCCGCGGTGACATCGGTTGCCGGCGTTGCGTAGATTTCGCTGGCCCAGGTGTTGGGGCCGGTTTTCAGATAGGAAAGTGCCACATCGTGCGATCCGCCCTGGGCATCGAAAATCTGCACGGTGCGGGTGAAATCGGGCGTGACCGTACCAGCGGCGAGATCGCCCGCAGAATAGGCGCCGCCGAACGCCGCTGTGGTGGATTGCAGATTGGCGCGCAGCGCGACGGTGGTGGATGGCGTGGCGGTGCCGGTCAGTTCGCTGACCCGGACCGGCGTCAGCGCCGAAAGGCTGCCATTGTTGGTGTAATTGCCCAGCGCATCCAGTCGCCAACCCTGCAGATAATAGCCGGAGCTGTTCTGCAGATAGCCTTGTGCATCGGGCTTGAACGAGCCGGCGCGGGTGAAGGAAACATTGGCATTGGCCGCAGTGCCGTCGCGCGTGACGAAGAACCCGCTGCCTTCGATGGCGAGATCGGTATCGCTGATCGATGCCTGCAGCACGCCGGGCTTGGAAATCAGCGCCTGGGGGGCCGCTGCAACACCGCCGGCGGAATAGGTGCCGCCGCGGCTGCCGCCGGATACCAGGGTTCGGAACTGCGCCTGTTCCTCCTTGTACCCAACCGTGTTGATGTTGCTGATATTGTCGGAAACCGTGGCGAGCGCCGTTGCCTGGGCGTTGAGGCCAGAGACGCCAGCGTAAAGTGCGGAATAGAGGCTCAAGTGACTCTCCTTAGCTGTTGCGGGGCGCGGGGCCTTTGGGCTCGCGGCAGTCGCCCTCCTTCATAGGATGGTGCGCAGGCCCGGGGCGGGGGCGGGCCGCAAATAAAGCCGAGGCGAGGGTTGATCGGCAAACAGCGGGGGCGGGCAGGGCAGGCGACCTATAATGGGAAAACCAGATGGTTGAGGGCCGGTATGACCTTGCAAATTTCACTGCGCGACGGCGAAAAGCTGATCGTCAACGGCGCCCTGTTGCGGGCCCATGGCCGGGTGACGATCGGCGTCGAAAGCAAGGCGGCGATCCTGCGTGGCCGCGAATTGATGGATGCCGGCGATGCGACGAGCCCGGCGAAGCGGCTCTATTTTGCCTGCATTTCGGCCTATATCGATCGCGAACGGACCGAAATTCACCAGGAAGCCATTGTTGCGGCGCTCGCCGATGTGATGGCGCGGCTCGATAGCCCGGCGGCTGCGGCGGCCTGTGCCGGCTTTGCGCGCAAGGTGGCAGGCGGCGACCATTATCGCGCGCTGGTCGATTGCCGGGCATTGATCGAGATGGAAAATGCCCTGGTTCCGGTGGCGGCGTGAATTTGGCCGCGCAGGCCGGCGTTGATCGGCTTTCCGGGGCGATTGCCGCCATGCGCGAATTGTCGCCCGACCAGCGTTTCGGGCGCGTCGTCGGTGTGCGCGGGGCGTTGATCGAAGTGGACGGACTGGCCGGCGCGGCGCGCATCGGCGCCCGGGTCGCGATTGCATCCGGTGACGCGGCGGTAGAGGCAGAGGTGACCGGGTTGGACCGCGGCATCGCGCATTGCCTGCCCTATGGTGATTTGCAGGGCATTGCCGCCGGGGCGCGGGTCGATCTGCGCGCCGGGCAGTTCCGGTTGTTCCCCGCTGATGCCTGGCGGGGGCGCATCATCGATGGGCTGGGCCGGCCGGTGGACGGCAAGGGGCCGTTGTTGCCGGGCAATGCGGCGCGGCCGGTAAAGGCCTTGCCACCGGCCGCTGCCGGGCGGGCGCGGGTGGGCGGGCGCATCGATACCGGGGTGCGGGCGCTGGATATCTTTGCGCCCCTGTGTTGTGGGCAGCGGTTGGGGCTGTTCGCCGGTTCGGGTGTTGGCAAATCGGTGCTGCTGTCGATGCTGGCGCGCTGGACGGCCTGCGATGTCGCGGTGATCGGACTGGTTGGCGAGCGCGGCCGTGAAGTGCAGGAGTTCGTCGAGGATGACTTGGGACCCGAAGGGCTGGCGCGCAGTGTGGTTGTCGTCGCCACCTCCGATGAACCGGCGTTGATGCGGCGGCAGGCGGCATGGACGACGCTGGCGGTGGCCGAACACTTCCGTGACCAGGGGCTGCATGTGCTCTGCTTGATGGACTCGGTGACGCGTTTTGCCATGGCGCAGCGCGAAATCGGGCTAGCCAGTGGGGAGCCACCCGCAACGCGCGGCTATCCGCCCACGGTTTTTGCTGAACTGCCGCGCTTGCTGGAGCGCGCTGGGCCGGGGTTGAAGGGCGAGGCCGGGCAAAAGGCCGGCAGCATCACCGGGCTGTTCACCGTGCTGGTGGATGGCGACGACCATAATGAGCCGATTGCCGATGCGGTGCGCGGCATATTGGACGGCCATGTGGTGATTTCGCGCAGCATCGCCGAGCGCGGGCGCTACCCGGCGATCGATCTGTTGAAATCGGTTTCGCGAACGCTGCCCGACGCGCTGGGGGCCGAGGAAAACCGGCTGCGGCTGCAGGCACGCCGATTGGTTTCCACCTATAATGACATGGAAGAGATCATCCGGCTGGGCGCCTACAAGGCGGGGTCCAACCCGGATGTCGATCGTTCGATCCGGCTCGTGCCGGCGATCGAAAGCCTTTTGTCCCAGGGCAAGGCAGATCGGGGCGGTGCGGCGGCGGCGTTTGCCGCGCTGGCCGAAATACTGGCGCCAGATGATGGGGAGGATGCAGTTGGCGACACCATTTGACACGGCGCTGCGTGTGCAGCGGCGCAGCATGGACGCAATTCGGCTGTCGTTGCTCGCCGAAGCGGTGCGCGAGGCCGAGGTGCGGGCGCAGGTGCGCGAATTGGGCGTGCACATCATCGAGGAGCGGGCGGTAGCGGCCGGCGATTGGCAATTGGCCGCACACCCTTATGGCGCGCGGCTGCGCGACCGGGCGGCGCGGCTGGCGGCGGAGGGCCGGGGCATCGACGCGCGGCTCGACGGGTTGCGGGGGGAAGCACTGGCGGCCTGCGGGCAGTTGCAGGCGATCACACAGGCGACCGAAAGCTACGGCGCGTCGGTGCAGCGGCACCAGAACGCCACCGAACAGGCGCAGGCCGATGATATTTCGGGTGGCCGGGCGGCGATGGCGCTGCGCAGCGCGTCGCGGCGTGTGCCGGCTGGCTGATGGCGCGGATCGATCCAGCCTTTGTGCCGGGCCGCGCTGCGGTGGCTACGGCAGCGGCAATCTATGCCGAGGCGCGATCCGCGGTGGACGTGCGGCTGTGGCGGGCCGCGCTGGGTGCGTCTGCGGGCGGGCGGGCAGGCGGGCTGGACGACGGCAGGACCGTAGTTGGCCTTGGGCTTGATAGCCTGCTCGCGGTGCTGGCGGCGCCGGTTAAAGCAGCGCCTGTCGCCACGTCAAAAGCGACGGCAGCACCGGCACCGGCGGCGCTGGCGTCGACTGTTACCGATAGTCGGGGCCTGGGCGCCAATGCCGGATATGCCGGGGCGATTGCCGGGGCGGCGCAGCGGGCCGGGGTGCCGGCGGCGGCATTGACGGCGATCATCGATGCCGAGGCCGGGCGCGACCGGCACGGCGCCTGGGCGACGACATCGCGCAACGCGCGCTCGAGTGCAGCGGGATTGGGCCAGTTCCTGTCCGGCACCTGGGTGGCGGAGGCGCAGCGCAGCGGCACCTGGTTGAACCGTGTGGCGCGGGCAAGGGGATGGCTGGGGCCAGACGGCTCCATCTTGCCGCAGGCGCGTGCCGCGTTGCTGGCGCTGCGTGATGACGCGGAGGCCAGTATCGAGGCGACTGCCGATTATGCCCGCGCCAGCCTTGATACACTGACCAAGGCCGGGGTCGCGATCGGCAACAGCGTCGAAAAGATCGCCGAGGCAGCCTATCTTGGCCATAATCTGGGCGCCGGCGATGCCATCCGGTTTCTGGGCAAAGGGCTGGACGACAGCCGGGCGCGGCGACTGCTGGACGCGCAGATCGGCCCCGCGCGGGCGCAGCAACGCATCGATGCAGCGGGGAGCGCAGCCGACGCACATCGCGGCTGGCTGAAGGCGTTCATCGGGCGTCACATCGATCCGGCGCGTTTTGGCGGCTGACGGATTTCGAGCAATTGGCGGCGGCTGCAACGCCGATCGACCGGCCGATGGCCGCATTCGCCGCAACCTTTAATCATCGGCAACCAGCCGGCGGAATATTTAATTCACCATTTTCGATCGATTTTCACAGATCTTGTGTCGGCAGCGCTGCACACATACAATATGTGGAACCGTAATAATACCGTGGAATATTTTACAAGTATAAATACCAGCTACCAAGTAATCATTCATTCTCGCTGTTTGATGCACAACAAATCCGCAGGGCCGCCAATGCTTGGTGGGGTGCAAATCAGCGGGGTATTTCATGTCCAGGATCACGATAGAGCTTGAAGCAGCGGTACAAAACGTTCTCGACAGCACATTGCCGCCGGATTCACCAAGTTCCCCCCGTCGCCGCGCCGCCGTTGACCGGGCGTTCGCCACGATCCTGAAGCTGATCGCCCCGCGTATCCGCCATTTCATCCGCCAATATGGCCTGGTTGCGCATTGGGAGGATGCCGAACAATGCTGCGCCATCGCCGTGCACCGCGCCATCCAGGGCTATGATCCGGCCAAGGCCCAGTTCACTACGTTCGTAAACTGGCAAATCCGCGGCGAACTCCAGGGGCTCAGGTTCCGCGTGATGGTCGATCAACGGCCATCGGCGCGCAAGGTTTCGGCGACGACGGTTTCCATGCACGGCATCACCAGCAACGTGGATGGCGAGGAAATGACGCTGGAATCGATCATCGAGGATGAAGATGCCGTGATGCTCACCGAAGCGGCGGCGGCGGACTATCTTGCCGCATCGGCAACAACGGCGCTGGTCGACGCCTATATCGCGGAATCGCGCAGCACGGGCATCGAACAATTGCGCAAGCGTGCCGGGCCAAAGCGCCTGCCCAAGCGTGAGTCTGGCGCGATCGGCCCAGTGGCGCCCCGTCTGCGGCCCTTTGGCGTCGATCCGGCCGAGCTTGCCCGGCTGGACGAAAAGCTGGCGCGGGACCGTGAAATTGTCGAGCGCCGGGTGTTCGATGGCGCGGCGGCCGCCAGCGACGAAACTGGCGTTACCAAGGAACGTGCCCGCCAGATCACGCGGCGGGCCGCGCAGGCCATGGCCGAATTGACGCGCAGCGACCCGCGTTTTGCCATCATGGCCGAATGAATTGATTTGGGGCCAATGCCCATTGGCCTGCGCCATTCCGCCTATAATTGAATTCATCCCGGCCGCTGGTGCATTTTGCCCCGGCGGCCGGGCAAATTCGGCGGCGAATCCACGCCGCGATGGGCAAAAGGGATGCGGCCAATGGCCATCAGGATCGATTTGCAGCGGGTATCGGAAATGGACGACGATATCGATTATCCAACGTCCGCCTGGTTCGATGCGGTGCCGCGCCCTGGTGAGGTGATCCAGTTGCGCAATGCTGTCGACAATGTGCTGTCGCCGCGCACCGTGCTGGGCGTGAACTATGTCGAAAGCGAGCCCGACGTGTTCCGCGTGCTGCTGGTTATGGAATAACATAGCGGCGCATTGGGAGGAGGCGCGCGCAACGCGGCGCTTGCGTTTGGGCGCGGTTGCGGACAGGCGGTCGCCATGGCCAGCAATTCCCCCCGATTTTCCGAACATGATGCGATCGTGCTTGGCGCCGGCGGCGCCGGGCTGATGTGTGCTGCGGTGGCGGGGCAGGGCGGCGCCCGCGTGCTCGCCATCGATCACGCCGATGAACCGGGCAAGAAGATCCTGATTTCTGGTGGTGGTCGTTGCAATTTCACCAACACCGGCGCGGTGCCGGACCGCTACATCTCCGAAAACCCGCATTTCGCCCGGTCGGCGATGGGCCGCTACACACCGGCTGATTTCATCGAAATGGTCGATCGCCACGGCATCGCCTGGCACGAAAAAACCCTCGGGCAACTATTCTGTAATGGTTCCGCCAAGGCCATCGTCGCCATGCTGCTCGATGAATGCGAGGCCGGCGGCGTCGAACTGGCGCTGGGCAATTCGATTACCGCAGTGGATCACGCCGACGCCCGGTTCCGCGTCAGCTTCGGCGATCGCATCGCCACCGCGCCCGCGCTGGTCATCGCCACCGGCGGGCCCTCGATTCCTAAAATGGGCGCCACGGACTATGCCTATGGCCTCGCCCGCCGCTTCGGCCTCGGCATCATTGAGCTACGCCCGGCCCTCGTGCCGCTCACCTTGGCGGGCGATGAAATCCTGTTCCGCGAGCTGTCGGGCGTCGCCGCCGATGTCGTGGCGCGGTGCGGCAAGGCCCGGTTCCGCGAGGCGGCGCTGTTCACCCACCGCGGCCTCAGCGGC
Source organism: Sphingomonadales bacterium (assembly GCA_038217075.1). Taxonomy (GTDB): domain Bacteria; phylum Pseudomonadota; class Alphaproteobacteria; order Sphingomonadales; family Sphingomonadaceae; genus Sandarakinorhabdus. The sequence continues at coordinate 24,899 of JBBQPR010000007.1, forward strand.
CCAGCCATCCTCCAGGTGTCGAGCTATTGGCGGCACGGCGAGCCAATCGGCATCGATTTCCTGCCCGATGCCCGCCCCGGCTGGCTGGCGGAAGCCAAGCGCGCCAAACCGCGCACCTATTTGCGCAACCAGTTGGCGGCGGTGTTGCCCGATCGGCTTGCCGAAATGCTGTGGAACCGCATCGGACTGTATGGCGATCTGCAGAGCATGACCGACGCCCTGCTCGGCGACATCGAGCGCCGGCTGGCGGATTGGCAGTTCCTCCCCAACGGCAGCGAAGGCTTTGCCAAGGCCGAAGTGACGGTGGGCGGCGTCGACACCGCCGGGCTATCATCCAAAAGCATGGCGGCGAAATCGGTGTCCGGCCTTTATGTCATCGGCGAGGCTGTGGACGTGACCGGCTGGTTGGGCGGCTATAACTTCCAATGGGCTTGGGCTAGCGGTTGGGCGGCGGGAACGACGATTGCGACCTTCCAAGCAAATTGACGGAATTTGCTGGCTGTCGGCAGGTACCTATTGGCCGCCGGGTTCCGCCGAAAAGGCCAGATCAACATTCTTGTACTGCAGCGCAGCGCGAGCCGCCGTCTTGCAATCATACGGCAGCGGTTGTTGGCTGCAGAAATCGGGCCAGCGGCCGGTTTGTTGCCAGATACGTGTCAACCCAAGGTGGGTCGCAAATGTCATAAAGCGCGGATTGGCGCGAAATGGCGCCAATGCTGCACCGAACCAGTTGGCATTTAGCCGTTCGGAAACCGGCAGGCGTTCCGCCAGACGGTAGGCGGCATCAATTTGGCCAAGATAGGCAAGCGTCTGTACATGATTGGCCGTCACGCCTTCATTTTGCGCCGCCATCTCGATCGCGCGAACTGCCGCCGACTTGGTGGAGGCAGATGGCGCAATGCGCCACATCAGATACGCGCGAACATAGCTGTCCGCACGCGCCTGATGTGGCGCATTGTGCACCTCCAGCAGCTTTAGGGCCTCGGCTGGATCGCCTTCGGTTGTCTCCAGTTGTAGCGCGGCTTTATCGAAGCGACGATCATGCGGCCAATTTCTTTGGGCGAGGGCCAGATGGTCATGGGCCTTTTGCGTGTCACCCAACAGTGTTTCAGCATCGATGAGTTTCGAGATCGGCCCCGGCAAAAAATGCTGCAACTGGAACGCAAGTCTTGCCTCGTCCATGGCATCCTGGAGCCGACCTACTTCCGCCAGAGCGTTATACCGAAACGAATGAATCATTGGCTCATCCGGCGCCGCAGTAATGCCACGAACTGCCAGTTGATCGCGTTCGACCCATTGCGTGACGGAATCCAGCGGCAGCATCAGCGCGCCATAGGCCAAGCCCTCGTGCGGGTTCAGGGCCAAGGCGCGCTTTGCATAGATCCTGACACGAGCATCGGCAGCCGCACGCAGAGCCGGCGGCAGGCTCTTCGCCGCCAGCGCCAGATCGGTCGCAAATTCTGCCCATCCTCTGGCGAAGCCCGGCACGAGGCTGGTAATCTGGGCATCGAAGCGGACCGCCTCATCCGCATCACGGCCCAGGGTGTCACAGTGACCGAGCGATAAACGGGCCATTTCCGGATTGCGATCAAAATAGGGACCGCGCCCGTTGGCATAGGCACAGTATAGTTCCCGCGCGATCTGAAGGCCGACCTGGTCTTCAAACTGGTCAAGCTCGGTCGCCGGGCGATCAAATTTGGCGGCCCATAGAATCTGGCCGGATTGACCAGAGACCAACTCCATATTTGCACGCAAGACGCCGTGATCGTTGTTGCTGCTGCCGCGAACGATCAGCGGGGCTGGCGTTGTGTCGCCATTGTCGAGCACCTGAACCGGCGTTCCACTGCCGACGAGATTTTGCGCAATTACAGCCCGCAGCCCCGAACTGATCGCCTGCGCCTCTCGGTCGTCGCGGTGGGCTGCGAGTGGGTCAATGCGCACCAATACAACGCCGGTGTCGGGAGGCGCACGGTGCAAGCCGATGGCGAGCAGCGCCGACACCCCAAGCGTGACGCTGGCGATTATCGCGCTTCGATTGCGATTTTCGACCGCGAGCCACCGTCGTTTGAATGATGCAAGCGGGGTTGTTTGGCGCTGAACCGACAAGCTCTCGACCTGCACTGGAACTGTGACACGCTTTCGACCGGGCCATGGAATCGACGGGCGCCGCGACCGCGTCATCGCGCCAGCCGCTATGTTGCGGAGCAGGGTGGTCGTTTCGGCACAAGGAGATACATCCAGGTCGCGCCGCAGTGCATCGGCATGGCGCAAATAAATCTGTTTTGCGGCAGCAGCATCGCCTGTCTCGCTGACCGCTTGCATCGCAATCCGCGCCGCATCCGCATCCGTGGGGTCATGCGCAAGTAAATCGGTTGCGACGCGCTTTGCATCGCTCCATCGTTGGTCCGCGACGGCCTTGTGCGCGATGTTCGCAACCCAGGTGCGACGCTCATCGGCGCGGCGGATTCGCTCGCCCGTCAGCCAATCATCGAATGCGCTGCTGAGCATCGAAAGATCACGCAGCAACAACGTCCTGGCAGGATGCATCGCGACATGCAGGCCGTCGAGATCATTGCCCAATGCGTCGAGCAGTTCAAAATCGGTTACCAGGAGCTCGCGATTGATCGCGATTGAATCTCGTCCGCATGTAACCAGCACCGGCGATGCATTCGGCAATGTGTGACGCAGTTCGTAACAGACTTGCCTGAGGCTGGCGCGCGCTTGAGTGACGTCACGATCACTCCAAAGCAGCGTGGCCAGTTCGTCGCGGCTGGCATTGCCACGTGAGAGTGCAAGATAGGCGATCAAGGCCTTGGCCTTGCGGCTAAGGCCGGTCACCAGAACGCCGTCCGGTGTGCATAGCAGGAAGTCGCCGAACAGGTTCAGGCGGAAATAATCGGCGCCAATAGTCCGATCGACGGCATGCCTGGACTCGACGGTCGCCATCGGATCGAGCCTCCAGAAATCAGCCTCGGGAAAAGCCGGTCATCTGTATAGCATATAGAGTCGCAATTGAGTTCAGGTTTTTGCAACGATTTAACGCTGTTTTTACGGGATGGCCGGCCAATTTAACGCTGAGATTGATGGGCAGGGTTTATCGCTTTGGGAGCGAGGGGTCCTCGTCGGGTTGCGATCTTGAGTTGCGACCGCCACAAGTCAGGAGAATGAAACATGCATCCTACCAAGAAAAGCTTGCTCTTCGTTCTTACCGCGGCAACTAGTCTTGCAATGGCGTCAACCGCGATGGCGGGATGCGGCGACATTGCAATCGAACGTCCGGCGTCATGGGATGGGCAATCGAACAGCAGTCTGCTTTTGAACGCCGATTATGAATCACCCTCCATCGTCGGATTGTGGGAGTTCAAATTTATTGCCGGCGGACACACGATCGATTTTGGTTATGTGCAATGGCATTCCGACGGGACCGAGTTCATGAACAGCGGCGGGCGGGCGCCGGCGACCCAAAATTTCTGTTTGGGCGTTTGGAAAAGTACTGGTCCTTCACGCTATCACCTCAACCACTTCGCGCTCAGCTATGACACGGCTGGTGTTTTGAACGCAAAGATCAACATTAAAGAAGATGTATACGTCGATTCGAAGGGCCAGACCTACAGCGGCCCGTTCACCATCGACGTCTACGACCCCAACAGTGGCGCGCTTTTGCAGCATGTTGGAGGGCAAGTGACAGCAAAACGCCTTACAGCAAATTGATGCAGCGATAGTGCGGCTCCGGCGTTGATCGCTGGGGCCGCATTCATCGTCCGTCGCGCCGGCGTTTCGACTTCGGGATAATGAGCCAGCAATTGCCAGTCTGCCGACTGGTTACGCCTTCCCTGATGCCACGCCATGAGTCTTGAAGAACGCCATGAGGCGCATCCAGCCGTCCTTGGCGTCGGCCTCGTTGTAGCTTGGGCGGTAGTCGGCGTGAAAGCCATGGTCAGCGTCGGCGTAGAGTTTGATGTCGCTCGCCGCGGCCGTCTTGCTGCCGGCGGTGGCGGCAGCGGCAAGGGCGGTGCGCATGGCCTCCACATCGGCGGCCGGGATGCCCTTGTCGAGCGCCCCATACAGCCCGAGCACCGGGGCCTTCAGCGCGCCCGGCTGTTCGAGCGGGTATTTGCGGTCTTCCGCCGGGCCGGGACCCGGTTTGGGCGCGGCGAGGCGGCCATACCAGGCGACGCCGGCCTTCAATTGCGAGAAGCGCGCCGCCGCCATCCAGACGACGCCGCCGCCCCAGCAGAAGCCGGTGATGGCGAGCCGTTTGGCATCGACGAACTTCTGCTTGCCCAACCAGGCGATGGTGGCGCCGACATCGCCCATCACCTGTTCGTTTTTTGCCTCCCCGACGATCTTGAATATCAGCGCGAAATCGCTGGTTTTTGCCAGAGTCCGATCGGGGTCGTTGCGATGGAAGAATTCCGGCGCGATGGCGACATAGCCGGCGCGGGCAAAGCGGCGGCAAATGTCCTTGATATATTCGTGGAGGCCGAACACCTCGTTGACGACGATGACGACCGGGTAACGCCCTTTGGTCGCCGGCCGCACCACGAACGCCGGCAGGCCGCCGGGCAGAACCTCGCTGCTGGTGGTCAGGCCATCGGTTGGCGTGGTGATCGGTTCGGCATCGGCGCCAGAGGAGAACACCGCATAGCCGGCGGCGATGAGCGCCGAGAGGCCGCGACGAGAGACGTGCAGATCCGCCGGCAGCGTACCTTCGGGGCGGGTGAGGACGGTCATCGCAAATCTCCTTTGGGGCAGCGGCCAGCGCAGGCTATTGTGATGCCATGACGACACAAGCACCCGAAAAGCGCAACCGGGGTTCCGGCCTGTGGCTGGCTGCTGCGGCGATTGGCGGCTTGCTGGTGGCCGAACGGTTATGGCCGCGAAGGGTGCGGACACAGGCTGAGCCGGCCCGTTCGGCGCGCAACGTGGCGATGGGGGCGATGAGCCTTGCCGTCGTGGGCGGCGTTCAGCGGCCGCTGGCGGTGCCGCTGGCGCGGCGGGTGGCGGCGCGGCGGCAGGGGCTGGCGCAGCAGATGCCGGGCCCCGACTGGTTACGGGATCTGGCGGCGATGTTGTTGCTGGATTGGTCGAATTACCATTGGCACGTGGCCACGCACCGGGTGGGACTGTTGTGGCGGTTGCACCTGGTCCATCATGTCGATCTGGACATGGATGCGACGACGGCGCTCCGGTTCCACGCCGCCGACATGGCGATCTCGGTGCCGTTGCGGTTGGCGCAGGTGCGGTTGCTGGGGGTGTCGGAACGGGCGCTGGAACTGTGGGAGGCGTTTTTCTTTGCCTCGGTGCTTTTTCATCATGCCGATCTTGACCTGCCGTTCGATGCGCGGCTGGCGTGGCTGCTGACCAGCCCAGGCATGCACGACATTCACCACCGCGCCGATCTTGCGGCCAGTGATTCGAATTTTTCGGCCGGGCTGAGCCTGTGGGACCGGCTGCACGGGACGTTTTCGGATTTGCAGCCAGCGGTGCCGATCGGCGTGCCCGGTTATCGCGATCCGACGGAGATTGATCTTGCCGGGTCGTTGGCGCTGCCGTTTGTCGAGCAGCGCAACGCCTTTCCGGCGCTGGCGCCGCCTGAGGAATGATGTTTCAGGGCTGACGGTATCGGATCAGGCCTTCCTGCATCACCGCAGCAACCAGCCGGCCATCGCGAGCATGGACGACGCCGCGATTGAGACCGCGCCCGCCGCCTGAAACCGGCGAATCCTGATCGAACAACAGCCAATCGTTCAGATCGGGCGTATCGTAGAACCAGATGGCGTGATCGATGCTGGCGACCTGCAGCGCGGCATCGGACCAGGCGATGCCGTGCGGCAGCAGGCAGGTATCGAGCAGGGTCATGTCGCTGGCATAGGCGAACAAGGCCCGGGCGATGGGCGGGCTGACATCGGCAGGAGCGGCGGCGCGGCACCAATATTGGGCGTGCGGCGGGCGCACGCCGGGATTGAACGGATCGAGCGATTCGAGCGGGCGATATTCTATGGGACGTTCGCGGGTGCGCCAGATGGTGCGGAACGGTTCCGGCGCGCGTTCGGAATTTTCCAGCATGATTTCCGCGTCGCTGCGCAGCGATTCGGGCGGCGCTACGGTAATGGGGGCAGCAGCATGCGACAGGCCGGGTTCCTGCACCTGGAAAGATGCCGCCATGTTGAAGATGGGGCGCCCATGCTGGATGGCGATGACGCGGCGGGTGGTGAAGCTTTGGCCATCGCGATCGCGCTCGACGCGATAGACGATGGGGTGCTTTGGATCGCCCGGGCGCAGGAAATAGCAATGCAGCGAATGGCACAGTCGCTCTGCCGGCACGGTTTTGGAGGCCGCCATCAGCGCCTGCGCGACAACCTGCCCGCCATAGACCCGCATCCAGCCGGCATTGGTCGATTGGCCGCGGAACAGATCGGCCTCCAGTGGTTCCACATCAAGCAGGGCGATCAATCGGGCGACGCTGCCAAAATGATCGGGCGGAGAATCGGGAGCGGTTGCGGGGGGAAAGGAGGCGTCCATGGCGGCGTTGGTTAGCGTCGGGCGGCGAGCTTGTCATCCTCGCGGAAGTTATTGGCGGCGCAATTCGTGACGCTTCGTGCAAAAGCCGGATGCACGGCGCTTGACAGCATGGCAGGGCGTCCGTATCCCGCCGCTTCCGCGAACGATCTGCGGGTGTAGCTCAGTTGGTTAGAGCGCCGGCCTGTCACGCCGGAGGTCGCGGGTTCGAGCCCCGTCACTCGCGCCATCGTTTTGGCAGTATTGCCGCGATGGCCGCGCGTCCTTCAAATCGCAGATCATGTTTGCGCAGTTGCTTGCCGTCAGGACGTTTGTGCGTCTTTGTCAGGCCCGCAGCAGATCCCATTTCGCCAGTTCGTGCGCGATCGAGGTTTCGACCAATACTTCCCACATTGCCGGGACAAGGCCCTGGGGTATGGCTACAAGTTTCGCGGCGGCAGCGGCATTGGCAATGACTTCCGCCTTGCGGATTTCGTCCCGAACCGCGCCGCGTGTCGTTTTGATACGCGCGGCAGCATCCATATAGCCAAAGCGGCGGGCGAGCAGGGCGACGAGCTCGAGATCGATCGCGTCGACCCCGGCGCGGACATCGGCCATCGTCTGGCAGGCTTCGGGTGGCAGAACTGCCGTCATTTGCTGCTCCACCGGCCTGTGTTCATCCAGAGGAACAAGGGCCGCAGCGGCGCAATCCAGGCGATTCCCAGGATTAGATAGCCGAGTACCATCAACGCGTGTGGCAGCCGCGCCAATGACGTCGCGAACGAGGCGACGAGCACCGCATAAACGGTGAGGTAGAGCAGCAGGCCGAGAATGCCCGCCGGTTTGCGCCAGCTTGGTTCCATGGGCGCCCTGTTAGCGATTGCTGGCGCAATTCACCAGATGTGTCGGTGTCGCGATCCAGTCGAGCCGTTCGTCCCAGGGGTCGCGGGGCAGGGCAGGCAGAAGTTGCACATCCCAAGCGACGCCGATGGCGATAATCGAGCGGTCACGGCGCATGGCCGCCAGCGCGCGATCATAAAAGCCGCCGCCCTGGCCCAGTCTTGTGCCATCGGGCGCGGCGCCGAGCAGCGGCACCAGCACTATGTCAGGCGATGCCAGCGGTGCATCATCAGCGGGTTCTGCGATGCCGCGATGGCCCGGGCGCAGGGTATCGAAGTGGCAAAGCCGGAAATCCAGCGTTTCGCCGGCAACGCGCGGGTAGGCGAGAAGAGGGCGTGCGGCGCCTATCCAGCGCGGATCCAGTTCAGAACCGCGCGCTGCATGGCTGGCGATACAGGATGCGCCGGATAGAATAGGGGAGAGGACATCGGCAAGCGCGCGTTCTGCTGTTAGGCAGCCGACCGGACCAAGCGCTGCAACATGCGCGCGGCGATGCGCGCGCAAACGGGCTCGCAGCGGTGGCTTTGGGTCATCCATCGGCTGTATCGATCGGCTGCGGTGTTGGCGAAATGGGATGGGGCGGGGTGGGTTGGCGGGACCACCATGGTCGTTGCGGAGCGATCCTCTGACGCCGTTTTACGTCAGGTGGGAACCAGATAAGACAGACCAGGATCCGCCCAGGGCCAGCCCCCTTAGGATGTGAATCGCCTCAGGGATGCTCGATGCTCGTGCCGGGCAGAACCCGCCGCCTATGTATATAGGCGCCGGCGAGGCGATGCTCAACTGCCGGCGAAATTCTTTCGTGTGCGCGGTTTCCTGTGCGCGGAGGAGGGCTCGGGAGGCCATGTTTTCGTCTGGCGTGCTAGTCCTCGAGCTGTTCAAGCAGCTTTTCGGCGCGAGACAGCAGCGCAACGAGTCGCTGATTGGGCACTGCATCCGCTGCTGCGGGCTGAGGCGGTGTCGAGGACGACAGCTTGCCGTTGCGGCTTTCATGAAGTTCGTCGGCAACCATCAGAGCCGACATGAGCAATAATCGGGCTTCGCTCATGGGGCCGAGCGATTGGGCCAGCCCGTCCGCCTTCTGAGCGATTTCATCGGCAAGCTCTGTGAGATGGGCCTCGTCGCCATCCCGGCAGGACAGCGGGTACGTGCGCCCCCCGATTTCGACGACTACCTGGCCCATTTTGCGACCCCGGCACGATGTCGGCTCGATCTGTCCGGCACCAAGGCCAAGGCGGCAGTCATTCGGCGTCTCCGATCAGCGCATCGAGGTCGGCGAGAGCGGCAGCCGCTGCAGCTTCTACACGTCGAAGCCGCGAGTTTTCGGCCTCGCGGGCCGCCAAAGCGGATTCGAGTCTTTCCAACGCATCTTCAAGGCGTTCTACAATGGCGAAAGATCCCGAGATCGCTTTACCTTTTAGTTCAGAGGCTTCTAACGGACGTGTAAGACCAATTATCAACCTAGGTCAATTGTGTGATTTTGATTAACCCCGAATCTCCAAACGGCGCGGAGTTGACGCTCCCGCAGCCGCGCGGCCATTGTCCGCAGCGATTCGCTTGGCGTTTTTGCAAGTGACGATTTTTGCTCCCTTTTTCAGGTTTTGTTAACGATGACCGACTTTCGAGCGATGGCAAATGCCATTCGCGCACTATCGATGGATGCTGTCGAGGCCGCGAATTCGGGACATCCGGGTATGCCGATGGGCATGGCCGATGCGGCGACGATTCTTTTTGCGAATCATCTGAAGTTCGATCCGGTGCAGCCGAAATGGGCCGATCGCGATCGATTCGTTCTGTCGGCCGGCCATGGATCGATGTTAATCTACTCATTGCTGCACCTCACAGGTTACGCGAATCCCACGTTGCAAGAGATTCAGAATTTTAGACAATTGGGTAGCCCCTGCGCCGGGCACCCGGAAAATTTCGAGTTGGCCGGTGTTGAAACCACGACAGGACCATTGGGGCAGGGCCTCGCCACTGCCGTCGGCATGGCTATGGCCGAGCGTCACCTAAACGCCGTTTATGGCGACGATATTGTTGACCATCGGACCTGGGTGATCGCCGGCGACGGCTGCCTGATGGAAGGCATCAGCCACGAAGCTATCGGGCTTGCCGGTCATCTGCGGCTCGGCAGGCTGAACGTACTGTGGGATGACAATCGCATATCCATCGATGGCCCAACTTCGCTTTCAACGTCGGAAGATACCGCAAAGCGGTTCGATGCCGCCGGATGGCATGTCGTAGCGTGTGACGGCCATGATTTTACCAGCGTCGACAATGCGTTGACACAAGCAGCTGCCGATCCGCGGCCATCGTTGATCGCCTGTCGTACCACAATAGGCTATGGCGCGCCGAAAAAGGCGGGCACCAGCGGTGCGCATGGATCACCATTGGGCGCTGCCGAGATCGAGGGTGCACGCGCCGCGCTTGATTGGCCATATCCGGCGTTTGTGGTGCCTGACGCGATTCGGGCGGATTGGCTGGCGGTTGGCGGACGCGGTGCGGCGGCGCGAGCGGCGTGGCAGGCCCGGCTCGCTGGATCGCCGGTCGCCGGGGAATTTGCGGCACGGATGGCAGGTGATGTGCCTGCATCGGCGCAGGCGGCGCTGGACGCCCATATCGCCGGGCTGCTTGCCGCGCCGCAAAAGATTGCAACCCGCAAGGCGTCGGAACTGGCTTTGGGCGCCATCAACCCGGTGGCGCCAATCCTCGTCGGCGGGTCCGCAGATCTGACTGGATCGAACAATACGAAAACCAAAGATTTGAAAACATTTAGTGCCGACAGTTACGACGGCAGATACGTTTATTTTGGAATTCGCGAATTCGGCATGGCCGCCGCCATGAACGGCATGGCGCTGCATGGCGGCGTGGTGCCCTACGGCGGCACTTTCCTGGTTTTTTCGGACTATATGCGCAACGCCATCCGCATGTCGGCGATTCAACAAGTGCGTGTCATCTATGTCCTGACCCATGACAGTATCGGGCTCGGCGAGGATGGGCCGACCCATCAACCGGTCGAGCATCTGCTGTCGTTGCGGGCCATTCCCAATCTGGCGGTCTATCGGCCTGCCGATTCAATCGAAACCGCCGAGGCGTGGGCGTTGGCTCTTGCGGATACGCAGCGGCCATCGGTGCTGGCGTTGAGCCGGCAAAACTTACCGCAGGTGGTGCGGGCCGGTGCCGAGAACCTGTCGGCGCTCGGTGCCTATCGTCTGCGCGGCGCAGTGGCCGCACGGCGGGTTGTGTTTCTGGCGACCGGCTCCGAAGTCGAGGTGGCGCTGGCCGCAGCCGATGTGCTCGAAGCCGAGGGCGTCGGTTGCGACGTGGTTTCGATGCCGTGCTGGGAACGCTTTGATGTGCAGCCAGAGGCCTATCGCCGCGACATTCTGCCGGCCGACGCATTGCTGGTATCGGTCGAAGCAGGGGTGACGCTGGGCTGGGAACGCTATACCGGCATTGGCGGCATCAATATCGGTGTCGACAGTTTTGGTGCCTCGGCGCCGATCGAAGCGCTTTACCGGCATTTCGGGCTCACCGGGGCACAGGTTGCGGCTCGGGTGCAGGCCCGGCTGACGGCTTGAGGCCAACAGATTTTATGCCGCTCGCCCTTTTTGGGGGCGGGCAAAGCAGAGGCGAAGAAGGGATTTTTTATGGCCATCAAGGTCGCCATCAACGGTTTTGGCCGTATCGGCCGCAATGTGCTTCGTGCCATCCACGAATCGGGGCGCACCGACATCGAAGTCGTCGCGATCAATGATCTTTCAGATGCCGCGGCCAATGCGCGGCTGTTGAAGCGCGATTCGGTGCACGGCGCCTATCCCGGCACGGTTACGGTGGATGGTGATCATATCATCGTCGATGGCCATCGCATCCGGGTGACCGCCGAGCGCGATCCCGCGAAGTTGCCGCACGCCGAAATGGGCGTTGATGTGGCGATGGAATGCACCGGCTTTTTCACCAGCGCCGACAAGGCCGGGCTGCATTTGCAGGCGGGGGCCAAGCGGGTGCTGATTTCGGCGCCGGGCAAGGGTGTCGACCTGACGGTGGTTTATGGCGTCAACCATGACAAACTGACCGCCGAACACAAGATCGTTTCCAATGCCTCGTGCACCACCAACTGCCTCGCGCCGGTGGCGATGGTGCTGGACCGAGAGTTCGGGCTGGTGAAGGGCCTGATGACGACGATCCACAGCTATACCAATGATCAGCGCATTCTCGATCAGATCCACGAAGATCCGCGGCGTTCCCGCGCGGCGGCGGTTTCGATGATCCCGACGACCACCGGCGCCGCGCGGGCCGTTGGCGAAGTGCTGCCGCAGTTGAAGGGCAAGCTGGACGGGTCGGCGGTGCGGGTGCCGACCCCGAACGTCAGCCTGATCGACCTGACTTTCATCGCTGGCCGCGATACCAGCAAGGATGAAGTCAACGCCGTGCTGAAGGCGGCCGCTGAATCCGGGGCACTCGCGGGTGTTCTGGATTGGTCGGATGAGCCATTGGTTTCGATCGATCTCAACCATAATGCCGCATCTTCGACGATCGATTCGCTGGAAACCACGGTTATCGGCGGCAATATGGTTCGCGTTGTCAGCTGGTATGACAATGAATGGGGCTTTTCGAACCGCATGGCCGATACCGCCGTGGCGATGGGCAAGCTGATCTAGGTTGTGATGTCCGGCCTGTTGCCATTGCGGCAGGGTGTGGTGACCAGGGTTTGATGAATGCGTTTCAAGACGATTGACGACATGCCCGATCTGGCCGGCAAGCGCGTGCTGGTGCGGGTTGATCTGAACGTGCCGATGGCGGACGGGGCAGTTGCGGATGCATCCCGGCTGGCCGCGGCGGTGCCGACCATTGCCGCCTTGGCCGATCGCGGTGCCAAAGTGTTGCTGCTGTCGCATTTCGGGCGCCCGGAGGGACGCGATCCGGCGGAATCGCTGCAGCAGGTCGTGCCGGCGCTTGCGGACCAATTGGGCCGGCCGGTGGCGTTTATCGATGATTGCATCGGCGATGCGGCGCTTGCGGCGGCGACGGCGATGGCGCCTGGCTCGGTCGCCGTGCTTGAAAACACCCGTTTCCATGCCGGCGAGATGGCGAACGATCCGGGCTTTGTTGCGGCGTTGGCCTGTATGGGTGATTTTTACGTCAATGATGCGTTTTCGGCGGCGCACCGGGCGCATGCTTCGACCGAAGGGTTGGCGCATGTTTTGCCGGCGTTTGCCGGCCGATCAATGCAGGCCGAACTGGGGGCGCTGGGCAAGGCGCTGGGCAATCCCGAGCATCCGGTGGCGGCGGTGGTTGGTGGGGCCAAGGTGTCGTCAAAGCTGGATGTGCTTGCGCACCTGGTCACCCGCGTCGATCATCTGATGATCGGTGGCGGCATGGCGAATACGTTCCTTGCAGCGCGCGGGTTGGATGTCGGCAAATCGCTTTGCGAGCATGACCTGGCGCCGGTTGCGCTGGATATATTGGCGCGGGCGGCGGCGGCGAATTGCACCGTGCACCTGCCCTATGACGTGGTGGTGGCGAAGCAATTTGCGGCAAGCGTCCCCCATCGCGTGTGCAACGTGCATGATATTGCCGCTGACGAAATGATCCTCGATCTGGGTGAGGCCGCTGTCGAGGCGCTGGGCGATGCGTTGAAGACGTGCCGGACGCTGGTGTGGAACGGTCCGCTCGGGGCATTCGAGATCGAGCCTTTTGATGCGGGTACGACGGCGCTGGCGCGGATTGCCGCCGCGTTGACGCAAAGTGGCAGTTTACTGTCGATTGCAGGTGGCGGCGATACGATGGCTGCGTTGAACCATGCCGGGGTCGCCGGGCAGTTCAGCTATGTTTCAACGGCTGGCGGTGCCTTTCTCGAGTGGCTGGAGGGCAAGCCGCTGCCCGGTGTCGAGGCGCTGCAGCAGCAGGGTTGACGGCAACGGGCAGGAATAGGGCGGGAGCAGGGTAGACATGGCGATCGATATCGAACGGCTTTGGGAGAAAATGTACCCGGCGGCGTGGAAGCTGGCACGGTCGGCGGATTCGATCCATGACCGGATCGGCGAGGCGTTCCGTGGCTTTCGTGACCTGAAGGGCGAGGAATTCCCGCCGGAGGAGCGGATACTTTATAACGAGATCACCGAGCGGATGACCCGTGCCGGGGCAGTGCCGGATGGGAAGGGCGGCGTAGCATTGGGGGCCGTGGCAAATACGCTGGCGACGATGTCCGAAAAGGACGCCGCCAGCATTGCCGAGCAGATTTTTGAACTGTTCGTGCAGATCGCCGAGCTGCATTTCCGCAACAAGCCTTGCGAATAGGCGCGACGGCCGCGGTGGGACCGGGCGACGGTGGGGTAGCCAGCAAGGGCAGCTTGTCGGTGACGCGCCGGGCGGCTATCGCCGCTGCAACAGTCGGGAATGGACGGAGCCAATGATGACAGCGACCGTAAGGGCGATTCTCGCCAATTATGAATCGGACAACCCGGGCACCAAGGCCAATCTGGCGCGCATCCTGATGCAGGGCAGGCTGGGTGGTACCGGCAAGCTGGTGATCCTGCCGGTCGACCAGGGTTTCGAACATGGCCCGGCGCGCAGTTTTGCGCCCAACCCCGACGCCTATGATCCTCATTACCATTTCCAGCTGGCCATCGATGCCGGGCTGTCGGCCTATGCAGCGCCTTTGGGCATGATCGAGGCGGGCGCCGGGACGTTTGCGGGGCAGATTCCGACCATTTTGAAGTGCAACAGCTCCAACAGCTGGGCGACGGGGATCGACCAGGCGGTAACCGGCACGGTGGATGATGCGCTGCGGCTGGGCTGTTCGGCCATCGGCTTCACCATCTATCCGGGCAGCGACAATATTTTCGAGCTGATCGAGGAAATTCGGGAGCTGTCGCAGGAGGCCAAGGCGGTCGGCATTGCGACGGTTATCTGGTCCTACCCCCGCGGTGGCGATATTTCCAAGGCGGGCGAACTGGCGCTGGATGTCGGCGCCTATGCCGCGCACATGGCGGCGCTGGCCGGGGCGCACATCATCAAGGTGAAGCTGCCAAGCGACCATATCGAGCAGAAGGATGCGAAAAAGCATTATGAGGGCCAGGATTGGTCGGCCCAGGCGACGCGGGTCGCGCATGTGGTCAAATCATGCTTCAACGGTCGCCGCATCGTGGTGTTTTCGGGTGGGGCGGCCAAGGGCGCGGATGCGGTGTATCAGGACGCCCGCGATATTCGCGATGGTGGCGGCAATGGCTCGATCATCGGGCGCAATACCTTCCAGAGGCCGCGCGCCGAAGCCATGGCGATGCTCGACAAGATCATCGACATTTACCTTGGCCAGGCATAGCGCCGCCGCATGACCGACAATCTGGACGACGATTCGATCCCGCTCGACCCCGGCTTTGGTGATCGGTTTTTCCGGCAATCCCGGCCGCCGTGCCAGCTTTATGTCGTGTCGCCGCCGGCGATCGTGGTGCCGGATTTTGTCGAAAGCCTGAAGGCGGCGCTGGATGGTGGCCCGGTGGCGGCGTTTCAGTTGCGCTTGAAGGATGTGGCCGACGATGACGTGCTGCGCGCCGGGGAGGCGTTGCTGCCGGTGTGCCAGTCGTTCGACGTGGCGTTCATCCTGAATGACCGCGCCGATCTGGCCAAGGCGATCGGCGCAGATGGCGTGCATCTGGGCCAGTCGGACGGCAGCATCGCCGAGGCGCGGGCCTTGCTGGGCGCGGACGCGCAGATCGGCCGGACCTGCCACGACAGCCGCCATCTCGCCATGGAGGCCGGGGAACAGGGTGCCGATTATGTGGCGTTCGGGGCATTTTACGATACCACGACCAAGCCAAGCCACTACCGGCCGGCGCCGGCGATCCTGACCTGGTGGACGACGCTCAGCCAGCTGCCTTGCGTCGCCATTGGCGGGATTTTTCCGGAAAATGCAGCGCCGTTGGTTGCGGCGGGAGCTGATTTCATCGCCGTGGTGCGAGCGGTGTGGGACCATGCCGATGGGCCGGGGGGCGGGGTTGCGGCCTTTGCCGGGGTGCTGGCAGGCGATTGACAGCGGCGTCACTCTCTGTGCTACAAAAATAATACACTTGGCCGGAGAGACTTGATGCTGACGCGGTTTCTGGCGGGCCTTTTGGCGATCGTCGCGGCACCCGTGCTGGCTGCGGGTGCGGCAGCGCCAAAGCAGGTCGAGGTCATGGTGCTGGGCACCTATCATTTCGGCAATCCGGGCCTTGATATCAACAATGTGAAGGCCGATTCGGTGTTGACGCCGAAGCGGCAGGCCGAGTTGGCGCGGCTGGCGGCGGCGCTCGCCACGTTTCGGCCGACCCATGTGATGATCGAGCGGGAGAGCGAGGCCCCCGATTTCGTCGTGGCGGAATATACCGATTTCAACGATGCGATGTTGGCGTCGCGGGCCAATGAAATCATCCAGATCGGCTATCGGACGGCGCGGCTGGCCGGGCTGAAGACCGTGAACGGCATCGATGAACAGCCAAAAGCCGGTGAGCCGGACTATTTCCCATTCGACAAGGTTCAGGAAGTCGCCGCGAAATTTGGGCAGGCCGATGCTTTGGCGGCGACGAACGTGCCTGTTGCGACCTGGTTGAAGTCATTCGAGGCGGCGCAACCCACGAGCAGCGTTGCGCAATTGCTGGCGAGGATGAATGCGCCGGGCACCGCGGTTTCAGGCATGGACAGCTATTACGGCATATTGGCCATTGGCGATCGCGATGCCCAGCCGGCGGCCGACCTGAATGCCATGTGGTATCTGCGCAATGCCAAGATTTTCAGCAAGTTGATCCACGTTGCCAAGCCGGGTGACCGGGTGCTGGTGGTGTATGGCAGCGGCCATGGTTTCTGGTTGCGGCATTTTGCGAGCCTGACTCCGGGGTACCGCAATGTCGATGTGCTGCCCTATTTGGCCAAGGCAAAATAATCGCTGTCCTACACGAACCGTTTTGGTTAGGTCGAGAGTCGCGAGGCTCTTTGACATTGTGAAGCGGGCGATTGGGCGGGTGCTATGGGCTGGGCCGGTTGGCAGCGGTGCGGTTAGGCGTTAAGGGACTGCGCTTTCGTTGCCCCCACCCGCCCACCGTCCGAAAACGGCGGCCGGCCGCCCTCTCCTGCCGGGAGAGGGGTAGAAAGATCGTCATGGTTGCCCATTCCGCCCTCATCACCGTCATGGAAAAGGCCGCTCGCAAGGCGGCGCCGCGCTTGCGCCGGGATTTCGGCGAAGTCGATGCGTTGCAGGTCAGCCGCAAGGGGCCGGCGGATTTCGTTTCCAACGCCGATCATGCCGCCGAACAGGCAATCGGCGAAGTGTTGATGCACGCACGGCCCGATTGGGGGCTGTTGATGGAGGAGAGCGGCGAGCGCATCGGCAATGACGATCAGGCCCGCTGGATCGTCGATCCGCTGGATGGCACCACCAATTTCCTGCACGGGATGCCGCATTTCGCCATCTCCATCGCGGCCGAAGTGCATGGCGAGGTTGTGGCCGGGTTGATCCACCAGCCGCTGACCGGCGAAAGTTTCTGGGCCGAAAAGGGCAGGGGCGCCTGGTTGTCGGACCGGCGGCTGCGGGTTTCGGCGCGGCGGGAATTGCCCGATTGCGTGATCGCCACTGGCGTGCCGTTTCAGGGCCATGGCGACACGGCAAAGTTTTCGAAGATGTTGTCGGCAGTGATGCCGGAAGTGGCTGGGGTTCGGCGTTTCGGCGCCGCAGCGCTCGACCTGGCCTGGGTGGCGGCGGGGCGGTTTGACGGGTTCTGGGAAGAAGGCCTGCACTATTGGGATGTGGCGGCCGGGATTTTGCTGGTGCGCGAAGCCGGTGGCTTTGTCACCGACTATCGCGGGCAGGATAATATGGTGGCGCGGCAGGAAATTGTTGCCGCCAATGGCAATATCCAGTCGAAGCTGCACCGGTTGCTGGCGGGGGCGGTTCGCTGACGCCATCCCTTTCGCGGGGCGGGGATTTTCGACCAACGTCGCTTGCCGGAATTTCAACGCAAGGTTAATCTGACCCGTTGAATTTTCCGGGGGATTTTTCCGATGCGCCTGACTGTTTGCGCCGTTGCCGCGCTTGTGTTCGCCATGCCTGCTGTGGCTGCCGATGTGCCGGATCCCGCCATGACCGCGCGGATCATCGATGCCGGGCTGAACCATGGGCAGGTGATCGAGACCATCGAATATCTGAGCGATCATATTGGCGGCCGGCTGACCAATTCGCCGCGGATGCGCGCGGCAGAGGCATGGACGCAATCGAAGTACAAGGGCTGGGGCCTGAGCAATGTGCACATGGAGCCGTTCGAATTCGGGCGGGGCTGGTCGATCGACAATGTTGCCATTCGCATGACGACGCCGCGCGTGCTGCCGTTGGTCGGCATTCCCGTTGCCTGGACGCCCGGCACCGGCGGCGCCTTGACCGCGCCGATCATCGTGGCGCCGATGAAGCGCGAGCGCGATTTCGACAAGTGGAAGGGCAAGCTGGCCGGCAAGATCGTGTTGATCAGCCTGCCGGACATGGCAGGCGAGCCATCAAAGCCGGCGTTCAAGCGGTATGAGGGCGAGGATATCGCCAAGCTGGACAAATATTCGGTGCCGGAGAATGACCCGGCGGAGGATGCGCGCGAGGCGAAGCAGGGCGTGTTTGCTGGCAAGCTGGACGCGTTCCTGGCCGCGGAAGGTGCGCGGGCCTGGGTTTCCAAATCCTATCGCGATGGCCGGCTGGTATCGGGCGAAGGCTATGGTTTTCATGATGATGACCATCGCAAGCTGCCGGGCATCCAGATGGCGGCCGAGGATTATCGCCGGTTGGCGCGGCTGGCCAAGGGCGACGCGCCGGTCACGCTGGAGATCGACAGCAGGGTGATGTTTCACGAGGGCGACAGCAAGGCCAACAACATCATCGCCGACATTCCGGGCAGCGACCCCAAGGCGGGCTATGTGATGGCCGGGGCGCATCTCGACAGTTGGGTTGCCGCCGATGGCGCGACCGACAATGGCGCCGGTTCGGCGGTGGTGATGGAGGCGGCGCGGATTCTGGCCAGCCTGGGCGTGAAGCCGAAACGGACGATCCGTTTTGCGCTTTGGGCCGGCGAGGAGCAGGGATTGCTGGGTAGCATCGCCTATATCGGCCAGCACCTCGCCGACCGGCCAAAGGCCGATCCGGCGTTGGAAAAGGGCAATGAATTTAGGGAATATATGCTGTGGCAGCGGCAGTTCCCGATTACGCCAAAGCCGGGTTATGGCGACCTGGCCGCCTATTTCAACCTGGACAATGGCAGCGGCAAGATCCGCGGCATCTACACCGAAGGTAATCTGGGCGTGGCGTCCACTTTCAGCAGCTGGCTGGCGCCATTTTCGGGTATGGGGGCCAGCGCTGTTGTCAGCAGCAAGACCGGTGGGACGGACCATGTGTTCATGCAATCGGTCGGGCTGCCGGCGTATCAGTTCATCCAGGATCCGCTGGATTACGGCAGCCGGACCCACCATTCCGATGTCGATACGTTCGACCACCTGCGTACCGACGATCTGCGGCAGGCCGCGGTGATCATGGCGAGTTTTCTTTGGAACGCCGCCAACACCGCCCAGCCGTTGCCGCGCGGACCTTTGCCGACAGCGCCGGCGGTGACCAACCCGTTCGCCTATTCGGACGACGAGGAATAGGGCGCCGCCTGCCCGAATAATTGCGGATTGGCCGTGCGTGTGGCGATGCAACAACTTGCCCGCCAGCGGCTTGCGGCCTAGAAGGCGCGCAACACGGCGCAGCCAATCCGCGAAAGCCCGACACCTGCATGTCTGACATTGCCAACCAATATCTGCCGATCCTGCTGTTCCTGGCGGTGGGGATCGTGTTCGCGGTGATTTTCGTCGGCGCACCGATTGCGGTTTCAAAGCTGACCGGCACGTCGAAGCCCGACGCCGTCAAGCTGAGTGAATATGAAAGTGGCTTTCCGGCGTTTTCGGACAGCCGGGCGCAGTTCGATGTGCGGTTTTACCTTGTGTCGATCCTGTTCATCGTTTTCGATCTGGAGGCGGCTTTCCTGTTCCCCTGGGCGGTGTCGCTGCATTGGGGTGGGCCGGAAGCCTGGTGGGCGATGATGGAATTTCTCGCCGAATTGGCGATCGGCCTTGCCTATGCCTGGAAGGTGGGAGCCCTGGAATGGGAATGACGGACACCCCGATGGCCCTGGACCAGAGCGCCGCCGGCCTGACCTTGCCGCAGGGTAACCGTGACGCGTTCCTGGCCGATGTCAGCAAGGAAGTCAGCGACAAAGGTTTCCTGGTCGCATCGACTGAGGATCTGTTTCACTGGGCGCGGACAGGCTCGCTGTGGTGGATGACTTTTGGGTTGGCGTGCTGCGCAGTCGAGATGATGCACACCAACATGCCGCGTTATGACCTTGAAAGGTTTGGCGTTGCGCCGCGTGCTTCGCCGCGCCAATCCGATGTGATGATCGTTGCGGGCACGCTGTGCAACAAGATGGCGCCGGCGCTGCGCCGCGTTTACGACCAGATGTCGGAACCGCGTTATGTGATTTCGATGGGTAGCTGTGCCAATGGCGGCGGCTATTACCATTATAGCTATTCGGTGGTGCGTGGCTGTGACCGCATTGTGCCGGTGGACATTTATGTGCCCGGTTGCCCACCGACAGCAGAGGCGTTGCTGTATGGCATTTTGGCGCTGCAGCGGAAGATCCGCCGCGTCGGCACCTTTGAGCGCTAGGCCATGACAATGCTTTCTCCCCGGATGGGTACGCATAGCTGGCCGGTGATGGCCACAGTCGAAGCAATGTCGTTGAAATTGCAGGCGCTGCTTGGCGACGCGATTGTCGAGATTGTCGAGCATGTTGGCGAGACGTCGGTGACCGTTCGCCGCGATGCTCTGGTGGAATCGGTGCGGCGGCTGCGCGATGATCCGGCGCTGCGGCTGAACCAGCTGATCGATATCTGCGGAGTGGATTATCCCGATCGGGCCGAGCGGTTCGAGGTGGTGTATCAGATGCTGTCGATGGCCAACAACCTGCGGTTGCGGGTGAAGGTTTCGACCGATGCGCGTACTGCGGTGCCGTCGCTGACCGGGCTGTTTCCGGTAGCCGGCTGGTATGAGCGTGAAACCTGGGATTGCTATGGTGTTCTGTTCGACGGCAACCCCGATCTCCGCCGGATTTTGACCGATTACGGTTTTGAAGGGCATCCGTTCCGCAAGGATTTCCCGCTCACCGGGCATGTCGAGCTGCGATATTCGGAGGAGCATAAGCGGGTGGTCTACGAGCCGGTGAAGCTGGCGCAGGATTTCCGCAGCTTTGACTTCCTCAGCCCTTGGGAGGGCACGGATTACGTGCTGCCCGGCGATGAAAAGGCGAAGACCAATGGCTGATCCTGTCGCCGCAAAGGCGCCCGAGGCCAGTGTGATGTGGCGGCCGGAAGACAATGTCGATGTGTTGCCGCCGTCGAAGGCCGGCAATGCCATCCAGAATTACATGCTCAATTTCGGGCCGCAGCATCCGGCGGCGCATGGCGTTTTGCGGTTGGTGATGGAACTGGACGGCGAGATCATTGAGCGCTGCGACCCGCATATCGGCCTGCTGCACCGCGGCACCGAAAAGCTGATCGAATACAAGACGTATTTGCAGGCGCTGCCTTATATGGACCGGCTCGATTACGTCAGTCCGATGTGCATGGAGCACAGCTATGTGCTCGCCATCGAGAAGCTGGCGGGCATCGAAGTGCCGTTGCGGGCCAAATATATCCGCACCATGTTTGCCGAAATAACGCGCATTCTCAATCACATATTGAACGTTACCACCCATGCGATGGACGTTGGCGCCATGACGCCGATCCTGTGGTTGTTCGAGGAACGCGAAAAGCTGATGGGCTTTTACGAGCGGGTGTCGGGGGCGCGCTTCCATGCCGCATACTTCCGGCCGGGCGGCGTCCATCAGGAAATGCCGGACGGCCTGCTCGGTGATATCAAGGATTGGGCCGACGGCTATCTGCGTGTGCTCGACGAAATGCAGTCGCTGGTTGCCGATAACCGCATCTTCAAGCAGCGCAATGTCGATATAGGGGTGATTTCGAAGGAAGATGCGATTGCCTGGGGCTTTACCGGGCCGTGCATTCGCGCGTCGGGCATCGCCTGGGATTTGCGCAAGGCACAGCCATATGACGCCTATGATCGCATGGATTTCAACGTCATCGTGTCGGATGACGGCGATTGCTACGCGCGTTTCATGGTACGCATGGACGAGATGCGGGAATCGCTGAAGATTATCCGCCAATGCCTGAAGGACATGCCGGCCGGCCGCCACGCGACGCTCGATCGCAAGGTCAGCCCGCCATCGCGGGGTGAAATGAAGCGTTCGATGGAAGCATTGATCCACCATTTCAAACTGTACACCGAGGGCCTGCACGTGCCGGCGGGTGAAGCCTATGTGGCGACCGAAAGCCCCAAGGGCGAATTCGGCATCTTCATGGTCGCCGATGGCACCAACAAGCCGTGGCGTTGCCACGTCCGCGCCACCGGGATGGCGCATTTGCAGGCGATGGATTTCCTGTGCAAAGGTCATATGCTGGCCGATGCCCCGGCTATTCTGGGGTCGCTGGATATCGTCTTCGGCGAAGTTGATCGCTGACAGAATTTGGCCCGTGCCTGTGCCGAGCACGCGGCCGATGGACTTCTCATGCGCGCGCAATATGATGCGCTACGCCGCGGCCGATGAAAATGCGTTGGACGCGGCGAATGGGGAGAGAATTCATGACGAACAAGACTGGGGATGAAGCGGTCTGGTTGTCCGGCCTGTGTGCCGCCTTTGCATTTCTGGCGTCGCATAATGATCCTGGCGTCGGCAGCTATTTGTTGCTGCTGCTGATGGTTGGCTGGTTTGCCTGGACGCTGGTGAAGATGGGCCTCAACCGCCTCTGATACCGAGGCTTTTGATGCTGCGGTGTCGCACCGTGCGGTGGGCACCGTTTGTGTTCAGCATTGCCGGTTGCATCGGTGCCGTTCCTGCTGTTTAAGCGGCTGCAGTATGGCGTCTTGCACATATCGGCGACCCTTTGCCGATGGCGCGCGAACGCCGGCGACCGGGTGTTGGCGACGACCGCGCAATTGATCGGGAAGCAAGATTGATGAAACTGTTCATGAGAGAATCGGTAACCCTGTCGTTGCTGTTCACGTCGCTTGCGCTGTTTCTTGCGGCGACGATGCCTTCGGTGTTTCACAATGTGCTGGTCGCGGCCGGCTTGATGCACGTTCTTGGCTTTATCATGGTCATGAACACCAACAGATTGTAGTCGGCGCGTTGCGATGCGTTTGGAGTAAGCAGGCAGATGGCTGAAATCATGGCTAGCAGCGCGCCGGCCTTTGAAGGGCCTTTCGCCTGGACGGCAGCGAACGCCGCCGAGGCGCAGCGCATTATTGCCCTGTATCCTGAAGGGCGCCAGGCGTCGGCGGTCATGCCGTTGCTGTGGCTGGCGCAGGAACAGATGGCGGCGGCAACCGACTCTGCCTGGCTGCCGGTGCCGGTGATCGAAAGCATCGCCGGGCAATTGGGAATGCCCTATATTCGCGTTTACGAAGTCGCGTCGTTCTACACCATGTATAATCTTGCGCCGGTCGGCCGCTTCCACGTTCAGGTCTGCGGCACCACCCCCTGCATGCTGCGCGGATCGGACGATATCATGCGTGCATGCAAGGACAAGGGGCTGAAAAAGGGCCAGAACACGCCAGATGGCCTGTTCACGCTTACCGAGGTTGAATGTCTAGGCGCGTGTGCCAATGCGCCGATGGTTCAGATCAACGCGGACAATTATGAAGACCTGACCTATGACACTATGGTCGGCATACTGGAGGCCCTGGCGCGGGGCGAGGTGCCAAAGGCCGGATCGCAGATCGGTCGCAC
This sequence comes from Sphingomonadales bacterium, assembly GCA_038217075.1. Taxonomy (GTDB): domain Bacteria; phylum Pseudomonadota; class Alphaproteobacteria; order Sphingomonadales; family Sphingomonadaceae; genus Sandarakinorhabdus. Next base: position 48,190 of record JBBQPR010000007.1, read on the forward strand.
GGCAAGTTGCCCGATCGGTGGGCCGACGACGCTTGTCGAACCTGTCGCATGACGCCGCGGATCATCCACCAGATCGGGTTATGTTTCCTGCTGCCGGCGATCGTGGTACTGGTATTTTCCATCTATCGTTCGTCGCACGGCACGGCTTCGGCCGGGCTCTCGGGCCTTGGCACTGTGCTGCTGATTGTCGGGATCGTGCTGCGGGTGCATGCCCGCCGGGTGGCTGGCTCGTGATGGCTATTGCCGTATTTTTCTGGACCGCTGCAAATGCTCGCTGATTCTGATCGTATTTTCACCAATCTCTATGGTTTTCAGCCGTGGAACCTGGCTTCAGCGCGCAAGCGCGGCGATTGGGAGGATACCAAGGCCCTGCTTGAGCCAGGGCCCGATGCCATCATCGATGCGATCAAGGCCAGTGGTTTGCGTGGCCGTGGCGGCGCCGGTTTCCCGACCGGCATGAAGTGGAGCTTCATGCCCAAGACACCCAACCCGGCGCGGCCGAGCTACCTGGTCATCAACGCCGATGAATCGGAACCCGGCAGTTGCAAGGATCGCGAGATCATCCGGCACGATCCGCACAAATTGATTGAAGGCGCGCTGGTCGCCGGTTTCGCCATGCGGGCGGTGGCGGCCTATATCTATATCCGCGGCGAATATGTGCGTGAGGCCGAAACTCTGTTTGCGGCGGTACGGGAGGCCTATGCTGCAGGGTTGATCGGCAAGAACGCCTGCGGTTCGGGCTATGATTTCGATGTCGTCGTGCATCGTGGTGCCGGCGCCTATATTTGCGGCGAAGAAACCGCGATGCTGGAAAGCCTGGAAGGCAAGAAGGGCCAGCCACGCCTGAAGCCGCCGTTCCCCGCGGGTGCCGGGCTGTATGGCAACCCGACGACGGTCAATAATGTCGAGAGCATTGCCGTAGCGCCGACGATTTTGCGACGTGGGCCGGCGTGGTTTGCAGCCATCGGCCGCCCGAAGAACGAGGGCACCAAGCTATTCCAGATCAGCGGCCATGTGAACATGCCGTGCGTGGTGGAAGAAGCGATGAGCGTGCCGTTCCGCGAGTTGATCGACACCCATTGCGGCGGCATTCGCGGTGGTTGGGACAATCTGTTGGCGGTGATCCCCGGGGGTTCATCGGTGCCATTGGTGCCGGCACATGAAATCATCGACGCGCCGATGGATTTCGATGGGCTGAAGGATTTGAAATCCGGCCTTGGCACCGCCGCCGTTATCGTCATGGACAAATCCACCGATATCGTCCGGGCGATCGCGCGGCTTTCCTATTTCTACAAGCATGAATCCTGCGGCCAGTGCACGCCGTGTCGTGAAGGCACCGGCTGGATGTGGCGCGTCATGGAGCGGCTCGTCACCGGCGATGCGGAGCCGCACGAGATCGACCTTCTGCTGGAAGTCACCACCGAGATCGAGGGCCACACCATCTGTGCGCTTGGTGATGCGGCGGCCTGGCCAATCCAGGGCCTGATCCGCCATTTCCGACCGGAAATCGAATCGCGGATTGCGCGTCGCAAGGGTTTTGTCGCGGTCCCTGCGATGGCGGTGGCCGCGGAATAAGCGCCGGAGTCGGTTGCGGGTGGGGGCGAGTTGTACCGGCTTCACCTGCCTGCAATCGATCCTTGCGCTTGGTGCACAACCATCAAATCATGACCGTTATCCCGGGTTTGATCCGAGATGACAGATCAATCGAACTGAAATCGAGACTAGGCCGCGCACTTGATGCAGGTCGTCGCGGTCGGCAATGCCTCCAGTCGGGCAGGATTGATGGCGTCCCCGCATTTGCTGCACAGGCCATAGCTGCCATCGGCAATGCGGTTCAGCGCGGCGCGGATGCGGTCGGCCTCGATCATCTTGGCCTCCTCGATCCCGCCCAGCGCGTCCTGGCCCGCCAATTGCCGAGCCTGCTCGGCGAAATCGGCATCCAGCGGTGATCGACGCTGCGCCTCCACCGTGTCGATCTCCCCGGTCAATTCGGCCAGCCGGGTGCGCATCGTTGCCGCCAGTGCCTTGTGATCCGCCATGTTCTAATTCCCTGTCGCTTCTGCATTGGCAACCAATGTGGCGATCTCATCGAGAATTGCCAACCGGTGCTTCTTGATATCCTCCATGCGCGCATCGCTGGCGGGTTCTTCGCCGGCATCGATGTGCGCCGCTTCGGTATCGAGCGCGTCAAACTGTTCGGCGAGCGCCTGAAAATGCGCGTTGCCGATCTTCAACGCCTGCAGAGCGCCGGAAGCTTGGGGAAATGCGTCGTGCAGCGCCTGGGGGATGTGGCTCATTCGTGGCTCCGTTTCATCAAGTTGCAGGGCATCATGGCGGGCCGGCGCTGGCCTGTCGCTGATCTGGATCAATAGTTCCCCATGAATGAACGTGTGGGTAACGGGAAAATGCCATCCTTGGCATCAAGGTGCGCCAAGGGGCAGTCCGATACGCGCGGTGTGCGCGATGATCCGTCAAGGCCGCGGTGCCACGTCGCTTGGTGGTTTGCGAATGGTGGTCGGGTCTGAGTCTTCGACTACCGGGGGCCTCCTATCGCGCCCCAACCTTGCGCTTGGCTTTCGGCTTGATGACAAGCGAGGCGTCCACGTCCGGCTCCTCCCGTTTCGGGAGAGCAGAAGGCATGGCAGGGTTGAGTAGCGCCTTCAAATAATGGCCAGTGTGGCTACCCGTGGTCGCCGCGATGACCTCAGGTGTGCCCTGCGCCACGATCTGCCCGCCCTTGTCGCCACCGTCCGGGCCCAGATCGAGGACCCAGTCGGCGGTTTTGATGACGTCGAGATTATGTTCGATGACGACGACCGTGTTGCCCTGGTCGACGAGGGCGTGGAGGACTTCCAGCAGTTTGCGGACGTCTTCGAAGTGTAGCCCTGTGGTGGGTTCATCGAGGATATACAGGGTTTGGCCGGTGGCGCGGCGGGCGAGTTCCTTGGCGAGTTTGACGCGTTGTGCCTCACCGCCGCTGAGCGTGGTGGCTTGCTGGCCGATCTTGACATAGCCCAGGCCGACTTCGTGGAGCATGGCCAGCTTGTCTCGGATGGGGGGGACGGCCTTGAAGAATTCGACGCCGTCCTCGACTGTCATGTCCAGCACATCGGCGATTGATCGGCCTTTGAACTTTACCTCCAGCGTTTCGCGGTTGTAGCGGGCGCCGTGGCAGACATCGCAGGTGACATAGACATCCGGCAGGAAGTGCATTTCGATCTTGATGAGGCCATCGCCGGTGCAGGCTTCGCAGCGGCCGCCCTTTACGTTGAAGCTG
>JBBQPR010000008.1:0-51302 GCA_038217075.1 Sphingomonadales bacterium
CTGATGGCCAAGCCGTCGGGCGAGATCATCGAAACGCCGATCATCTCGAACTTCAAGGAAGGCCTGACCGTCCTTGAATATTTCAACTCGACCCATGGCGCCCGCAAGGGTCTCGCCGATACCGCGCTGAAGACGGCCAACTCGGGCTATCTGACGCGTCGTCTTGTCGATGTCAGCCAGGATTGCGTTGTCATCGAAGCCGATTGCGGCACCGAACGCGGGCTGTTGATGAAGGCCATCGTCGAAGGCGGCAACACCATCGTGTCGCTGTCGGAGCGTATCCTTGGCCGTACCGTGCTGAACGACATCGTCGACGCCAAGACGGGTGAAGTGCTGGCTCCGGCCGGCTTCCTTCTCAGCGAAGTCGATGTGGCACGGATCGAAAACGCAGCGGTTCCGGAAGTGAAGATCCGTTCGCCGCTGCTGTGCGAAACCAAGGGCGGCGTTTGCGGCACCTGCTATGGCCGCGATCTGGCCCGTGGTACGCCGGTGAACGCCGGCGAGGCCGTTGGCGTCATCGCCGCACAGTCGATCGGTGAACCGGGCACGCAGCTGACCATGCGTACCTTCCACATCGGCGGCGCCGCACAGGTGAGCGAGCAGTCATCGCTCGATTCGCCGGTGGACGGCACGATCGAGTTTCGCGCCCTGTCGACCATCACCGACAGCAAGGGCCGCAACATCTCGATGGCGCGCAACGGCGAACTCGTGCTGCGCGATAGCGATCTGCGCGAACGCTCGATCCACCGCATCCCCTATGGTGCGACGATCATGCACCTGGAAGGCGCGACCGTTTCCAAGGGCGATCGGCTGGCCGAATGGGATCCGTACACCCTGCCGGTGATCACCGAGAAATCGGGCAAGGTGAAGTATCAGGATCTGATCGAAGGCGTCTCCATGTCGGAGAACGTCGACGAACAGACCGGTATCGCCAACAAGGTCGTGCAGGATTGGCGCGCCATCAACAAGAAGGATGATCTGCGTCCGCGCATCACCCTGCTTGACGATGAATCGGGCGAAGCGGCGCGTTACCTGCTCGCCGTGGATGCCATTTTGTCGGTCAATGACGGGCAGGATGTGTTCGCTGGTGACGTGATCGCGCGTATTCCGCGTGAAGCCGCCAAGACGCGCGACATCACCGGCGGTCTGCCGCGGGTGGCCGAGCTGTTCGAAGCGCGCATTCCAAAGGACAATGCAATCATCGCGCGTATCAACGGTCGGGTCGAGTTCGGCAAGGACTACAAGACCAAGCGCCGCATCAGCATCCGCCCGGAAGAAGGCGGCGATCCGGCCGATTATCTGGTCCCCAAGGGCCGGCACGTGTCGGTGCAGGAAGGCGATTATGTGCGCCGCGGCGATTATCTGATCGACGGCAACCCCAACCCGCACGACATTCTGGAAGTGCTGGGCGTCGAGCCGCTTGCCGAATATCTGTGCACCGAAATCCAGGAGGTTTATCGCCTCCAGGGTGTCCGGATCAACGACAAGCACATCGAAGTCATCGTGCGCCAGATGCTGCAGAAGGTGGAAATCACCAAGTCGGGCGACACGACGCTGCTGGTTGGCGAACAGGTCGATCGCGAGGAGATGGACGGCGAGAACGCCAAGCTCGACAAGAAGGGCGACCCCGCCGAGGGCAAGCCGGTCCTGTTGGGCATCACCAAGGCGTCGTTGCAGACCAAGAGCTTCATCTCGGCCGCATCGTTCCAGGAAACGACGCGGGTGCTGACCGAAGCCGCCGTGCAGGGCAAGATCGACACGCTGCAGGGCTTGAAGGAAAACGTCATCGTCGGCCGGTTGATCCCGGCGGGCACTGGTGCCGGCATGACCCGGTTGCGCGTGGCGGCGAACAGCCGTGATGCTGCGCTACGGGCATCGCAGGCCGCCAAGGTGGCGAAGGAAGAAAAGGCCGAGGCAGCGCAGATTGCACTTGCCGCCGCGGCTGCTGCTGCTGCCGAGGCTCCGGCCGAAGGCTGAGGCGCGTCGCCTGAACGAAGGAATTAGCCCCGCCGGTGCAAATCGGCGGGGCCATTTTCGTTTGTGGCAGTGACGCTGCGGTAGCTCTGGCGTATCGGAGACCTGACGCCATCGCGGCGCTTCATCACCTGACCAACTGGCCTGGGGAGATATGCATGCCCAACGTCATCGTTACCAATGGCGATGTGTCGCTGAATGTCGTTGTGGCAGGCGAGGGACCGCTGATTCTGTGTGTGCATGGCTGGCCGGAGCTTTCGTATAGCTGGCGGCACCAGCAGGCGTATTTTGCCGCGCGGGGTTACAAGGTCGCGGCGATGGACGTGCGCGGTTATGGCGGTAGTTCGAAGCCGCGTGCGATCGTCGCCTATACGATGCGCAACCTGGCCTCGGATGTGGCGGCGGTGATCGATGCGCTTGGGAACGGGAACGCGATCCTGTTCGGCCATGACTGGGGCGCGCCGATCGTGTGGAATTCGGCGTTGATGTATCCGGACAAGGTGGCGGCAGTGGCCGGGTTGAGCGTGCCGCACATGCCCATCGGGCAGGTATCGTTCATCGAGGCGGCGCGGCACATGTATGCGGGCCGGTTCTTTTATCAGCTGTACTTCCAGGCCGAAGGCGTGGTGGAGGCGGAGTTTGGCGCCGATCTGCGCACGGCGTTGCGCAAGACCTATTTTTCGATCTCGGGGGACGCGCCAGCCGATCTGATGCTGAAGGACAAGGCTGCGGATGCGCCGTTCCTTGAGGGCTTGATCGACCCGGCGCAGTTCCCGGCGTGGATGAGCGAGGCTGATATGCAGGTATATATCGACGCGTTCAGCTGCGGCGGCATGCACGGGATGTTCAACCGCTATCGCGCGCAACAGATGGATTTCGACGCGATCGGCGATTTGCGCGGGCAGCCTGTTTCGCAGCCCAGTTTCTTCATCGGCGGCGAGCGTGACCCGGTGCGGCGGTTCATGCCGGGCATGGATCTGTATGCCGCCCCCGGTGCCGCGTGCAGCGATTTTCGCGGGAGTGCCATTCTGCCCGGCATCGGCCATTGGGTGCAGCAGGAAGCGCCCGAGCCGACCAATATGGCCTTGGCGGGGTTCCTGGCGGGGCTTTGATCGCCGGGGCCGGTTGAGACCGGCCGCGCCGCTGCCGCGCCGCCGCCGCGCGCCCGCCCCAAGCCGGTCACAATGCTGGTCTAACAGCCGAACCATCATGTTCGAGGATCAGATTGTGGCGACAGCCTATCGGCTTCCCATCGACGATGCGCCCGTCGCCCCGGAAACCCGGCGGCCGCTGCGCATTGCGCTGTTTTCCGGCAATTACAATTATTTGCGGGATGGCGCCAACCAGGCGCTCAACCGGCTGGTGGCGTTTCTGGAAGGCCGCGGCAATATCGTCCGAGTTTACTCTCCGACCAGCGACACGCCAGCCTTTCCGCCGTCGGGCACCTTGGTTTCGGCGCCGTCATTCCGGATTCCGGGGCGGGCGGATTATCGTTTTTCCTTTGCGCTCAACGCGGCGCTAAAGCGCGACATTCGTGATTTCGCGCCCGATATCATCCATCTTTCGGCGCCGGACCGGTTGAACCATAGCGCCAAGAAACTGGCGGCGACGCTTGGCGTGCCGGTGGTGGCATCGGTGCACACGCGGTTCGAAACCTATTTCGCTTATTATGGCCTTGGCTGGTTCCGGCGTGCGGCAGAGGGCATTTTGCGGCGTTTCTATGCGGGCCTTGACGAGGTGTTCGTCACTTCCGACGGCTTTGGCGACGTACTGCGCGAACAGGGGCTGATCGGCCATTCGGCGGTGTGGAGCCGGGGCGTCGACAAGCTGCGCTTCAACCCCGGCAAACGCGATCTTGGCTGGCGGCGGGGCCTGGGCATTGCCGATGATGATGTGGTGATCGGCTTTGTCGGGCGTCTGGTGCTGGAAAAGGGGCTGGATGTCGTGGCGGCGGCGGCGGCCGAGTTGAAGGCGCGCGGCGTGCCGCACAAATTGCTGATCGTCGGGGATGGTCCGGCGCGGGCGCGGTTCGAATCGCAGGTGCCGGGCGCGGCGTTCACGGGCTTTCTGGATGGCGAGACGCTGCCGCGTGCCTATGCCAGCATCGACATGCTGCTCAACCCGTCGACGACCGAAACCTTTGGCAACATCAATCTGGAGGCCATGGCGAGCGGCATTCCTGTGGTGGCGGCTATTGCCACCGGCAGCAATTGCCTGATCGACGATGGTGTCAACGGCAGGCTGGTGCCGGCGGGCGACACGTCGGCCTTTGCCGATGCGCTGACCGAGTATCTGACCGACCTGGCGGCGCGCCGCGCGGCGGGCGAGCAAGGGCTGAAGCGCGCCCAAGCATATGATTGGGACAGCATCAACGGTGCGGTTCTTGATCGGTATCGCGAGATTGTCGCCGCGCGCGTTGCAGGTTGAAGCCGAAGCGCCTATATAGGCGGTGTTGGGCTTCGGCCCCTCTATGGCAATAAACGGCGTCGTGAAATAGACGCAGCGGACCCGGGGGCAGTACCCGGCGGCTCCACCATCAGACCCCCGGTTGTCGCGGGTTGTGCGGGGCCGAACCAGGATCGACGTGTGTTAAAAGACGAGAGCTTTTGCCCGGCCTGAATGCGCCGTTAAACCTTTCAAAAACCCATAAATGCCAACGACAACGAGGCATTCGCAATCGCAGCGTAACCTAAAGTCCTCACGGACTTAGTTACACTGGCCGAAAGCGCGGTAGGGACCACACCGGGCAACAGAAGTGGAAACCGGCGGTTTGGGGGGCACCGAGCAACAGAAGCTCCCCACTTTTCCCGGCCGCGACCCCCGCCGCGACCATTGTCCCGGTTGGATTGGCCGCCCGGATGGTGCATAGCATAACCCGTCTTGACCCCGGCGCACGGACGCGCCAGTTGAGGATTTCCAGCCGACAAGGCAGCCGAGTAGGGCGAACGTGACCGAAACGACCGCCGACAGCCTGATCCCGTATGACGAGATCGTCCAGGACGCCCTGCGTTCCGTGGTGCGCCGCGTGCTCGATCGCATCGATGCCGACGGTGGCCTGCCGGGGGCGCATCATTTCTATATCGCGTTTCGGACCAGGGCACCCGGTGTCGATATCCCGAAGCACTTGCTGGAACGCTACCCCGAAGAAATGACCATCGTCATCCAGCATCGGTATTGGGACCTGGCGATCGACGATGAAGGCTTTCAGATCGGGCTGAGTTTCAACCAGGTGCCGGCGAAATTGCGGATTCCGTTTGCTGCGGTGACGGGTTTTGTGGATCCCGCCGTGAATTTTGCGCTGCAATTCACCCCCAAGGAGGGTGAATTTATGGTCGAGCCGGAGCCGGAGCCGGAGCCCGACCCGCCAGCGCCGATCGAGCCGGGCAGCAATGTCGTGACGCTGGATCGTTTCCGCAAGAAATAGCGTTCTTGGCGGCGAAACTGTCGAAATTCTTTACACTCGGTAAAAGCCCATTGCGCCCTGATCGTGCAATTACAATGGGATAACAAAATGGCATGGTTCCTGCATCAAATGATGCAAGGCCGGTGTTTGCCTGTGGAGAATTTGTCTTGTTTACCAAAATTGCACTTGTCACCCTTCTCGGCAGCGCATCCTTCGCTGCAAATGCGACGACACTTCTCGATGGCAGTTTCGAAACGAAGGGCGCCGCGCTACCGGTTACCAATTATTGCTACGATGGACGGATCGCCGCCGGCAATGCGGCCTGCGCGCCAGGGGCGTGGGTTGGTGGCGGCGTCATCCGTGAGGGCGTCACAGCTTGGGGCAAGACAAACTCGCCTGAAGGCATCTACTACGGCTTCGTCCAGGCAAAAAGCACGGTTTCGCAAACCTTCGTCGCAACCGGCCGCCAGACGGGCGTGTTGACCTGGATCGATACCAATCGCACCAACCTTGGTGGCAGCCAAAGTTATGTCGTCACGATTTCCGATGGCATGACGTCGACCATGATCGGCAGCTTCACCAGCGCCATCGGCGGCTGGGTATCGCGCACCTCGTCCAGTTTCGATCTGATCAACGGCCGCAGCTATACACTCTCGTTCAAGGGGACAGGCGTTGGCGATGTGACCACCTTTATCGATGGCGTTTCGCTGGCAACGACCAGCGTTCCGGAAGCCTCCACCTGGTCGATGCTGCTCGCCGGCTTTGGTCTGATCGGCTTTGCCGCACGCCGTCGTCAGGTTGCCGCAGCCGCCTGATCCGGCACGATTTGAAGGCATTTGGGGCGCGCCAGCGATGGTGCGCCCTTTTGCATGATGTCGGGGTAAGTTAGAGCGGCGCGTGGCTTTTGGGAGCGGCGCTGTGGCGAATCGCATCGAATCGGACAGTTTTGGGCCAATCGAAGTGCCTGCGGACGCCTATTGGGGCGCGCAGACCCAGCGTTCCATCGGCAATTTCCCGATTGGTCACGACCGGATGCCGTTGTCGCTGATCCATGCGCTGGGGCGCATCAAGCAGGCAGCGGCGCGGGTCAATCGCGCGCATGGGCTGGACGCGGCGCTTGCCGACGCCATCGAGGCGGCAGCCGTGGAAGTCGCAGAGGGCCGGATGGATGATCAATTTCCGCTGGTCGTGTGGCAGACTGGCAGCGGCACTCAGACCAATATGAACGCCAATGAAGTGATTGCCGGGCGGGCGAACGAAACGTTGACCGGCATCCGGGGTGGCAAGGCCCCCGTGCACCCCAATGATCATGTCAACATGTCGCAAAGTTCCAACGACACCTTTCCGACCGCCATGCATGTCGCGGTAGCTTTGCAGCTGCGCGGCCGCTTGCTGGCGGCGTTGCGCGGGCTGGCCGCGGTGCTTCGCCGGCACGAGACCGAATGGGCGGATATCATCAAGATCGGCCGCACACATTTGCAGGATGCGACGCCGATGACGCTGGGGCAGGAGGCCTCGGCCTGGGCGCAGACCTGTGAGGATGGCGCCGATCGTATCGTCGCGCTGTGGCCGCGCCTGTCGCGGCTGGCGCAGGGCGGCACGGCGGTGGGCACGGGGTTGAATGCGCCGCCGGGATTTGGCGAGGCCTTTGTCGCGGCGCTGGCCGAGGTGACGGGCGGCGTGCCTTGGGTGAGCGCGCCCAACAAGTTCGAGGCGCTCGCGACGCACGATGCCATGGTGGAGGTGGCGGGCGTGCTCAACACCATCGCGGTCGGGCTGACCAAGATCGCCAATGATTTGCGGCTGCTGGGATCGGGACCGCGATCAGGGCTGGGCGAGTTGTCGTTGCCCGAAAATGAGCCTGGCAGTTCGATCATGCCAGGCAAGGTCAACCCGACCCAGTGCGAGGCGCTGACCATGGTGTGCGCGCAGGTAATGGGCAATTGCGCGGCGGTGACGATCGGGGGCTTGCAGGGGCATTTGCAGCTGAATGTTTTCAAGCCATTGATTGCGCATAATGTGCTGGGCGCCATCGAGATATTGGCCGATGCGGTCGATTCGTTCCGGCTGCGCTGTGTCGAAGGGATGACGCCCAACCGCGAACGGCTGGCGGAAATGGTCGAGCGGTCGTTGATGCTGGTGACGGCGCTGGCGCCGGAGATCGGGTACGACAATGCCGCAGCGATTGCCAAAAAAGCCCATCATGATGGCATTTCGCTGTTGGAGGCCGGGCTGGCGCTTGGCTTGATCGACGAAGCGCGCTTCCGGGCGGTGGTGCGCCCGGAAGCGATGATCGGTGTGCCTGGGAAGTGACCTTGCTGCGCGGCGCGGTCGCCGCCGTGTGGACGCAGCCGAGCGACCGGGGGTGCACAGTGGGGGCGTTCATTGCAGGGCGTGACGTGGCGGTTCGAACCCGCTAACGACCGTCAATGACCGCCTTTCTCCGTTCCGTTGCCAATGCGCCGCCGCGCCGTGGCCTGATGTTCGTGCTGTCCTCGCCATCGGGTGCCGGCAAGACGACGCTGTCGCGAAGGCTGCTGGCCGAGGATGCCGGCATCATGCTTTCGATTTCGGCAACGACGCGCCCGCCGCGGCCCGGCGAAGTCGACGGCGTCGATTATTTTTTTGTGTCGCCAGAACGGTTTGCCGAGATGGTCGACACGGATCAACTGCTCGAATGGGCGACGGTGTTCGGCAATCGCTATGGCACACCGCGCGGCCCGGTGGAGGCGGCGCTGCACGCCGGAAAGGACGTGCTGTTCGATATCGATTGGCAGGGCACACAGCAATTGCAGCAGACCGATGCGGCGAGCGACCTGGTGCGCGTGTTCATTCTGCCGCCCGATCTTGCCGAATTGGAGCGCCGGCTGACCGGGCGGGCGACCGATCCGGTCAATGTCATCGCCGAACGTATGGCGCGCGCGCGCGACGAGATAAGCCATTGGGGCGAATATGATTACATCCTGATCAACGATGATGCCGTTACATGCCTTGGCGAGATCCGCGATATTCTGCATGCTGAGCGGTTGCGGCGGAAGCGGCAACTGGGGCTGGCGTCGTTCGTGCGGACCATGCTGGGCAATTGAAACCGCTTCGCCAGCAGTTGCGGCGCTGCCATAAGGCGCGGATGCGGATGAAACTTGCCTTGTGCGGGGTGGTGTTGGTGCCGGTGTTGCTGGGCGGATGCGCCAGCAATGGCAGAAGCGCGGCCGGGTTTCGCCCGCCGCCTGCGTGGCAGACGGTGATTCGCGAGGATGACCGCGGCCGGCTGGCAGGGTTGTTCGCCGCCTGGTCGAAGGCACTGGGCCAGGCCCGGGATGCTGGCGATGGCAAGGCGCTGGCGGCGTATGGCGATCTGGTGGTTGCCGATGCGGTCAAGCCCGGCGCGCTGCCGGGGCCTGGGCAATATCGATGCCGCACGTTGCAGATCGGCGTGCAGGATGGGGCAGCGCCTGCGGCTGCTGCCTTTTCTGTCGCCCCGGTGCAACGCTGCGTGATTGCCCAAAAGGCCGGCGCACTATGGTTTGAACAAACGGATGGGGCGCAGCGGATTGCCGGCACATTATATGGGGATGACGACCGGCTGGTGTTCCTTGGTTCGCTGGCGCTGCGCGGCGAGGCGGGCATGATGCACTACGGCGATGATGGCGACCGCAATCAGGTCGGCGTGCTGCGGCCGCTGGGTGTCGGACGCTGGCGGCTGGAACTGCCCTGGCCGGCCTGGCAATCCAATCTGGTGATCGTGGAGATCAGCGCCGGTTGAGTGTGCGCATCAATGCTCCCGAAAGGCGTTTTCGCTGAGTTTTGTGACTGGGCTGAGCAGGTAGGACAGGACGGAGCGTTTGTGGCCGATGAGGTTGACCTCTGCCACCATGCCCGCGCCGATCGGCAGCATCATGCCGTCGGGGGCCTTCAGCCGGTTGGCGGTGGTGATGATGCGGAGCTGGAAATGGCTTTCGCCGGTGCGTTCGTTGACGATGGCATCGGGGGAAATGCGTTCAACGCGGCCCTGTAGTGCGCCATAGACCGACGAATCATAGGCAGTGAGTTTGATCGTCGCCGGTTGGCCGGGATGGACAAAGGCGATATCGGCGGGGCGAACATCGGCCTCGACCACCAGTGTATCGCCGGCGGGTACGATTTCGGCGAGCGGCGCGCCGGGCGCAACCGAACCGCCCACAGTGGCGACAAGCACGCGTTGGACGATGCCGGCGATGGGGCTGGTGATTTCGGTGCGCGCCATGCGGGTTTTCAGCGCCGGCAAGGCGGCGGCCTGACCGGCATATTCGGCACGCGCCGCGGCAAGCGCATCGGCCGCTTGCGCGCGGAAACGGCCTTGTGCCCCGGCGCGGCTGGCGCTGGCTTCGGCTATGCCGGCTTCGGCGCGGCGCACAGCTTCGGCGGCGGCGGCTTCGGCGGCGCGGGCCTGGACGACGGCGGAACGGGCGCGGTCGAGGTTGATCGCGGGCTCGATGCCCTTGTCGACGAGCGGTTCGAGCATTGCCGCTTCGCGCAAGGCCTGCGCGGTCGCTTCGGCGCGGGAATCGCGATCGGCCCGGGCCTGGCCGAGCACGCGGCGGGCGCCATCTATACGGGCGCCATCGCCGCCGGTGGCGGCCGTGAGTTCGGCCTGGCGGGCGTCGAAAAGTGCGGTTTCGGCGGCGGCGACGGCGGGGGCGGCAGCCTCCAGCCCGGCGGGGTAGTGTGGGAATTTGCCGCTGGTTTCGGCCTCAAGCCGGGCGATACGGGCGGCGAGCGCGTTGGCGGCGGCGCTGCTGCGGCCGAATTCGGCGGCGGCGGTGGCGGGATCGAGGCGCAGCAGAACCGCGCCGGCGGCGACGCGCTGGCCGGGGTGGACGAGGATCGCCTGGACGGTGCCGCCTTCCAGGTTGCTGACGATCTGTAATTGTTGTTGCGGCACGACGCGGCCGGTGGCGACGGCGGTTTCATCGATCTGGGCAAGGCCGGCCCAGCCGACCATCAGCACCGAAAAGCCGGCGATCGACCAGAGCATGGCGCGCGCGGCGCGGGCCGGTTCGATGCGCTGGACGAGCGCTTCGACGGCAGTGGGCGTGGCGGCGGCGAGCGCCGGGACCGGGGGCATGAAGACTGGGGGCATGACGATGTCCTTCAAGCGACGGCGAGCGATTTCAGCACATCATCGCGCGGGCCCTGCGCGACGATGCGGCCGGCATCGATGATGATGACCCGTGTTGCGAGGCGGAGCATCGACTGGCGGTGGGTGATGAGCACCATGGTGCGGCCCTCCAGCGCGGCGTCGAGCCGGGCGATCAGGGCGTTTTCGGATTGCGTATCCATGGCGCTGGTCGGTTCGTCGAACAGCAGGATCGGCTTTTCGCCGGTCAACGCGCGGGCCATGGCGATGGACTGGCGCTGGCCACCGGAAAGCCCTTCGCCGCGATCGGCGAGGCGGCGATCATAGCCGCCCGCCGTTTGCCCGATGAAATCATGGGCGCCGGCGGTACGGGCGGCGGCGAGGATGGCGGCATCGTCGATGGTGGGATCGCCCAGCGCGATGTTGTCGCGGATGCTGCCCGACAGCAGCACGATGTCCTGCAGAACGGCGCCGACGTTGGCGCGCAGGTCATCCGGGTGCAGTTGGCGAACATCGGTATCATCGATGATGATGGCACCCGATTCCGGCTCGTAAAGGCCCAGGACAAGGCGGGCGATGGTCGATTTGCCCGAACCAACGCGGCCGATGATGGCGACACGTTCCCCGGGATGGATGGTGAAGCTGACGTCATCGAGGGCGCGGGCGCTGGTGCCGGGGTAGCGGAAGCTGACATTGTGGAAGGCGATGGCACCGGCCAGGCGCGGGCGGCGCAGGGTGGCGGCGCCGGTGCTTTCACCGGGTGCGGCCATGATGCGATCAAGGCCGCGATAGGCGGCGAGCGTATGCGTCAGGCGGGTGAGCAGGCTGGCGATCTGGCCCAGCGGCGCGACGCAGCGGCCCGACAGCATCGATGCCGCGATAAGCGCGCCCATGGTGAGCTGGCGATCGGCGATCAGCGACACGCCGACGGCGACGGTGACGACATAGGTGACATTTTGCGCGGTGGCGGCGGCGTTGACGGCGATGGCGGCGACTAGCCTTTGGCGCAGCGCCAGCCCGGCGTGCCCGGCGACGGCAGTGGCCCAGCGGGCAGCGAGCAGCGGCCCGGCGCGGCTGGTCTTTATGGTTTCAAGGCCAGCGATGGTTTCAACGATCACGCCTTGTTTGTTGAGGCCCTGCGCCATGCCGGCATCCGAAAGCCGGGCGAGCAGCGGTTGCGAGACCCAGGCGATGGCGGTGACGATGGGGACGGCGAACAGCGGCACCAGCGCCAGCGCCGGGGCAACCCACCAGATGACGGCGAGGTAAAGCAGGATGAATGGCACGTCGACGATGGCGGTGATGGTGGCCGAGGCGAAGAATTCGCGGAGCGATTCGAATTCGCGCAGTACGCCGGCAAAGACGCCGTTGGAGCCGGTGCGGTCCACAAGCTTCATGCCGAGCAGGCGATCGAAGATGTGGGCGCCGAGTTCGGTATCGATGTTCTGCCCGGCGATATCGACAAAATAGCCGCGCAGCGAGCGCAGCAGGAAATCCATGGCGAGCACGATGGCGATGCCGATGAGCAATGCCGTCATTGAATCGGTGGCGTTGCTGGGGACGATCTTGTTGTAGACCGTCATCGAGAACAGCGAGGTCGCCAGCGCGAAGCTGTTGATCAGCGTCGCGGCAATGGCGACCTGCCCGAACAGGCCGCGATTGGCCCAGAGCGGTGCGCGCAGCCAGTCGCCGGGGCGGGGCGGCAGCGCCGGTATGGTTTCCTGCCGCGGGGGCGTGCGGGGCATAGCGGCGTCGGTTGATTCGACAAGCGACAGCGGCATGGGGAGCGAAGCCATGGATCAGCCTTTCGGATCAAGGTCGGACGGAATGGCGAGCAGCGGCAGCAGTTCGCCGGTGCTGCCGAGCAGCGTGTAGCGGGCGATATCGCGATCGATGCTGCCCTGGATGAGTGCGGCGGCGGCACCTGAAAACTGCTGTTCGGCGCGTAGAAGATCGATCAGCGAGCCGCGCGACAGGCGGAATTGTTCGGCCATGGCATCACGGGCGCGGCGGTTGGCGCGATAGGCGGTTTCGCGCACGCCCAGCGATTCATCGAGTATGCGGGCATCGGCAAAGGCAGCCTCTGCATCGCGTTCGGCCTCAAGGGTGACACGGTCGGCGGTGAAACCGACGCCGGCTGCGCGGGCGTTTGCGGCGCTGATCCGGGCGGCTTCGGCGCCGCCGACGGACAGGGATTGGCGCAGAACGACCTGGCCGCGCACATCAAAGCTGCCGCTGCCATCAAAGACATTGTAGCGGCTGGCGCTGATGCCCGCCGACAGCCGGGGGCGGGTGTCGGTACGGGCGGCACTGGCGAGCGCGCGGGCGGATTCGGCAAGCGCCCGGGCGGCCGTTACCGCCGGTGTGCTGTGGCTGAGCCCGGCGGCGGCATCGGCGCTGGCAGCAGCCGAATGCGGCGGCGGTGGCGGGCGCTGTGGCCGGTCCGGGGCA
Organism: Sphingomonadales bacterium; assembly: GCA_038217075.1. Taxonomy (GTDB): domain Bacteria; phylum Pseudomonadota; class Alphaproteobacteria; order Sphingomonadales; family Sphingomonadaceae; genus Sandarakinorhabdus. The sequence goes on from JBBQPR010000008.1 coordinate 12,945, forward strand.
TCCGCGCCGAACAATTCATGGGCGCGGGCGCGGATGGCGGCGAGGCTACGGGCCTGTCCGGCGGCCGCAGCCATGGCATCGGCGAGCCCGGCTTCGGCCCGGGCGATATCGGCACCGCTGGCCAGCCCGGCGGCGACGCGCGCGCTCGTATCGGCAAGGATGCTGCGGTGGCGTTCGACAAGTGCCTGCGACAGGTCGAGCTGGGCCTGGCTGGCGATCAACTGAAGCCAGGCCTGGATGGCGGCGAGTGCCATGCCGGTGTTGCTGCGCGCTGCATCGGCGCGGGCGGCGCGGAGCCGGGTCGACGCGCCGGCGATGCGGGCGCCTGTTGCGCCGAAATCGAACAACATTTGATCGGCGCTGGCGATGGCATCGGTTCTGCCGCGCGGCGCAAGCGCCTCGACGGGCGCGCTCGCCCCCTGAAATTCGCGGGCCAGCGAGCGGCTGCCGACAAGCGAGACGCCGAGCGTGGGGAACAGGGCCGAGCGTGCTTCCCGCCGGTTGGCGAGGGCTTCGCTGGTGCCGGCCTCGGCCTCGCCGAAGGACGGGTGGCGATTGACGGCGGCGGCGATGGCTGCGCGGAAGCTCTCGGCGTCTTTGGTCGGGTTGAGGAAGGCCAGCAGCGGGTCCTGGCTGAAATTGATTGACTGCGGGTTCTGGCCGGGGGGCGGCAGCAGCAGTTGGGCCGGCGGCCGAGATTGGGCCGTTACGGGGGTGTCAGGGAGCATTGCCACAAGCAGCAGGGCAGGCAGGCAAGCCGAATTAAGGGCTGACAGCTTGCGGCGGTGCGAAAGCCGCGCGAATGTGCGCGTCATGAACATGTCACGCGCCCCCTTCGCCGGCCTGATGGCCATTTTCCTCGCCAGTGCCGCGCACGCAGCGCCGGTCGATCTCATCACGCTTTACAAGGATCTGCACAGCCACCCCGAATTGTCGCTCCAGGAAACCCGATCCGCCGGGATATTGGCGGCGGAGGCGCGCGCCGCCGGCTTCACCGTCACTGAAAAAGTGGGTGGCACCGGCATCGTCGCCGTGATGGTTAACGGCAGCGGGCCGACGGTATTGATTCGGACCGACATGGACGCGCTGCCGGTGGCCGAGACGACCGGACTACCCTATGCCAGCACCGCCATGGGCAAGGCGCCGGACGGCAGCGCGACGCCGGTGATGCACGCCTGCGGCCATGATATTCACATGAGTGTCTGGGTCGGCGTGGCGCGGGCGATGGCGGCGCACAAGGCCGACTGGCAGGGCACGTTGGTGATGATCGGCCAGCCGGCGGAAGAGATTGGCGTCGGCGCGCGGGCGATGCTCGCCGACGGGCTGTTCACCCGCTTTCCAAAGCCGGATTATACGTTGGCGTTGCATGATGACAGCCGTATCCCGGCGGGCATGGTCTCGGTGCCGGCCAATGCCGCACTATCTGTCGCGACCTCGGTTGATCTGAAGGTGCGCGGTGTCGGCGGCCATGGCGCCTATCCGGCGACGACAAAGGACCCGATTGCATTGGCGGCGCGCATCATCATGGGCCTGCAGATGTTGGTCAGCCGCGAGAATGACCCGTTTCACCCGGCCGTCATCACGGTGGGTTCGATCCATGGCGGCACCAAGCATAATATCATCCCCGACGAGGTGGCGTTGCAGTTGACGGTCCGGTCCTATGACCCGGCGCAGCAGAAGCAGCTTTTGGAGGGCATCGCCCGGGTGGCGCGCGGTGAGGCGATTGCGGCGGGGATTCCGGAGGCATTGATGCCTGTAGTGTCTTCGACATCGGTTGCGGACCCGACGCGCAACACGCCGGCGCTGGCGGCGCGGCTGACGACATTGTTCAAGGACAAGCTGGGGCCGGCGCGGGTTGTCGACCTTGATCCGTCGATGGCGAGCGAGGATTTCAGCTTGTTTGGGATGGCCGACCCTTCGATCCAGACGACGATCTTCTGGGTGGGCGGCGTCAAGCAATCGGCCTGGGATGCGGCGAAGGCCGGCGGCCCGGCGATTCCGTCGCTTCACAACAGCCATTGGGCGCCCGACCCGGCGCCGACGATTGCGACGGGGGTGGAGGCGATGTCCGACGCGGCGATGATGTTGCTGGCGAAGCAATAAGCCATTTGATGTCTTGCCGGTGAAGGCTGGCATCAGGCCGGGCATCAATGCACCGACAGTCGCTCCCCATTGCCGGACTGGATGCCAGCGTGCGCTGGCATGACAGGTGGGGGAGAGCGCGATTGCGTCGGTTCGAGAGTGGCGATCCCTCGTAAAGTCACAGGGTGCGCTGTCGCGGGGGCGTGCTAGAACGCGGGGGCAAAATCCAACCTTGGGAGAGTCTGTCATGCGCGAATATCGCAAATTCTATATCGATGGTGCCTGGGTTGATCCGGCCGTCGCCAAATCGCTCGATGTCATTAACCCGGCGACCGAAGAAGTTGCCGGCGTCATTTCGATGGGCAGCGCCGCCGATGCGGACCGCGCCGTGCGCGCCGCGCGCAAGGCATTCCCGAGCTATTCGCAGACCAGCCGCGCCGACCGTATCGAACTCATGCAGAACATCCTGGCCAAATATCAGGCGCGGTTTGCCGAGATTGCCGCCGCGATCACCGAGGAAATGGGCGCACCGGGCTGGCTCGCCATGCAGGCGCAAGCCGCCATCGGCGTCGGCCATTTGATGACCGGCATCGAGGTGTTGAAGAATTACAAGTTCGAGGAACTGCGCGGCACCACGCTGATCGCGCATGAACCGATTGGCGTCTGCGCCTTCATCACGCCGTGGAACTGGCCGATCAACCAGATCGCCTGCAAGGTGGTTCCGGCGATTGCGACTGGCTGCACCATGGTGCTGAAGCCGTCCGAAATCGCGCCATTCTCGGCGATCCTGTGGGCCGAGGTGATGCATGAGGCGGGCGTTCCGGCCGGTGTGTTCAATCTTGTCAACGGCGACGGCCCGACGGTGGGCGCGGCGCTATCAGGGCATCCGGAAGTCGATATGGTGAGCTTTACGGGATCGACCCGCGCCGGCATCGAAGTGGCCAAGAATGCCGCGCCGACCGTCAAGCGCGTTCACCAGGAACTGGGCGGCAAATCGCCGAACCTGATCCTGGACGATGCCGACCTGAATGCCGCTGTCACAGGCGGCGTGAAGGCCGTGATGATGAACAGCGGCCAGTCGTGCAACGCACCGACCCGGATGCTGGTGCCCGCTGCCAAGATGGAAAAGGCCAAGGAATATGCCAAGGCCGCTGCCGAGGCGACGACGGTTGGCAGCCCGGACGGCAATGCCGCCATCGGCCCTGTGGTTTCGGAAACGCAATGGACCAAGATCCAGGGCCTGATCCAGAAGGGCATCGACGAAGGCGCGACGCTGGTTTCCGGCGGCACCGGCCGGCCGGAAGGGCTGGAGAAGGGTTATTATGTCAAGCCGACGATCTTTGCCGATGTGAACAACGACATGACCATCGCGCGGGAAGAAATCTTTGGCCCGGTGCTCGCCATGCTGCCGTACCAGAGTGAGGAGCAGGCCGTCGCCATCGCCAATGACACGGTCTATGGGCTTGCCGCCTATATCCAGGGCGAAGCCGAACACGCCCGCAAGGTTGCCCGACAGATGCGCGCCGGGCAGGTGACGCTGAACTATGCCGCCGGCGACATGATGGCGCCTTTCGGTGGTTACAAGCAGTCGGGCAATGGCCGCGAATGGGGCGATCATGCCTTTACCGATTTCCTTGAAACCAAGGCGATCATCGGCTGGGGCGCTGCGGAAGCCGCAGAATAGCGTGGACTGCCCCCGCTTTCGAGCGGGGGCGGCGCTGGCTTCCCACCCCCTGATCCGCCTGGAAGCGGAAGGGGGCAGAAAGGATGACCATGACAGCCTATATGGTTTTCACGCGTGAACGCACGCGCAACGCTCAGGAATTGGCGGCCTATGGCCCGGCAGCGGCTGCGACTGCGGCGGGGCATGCGTTGAAGCCGCTGGCTTTTTACGGTGCTTGTGAAACGCTGGAAGGCGCGCCGATCGAAGGCGCGGTGATCATCGAATTCGCCGATATGGCGGCGGCAAAGGCCTGGTATGGCAGCCCTGCCTATCAGGAAGCAGTCAAGCACCGATTCCTTGGTGCCGATTATCGGGTGTTCATTACCGACGGCATTTAGGCCGCATATGCGCCGTCCGGCGCATGGCCTGCCGCCTCCATGGCGACAAGGTCCCAGGCGGCACCCGCCGCTTCTGGGCTGAAGCGTTGCGCCGATTGCCTGGCAGCGCTGCCGAGGCGGTTGCGTAGCGCAGGGTCTGCCATGACCGCAGCCATGGCCGTGGCGAGGCCCGGTACGTTATCTGGCGGGACCATCAGGCCATCGACATCATGATCGATCATTTCGCCGGGCCCCCATTGGCAATCATAGGATATCACCGGCAGGCCGGCTGCCATGGCTTCGAGCAGGGCGATGCCCCAGCCTTCGTAGCGCGACGACAGGACGAAGGCATCGGCGCCTTCGATCCAGCCGGCATGGCTCGGGCTGATTCCGGGCAGCATGATGCGCGAGGTCATGCCGAGCTGTTCCCGCTGCTGCTGCAGTGCATTGCGGTTCTCGCCTTCGCCCCAGATCACCAGTTTCCAATCCGGGAAGCGATCGGCGATTGTTGCGAATGCTGCGATCAGCAGATCGAAGCCCTTTTGATCGACAAGGCGGCCGACAGCAGCGATCGTCCGTTCGTCTGATCGTTCCGCCGTTGTGGCCTCTGTTTCGGCGGGAAAGGCGAAATTGGGGATGACCCAGCTTCGCCTGACAAGATGCCGGGCGAAATGGTCGCGCGCGCCATGGGTCATGGTTACGAGGCCGAACGCCCGTCGATAGAGCAACTTGCGCATCAAGCTCCAGACCGGGCCGATAGGTTGTTTGGCAGGGTTGTTGCGTTCCGATACGACAACAGGAGTTGAAACGCCGAAGCAGGCGAGCAGGGCGAGAACATTGGTGCGCGACAGGAACGAAATGACAAGGTCCGGCTCGATCCGTGTGATGTGCCGCCGGAAAAGCCGCAGGCGTTGACCGGCGGACCATGCGCCGGTCATCAGCGCCCTGCGCCGTGGCGGCATTGCCAGGCGCACGATGCCAACCCGGGGATCGTAGTGATAAAAGGATGCATCGTTGGCTTGGTCCAACGTCAATACAGTCACCTGCCAGCCGCGGGATACCCAGCGATTGGCAAGGAAGTTCACGACGCGTTCGGTGCCGCCGGCGCCAAGGCTCGGCATGATGATAATAATGTTCAAGGGCCGTTGAGTCACGCCGGCAACGGATCGCGCGCGACGTTGGTCAACGTCAGTAACGCCTGCTCGTGGTGCGTTTGTTGATCCATCCCCGCTCGCGTTTACGCCATTTGCGCGTGCCATATGCAGCACATTTCGCCTGACACTAGCTGCAAAAACAAGGAATCGTTAATCTCATTTAGGGGTAGGTGGAAGGGCGCAAAAGGGGTGACGGCGCGGGTGCGCAACCACCTGCGGCGCACAGCAGACTTCGGCCATGCGCCCGGTCGGCAGCGTCAGAATTTGCCCCGCAGTTCCACGCCGATGATGCGCGGTTCGTTGATGAAGCCGGTCAGATTGTTGAAATCGATGCCGGAAACGATGCGGATCTGGTTGGTGATGTTGCGCGCGAAGACCGCGGCTTCGAGGCCGCCGGCGGTGCGGTAGCCGAGCTTGAGGCCGCCTTCCAGGCTGGGCTTGCCTTTGAATTCGGTGGCTTCGTAGAGGAAGAAGTTGATCGAGCTGCGATAGGCCCAATCGGTGAACACAAAGGCTTCGCCGCTGCCGATGGGGACTGCGTAGCGGGCGGTCCAGTTGGCGATGAAGCGCGGCGCCTGGGGCAGCGGGTTGCCATCGATGACGGCAAGGCCGGCTGCATTGAGCGGATCGAGCACGCTGCAGACGCCCGAACCGCAGGGCGCAACCGCAAGGCCGGGGTCTTCAATCTTGGTGAAGTTCCAGCTGGCGCTGGCGGTCAGCGCAAGCGCCTCGGTCGGCCGGGCGGCAAATTCGGCTTCGACACCATAGCCGATGGCCTTTTTGGCATTGAGCAGCCGCGCCGAATTGCTGCCGCCGCCAACGGCCGTCAGCTGGATATTCTTGGTGCGGTTCCAATAGCCGGTGAGATCGAAGCGCAGCGCGCCGTCGCTGCTTTGCGCCTTGATGCCGGCTTCGCCCGACAGCGTGGTCTGGGAGCGCGCCGTCGTCTGCTGGCTGCCGAACTGCACGCGATCCTGGATGGCCGGGCCGAGATAGCCGGTGGCGACGCGGGCATAGACGTTGACCTGCGGCGTGACGACATAGGTGGCGCTGAGATCCCAGGAGACATTGTCGCCCGACACGCTGGCCTGAACCGGCAGGCTGCCCGGTGCCACAGCGAAGGCGGGCGCGGTGCCCGAAACCTTGTCGGTCTTGTTGTCCTTTGAATAGCGCAGGCCACCGCGCAGCGTCAGCGCGTCGCTGGCCTTGTATTCGGCGGAAGCGAAGATGCCGAAGTTCTTGTTGCTGTTCTGGTGCAGGATGTTGGTGTTCGTGGTGCTGGAACCGAGGAAGTAGGAAAGCTCGGTATAGCGGAGCTGCTGGTTGAAATAATAGGCGCCGAACTGGGCACGCAGGCCGTTGAAATCATCGGTGGCGAAGCGGATTTCCTGGCTGAATTCGCGCGGGCGGGTGCGGCCGCCGGTGTTGACGTCGAACAGTGCGACGTTGAGCCCGAGCGGCGGGAAGGCGTAAACGTTGCCGCCATCGATATCGCCGGTGCTGTTGACCACCGAGGATTCATAGGCGGTCACCGAATAAAGCGTGCCGAGCCCGTCGAAATGATAATCGAGGCGCAGACTGGTGCCGAAGGCGCTGAGATTTTGTTGGGTGATGCCATCGAGCGCGACCTTGGATTTATCGAAGCCGGCGATGAAATCATTGGTACCCTGCTGGATGATGCCGGCGCGGAAAACGCGCGGCGTGCCTTGCAGGTCACGCGCGTGGACATTGAGCAGCGCATTGAAGTTGCTGCTATTATAGCCGATCTGGAAACGGCCGGCGAGGTCGGTATAGCCTTCCAGATTTTTGTTGGCGAGGCCGGTTGTCGACGTGTTGGTCACCCAGTCATCGCGGCGTTGCAAAAGTCCCGCGGCGCGGACGCTGAAGCCGCCGCCGATGGGGCCGCCGATCGCTGCTTCGGCGTTGACGGTATTATAGGTGCCCCAGGATACGCTGCCCTGGCCGTTCCAATCGGGGTTGTCGCCTGGTTTGACCGAATCGAGCTTTACGACGCCGGCTGGGGTGTTGCGGCCGAACAGCGTGCCCTGTGGACCGCGCAGCACCTGGACATTGGCGACATCGAATACCGGGAAAGACTTCAATTGCGGGTTTTCCAGCGCGACATCGTCATAGACGACCGAAACCGGCTGGGCAGCGTTGGGATCGAAATCGGTATTGCCAAGGCCGCGGATGTAAAAGCGCGGATAGGTGCGGCCGAACGAGGATTCGACCAGCAGGCTGGGCACGCGGCCCGACAGGAAGCGGATATCGAGGCCGCTGGAATTGATGACGGCAAGTTTTTCACCGGCCAGCACCGAGACTGCAACAGGCACATCGCGCGCAGCCTCGGCGCGGCGGGAGGCGGTGACGACGATTTCCGACGTGTCGGCAATCGTTTCAGCAGCAGCTTCGGCAGCCAGCGCCGGGGCGGCGGCGAGCATGGCGATGCCGGAGGCTGCCAGGCGCCAGTTACGGGCCGATACGGCACGGCGGTTGCGGTGAGCCGACATGATGTTTCCCTCGTTGCTGACGCGGCGCGCTGCCGCTGACGTCGCCATCGACGCTATGGATGTTCAGTAACGTGCACGTCACAATCGGCAAGTTGGATTGCCGAAAACAGCGCCGATCGCGTTATTTTTGAGCCGGGTGTTGCAGTGCAACGTCAGTTGTTGTTGGCGGGACTTGCCCGGATGGCGGGGTTTTGCGACGTTATGCCGACCGTTGCCTGTATCGAGGTCATGGTTGTTGCCGCCCTGAAAGGAAACCCATGCGTCTTGCCATGATTGCTGCCTTGCTGCTGTTTCCGGCGATGCCAGCGCTCGCCCAGAATGCGGCATTTCACCCTGGCCCGGTGTTCCCGGATGCCGGACCGATCGCCGATGTGGAAAGCGACATGCCGATTCCCAAGGGAGCGGTGTTCAAAGTGTCGTTCGATGACACGAAGCAGGCGCAGCCGGGCTCGGTGAACGACAGTTTCGAATCAGCGGCAAGGTTTATAAACATGCATGTCGCCGCCGGCGTGCCAGCCGCCGATATCCATATCGGGGTCGTAGTGCACAGCAAGGCAGTCCTCGACCTGTTGAAACCCGCGCCCTATGCGGCGCGCACCGGCGGTGCGACCAATGCAAGCGCCAACCTGGTGGCGCAATTGCTGGCGCACAATGTCGATTTTTATGTTTGCGGGCAAAGCGCGGTTGCGCAGAATATCGCCAAGGCGGACCTGTTGCCAGGCGTGAAGATGGCGCTTTCGGCGATGAACGCCTATGCGCTATTGCAGATGCAGGGCTATACATTGAACCCGTTTTGAGCCCAGGCGGGCTCGGCCTGTCAGTGGCCCTTGAGGCTGGGCGCAAGCCGTGCTGCTTCGGATGGTGTGATGTCCGGGCCGGGGACGCCCGAATCAACGTCACCCGATGCGGCGCGGTGGATCGCCTTGCGGATGCGCGGATAAGTGCCGCAGCGGCACAGGTTGGTGATGCCTGCGTCGATATCTGAATCGCTGGGCCGCGGGTTTTCCTTCAGAAACGCCGCCACCGCCATGATCATACCCGATTGGCAATAGCCGCATTGCGGCACCTGTTCGGCGATCCAGGCCTGTTGCACGACATGGGCACGATCATTCGAGAGGCCTTCGATGGTGGTGACGATGGTGCCTTCGATGCTGCCGATCGGCACCTGGCACGACCGCGCCGCCTTGCCGTCAATGTGCACCGTGCAGGCACCACACAGGCCGGCACCGCAGCCGAATTTCGTACCGGTCAGGTTGGAGGCATCGCGCAGCGCCCACAACAGCGGGGTTTCGGGTGGCATCTTGAAATGCACAGGATTGCCGTTGACGGTGAATCTGGTCATGGAAAAAGGCTGTAGCGGAAGGAAACGCATCATGGAACTGACCACGATCGACTATCGGGTCGATGGCGCTATCGCGCGGGTAACGATGAACCGGCCCGAGGCGCTGAACACCATGAACAAGGCGTTCTGGACCGAATTGATCACGGTTTTCGAGGCGATCGATGTCGATCCCGCCATTCGCGCCGTGATCATCGCATCGACCGGACGGCATTTCACGGCGGGGCTGGACCTGGGCTTTGCAGCGGCATCACAGGGCGGGGCGCAGGGTGATCCGGGAAGGGCGCGCGAATCATTCCGCCGCCACGTCAAGGAAATGCAGGAGACGTTCAACGTCGTCGATCGCTGCCGAGTGCCGGTAATCGTCGTGGTGCAGGGTGGTTGCATCGGCGGTGGAGTCGACTTCGTGACAGCGTGCGACATGCGGATCGCCACCGCCGACAGTTTCTTCACCATCCAGGAGGTGAACATCGCCATTGTCGCCGATGTCGGCACGCTGCAGCGCATTCCGCATTTGCTGCCGCAAGGGCTGATCCGCGAGCTTGCCTATACCGGGCGGCGGTTCCCGGCAGCGGAAGCAAAGCAATATGGCTTTGTGAACAGCGTCGAGGCCGATCATGCCGCGGCGCTGGCGGCGGCCGAGTCGCTGGCCGAAACGATCGCGGCGAAATCGCCGCTGGTTATCACCGGCATCAAGCAAATCCTGAATGAAGGCCGCAGCCAGACCATCGACCAGGGACTGGACTATGTCGCACTGTGGAACGCCGCGATGTTGCAGGGGGAGGATGTGCCCAACGCCGTAAAGGCGCAGATCGCGAAGCAGACAGCGGTCTATGCCGATCTGAAGGCCTGAGGCGCGATCCGATGCGCGCAATTTGAGGCCGCGACACAACACCCGCTTGCCCCTGACGCTGCATCGCGCCATAGGGATCGGGTTTCCGGCGGGGCGCGGCCCTGCCTGCTTTTATCATGGGGCCATGATGCGCAAATTATCGCGCCTTTTCTTTTCTGCATTGATGGCGCTGGCGCCGATGCGGGTGCTTGCCGAAACGCCGGCAGCGGCACCTGTTCCCGATGTGACGACTGTTGCCTTGCCCCCGTCAGGGCCGGAATTCGTCGCTGCAACGGCGGGGATCGGCCAGCCGACCGATGCTATCGGGTTGCAGTTGCCGATGACGCCTATCGGGCGCGAGGCGCATGCGATGGTGACCGGCGTGCTCGATCCGTTGATGATCGGGGTCGCCATTTTCGTGCTGATCCTGCTGATTTATACCGTCATTCGCTACCGCGTGGCCGCCAATCCCAAGGCATCGACAACCAGCCACAATACGCTCGTCGAGGTGATCTGGACGGTCGTGCCGGTGTTGATCCTGGTGTGGATCGCGGTGCCGTCGTTCCGGCTGCTCGCCAACCAATACACCCCGCCAAAGGCCGACCTCACCATCAAGGCAACCGGCCACCAATGGTATTGGGAATATGAATATCCCGACCAGGGCGGTTTCAGCTTCGATTCCGTGATGCTGACCGAGGCCGAAGCTGCGAAGCGCGGTTCGCCGAACCTGCTGGATACCGACAATCGCGTGGTGCTGCCCGTCGGCGCCACGGTGCGCGTGCTGACCACGGCTGCCGATGTCATCCATGCCTGGGCAATGCCCAGTTTCTGGGTGCAGATGGATGCGGTGCCGGGCCGGGTGAACGAAACCTGGTTCAAGGTAGATCGCCCCGGTGTCTATTACGGCCAGTGTTTCCAGCTCTGCGGTACGAAGCATGGGTTCATGCCGATCGCCGTTGAAGTCGTTTCGAAAGAGCGCTTCGCCGAATGGATTGCCGCCAAGCAAAAAGAAAACGGCATCGTGCCGGCAGCAGCCACAGCGCCTGCCGCATCGCCTGCCATAACCCCGGCCGTGACAGCCGCAGCGCCGGCCGCTGCCGCGCCTGCTGCCGCGCCCGCCGCCTGATCGAAAGGGACCACGAAATGGCCACCCAAAGCGTGCTCGCTGGCGCAGCCGACCATGCACATGACGACCATCACGACCAAAAGTTGAGCTTTGCCCAGCGCTGGCTGTTTTCGACCAACCACAAGGATATCGGTACGTTGTACCTGATCTTTGCGGTGATCGCCGGCACCATCGGCGGGGCGATTTCGGGCATCATGCGCCTGGAGCTGGCCGAACCGGGCATTCAGTATCTGACATGGTTCACACAGGGCAATCTCGATAAGTCCTATCACCTGTGGAACGTGTTCATCACCGCGCACGGCCTGATCATGGTGTTCTTCACCGTCATGCCCGCGATGATTGGCGGATTTGGCAACTGGTTCGTGCCGATCATGATCGGTGCGCCGGACATGGCCTTCCCGCGCATGAACAATATCTCGTTCTGGCTGCTGGTGCCTTCGTTCCTGCTGCTGTGCGGTTCGATGTTCGTTGAAGGCCCGGCGGGCATGAACGGCGTTGGCACGGGCTGGACGCTGTATGCGCCGCTTTCGACCAGCGGCCACCCTGGCCCTGCTGTCGACATGGCGATCCTGTCGCTGCACCTTGCCGGTGCCTCGTCGATTCTGGGCGCGATCAACTTCATCACTACCATCCTCAACATGCGCGCTCCTGGCATGACCCTGCACAAGATGCCGCTGTTCGTCTGGTCGGTGCTGGTCACTGCCTTCCTGCTGCTGCTGTCGTTGCCCGTCCTGGCTGGCGCCATCACCATGCTGCTGACGGATCGCAATTTCGGCACGCACTTCTTCACTGCCGATGGCGGTGGTGATCCGCTGCTGTACCAGCACCTGTTCTGGTTCTTCGGCCATCCCGAGGTCTACATCCTCATCCTGCCGGGTTTCGGCATGATCTCGCAGATCATCTCGACCTTCTCGAAGAAGCCGGTTTTCGGTTATCTCGGCATGGCCTATGCGATGGTCGCCATTGGCTTCATCGGCTTCCTCGTCTGGGCGCACCACATGTTCACCTCCGGGCTGGACGTGAACACCAAGATGTATTTCACCGCCGCAACGATGATCATCGCGGTGCCGACCGGCATCAAGATCTTCTCGTGGATTGCGACGATGTGGGGCGGTTCGATCAGCTTTGAAACACCGATGCTGTGGGCGATCGGCTTCATCTTCATGTTCACTGTCGGCGGCGTGACGGGCGTGGTGCTCGCCAATGCCGGTGTCGATACCTATTTCCACAACAGCTATTATGTGGTTGCGCACTTCCACTATGTGTTGTCGCTGGGTGCGGTGTTCGCGATCTTTGCCGGCTTCTACTACTGGTTCGGCAAGATGACCGGGAAGCCGTACAACGAGTTCCTCGGCAAGCTGCATTTCTGGGTGTTCTTCGTCGGCGTGAACGTGATGTTCTTTCCGATGCACTTCCTGGGGCAGCAGGGCATGCCGCGCCGCGTGCCGGATTACCCAGCGCCGTTCACCTATTACAACAATATGGCCTCGATCGGCTACGCGATCATGGCGGTTGGCATGCTGATCTTCTTCCTCAACATGATTGTCAGCTTTGCCAGCAAGAAGCGCGTTGCCGATAATTACTGGGGCGAAGGCGCCACGACGCTGGAGTGGACCCTGTCCTCGCCGCCGCCGTTCCACCAGTTCGAAACACTGCCGGTCATCAAGTAACCATTTTCCCCCGCCCGTTCGCGGGCGGGGATTAGAAATCGCAATGAACCAGATTGACACTTCTGCCGCTGCCCCGCCTTTGACGGCGTTTGCGGAGTGGCGCGATTATTTCGCGCTTTTGAAGCCGCGCGTGATGACTTTGGTGGTGTTTACGGCGTTTTGCGCCATGGTTGCGGCGCCGGGCGCGTTGCATCCGTTCCTCGCCTTTACCGCCATCCTGTGTGTCGCCATTGCTGCTGGGGCTTCGGGCGCGCTGAACCAATGGTATGAATCCGATATCGACGCGATGATGAAGCGCACCGCCGGGCGGCCGTTGCCATCGGGCAAGATGGAACGGCACGAGGCGTTGGCGTTTGGCGTTGCGCTTGCGGTTGGTGCTGTCGCTACGATGGGCGTTGCAGTGAATTGGGTCGCGGCGTTCTGGCTGGCGGTATCCGTGCTGTTCTACGTCATGGTTTATACCGTGTGGTTGAAGCGCCGCACGCCGCAGAACATCGTCATCGGCGGCGCGGCGGGAGCGTTTCCGGTTATCGTCGGATGGGCCGCGGTCACGGGCGATACGTCGCTTTTGCCTTGGTTGCTGTTTTCGGTGATCTTCCTATGGACGCCGCCGCATTTCTGGGCGCTGGCACTGTTCATGGAAGCGGATTATTCCAAGGCCGGCGTGCCGATGCTGCCGGTGACCCATGGCGCGGCGCATACCCGCAAGCAGATCATGCTCTATTCGTTGCTGCTGGTGCCGGTTTCGGTGGCGCCGGCGGTGCTGGGGCTGACGAACTGGATCTATGGTGGCACGGCGGTGACACTGGGCCTGATCTTCATCGCGTTGGCGGCGAAAGTGTCGCGCAACAAGGCGACTGTGGCAGCGGCGATGGCACCGGAAAAGCGGTTATTCAAGTTCAGCCTGCTGTACCTCGCCTGCTTGTTCGGGGCGCTTGTAATCGATCGGTTACTGTTCGCATGAGCCAGGGTTGGACCGCCGCCGAACGCGCCGCCTTTGATGCCCGTCGCCGGTCGCGCAACATTGCGCTTGGCGTCGTGCTGGCCGCGCTCGTCGTCTTGTTTTTCGGGATCACCGTCGTGCGTATGTCGTCCGGCGACGCGCCCGTTGCGGCACCGCTGGCATCGGGAGACACAGCACCATGACCAACCCGGCTCTGGAGCGCGCCAAGCGGCGGTCGGGTATTTTTTCGGTCTTGCTTGTCGCCGGCATGATCGCCGCTGCCTATGCCAGCGTGCCGCTGTACCGGATTTTCTGCCAGGTGACGGGGTTTGGCGGCACCACCAACCGCGCCAATCTGGCGGCGGTGCCCGATGCGGCGAAATTGCGCTCGCTGGCCGGGCGAACGATCAAGGTGCGGTTTGATTCGAACATAGCGCCCGGCATGGTCTGGCGATTCACGCCGAAGGATCGCGAACAGACGATCAAGATCGGTGAAAAGCGCATGGCGTATTTTATTGCCACCAGCAACGCCGACACACCGACGACGGGCCGGGCGATATTCAATGTCTCGCCCGATACGGCGGGCAAATATTTCCGCAAGATCGCCTGTTTCTGCTTCACCGAGCAGACGCTGGGGCCGCATGAAACGGTCGAGATGCCGGTCACCTACTTCGTTGATCCCGATATCCTGAACGATGCGGATGCGAACAAGATCAGCGAAATAACCTTGAGCTACACATTCTTCCCGGTAGACAATCCCGCGCCTAAGCCGGTAAGCGCTACCGCATCAGCAAATAGGGGCTAATGGTCATGGCCGCCGGCAAGACCCACGATTATCATATTCTCAACCCATCCTGGAAGCCGATCGCGATGGCGTTTGCAGCGCTGCTGCTCGCCGCCGGGGCCATCGCGTGGATGCACAAATATGCCTGGGGCACGCCGGTGTTCTTTGCCGGGCTGGCATCGGTTTGCTTCATGTTCTTCCTGTGGTGGAAGGATGTGATTTCCGAAGCGAATACCGGCGATCACACCCCGGTCGTGCAGCTTCACCACCGCTATGGTATGATCCTGTTCATCGCATCGGAAGTGATGTTCTTCGTTGCCTGGTTCTGGGCGTATTTCAGCGCCTCGCTCTATCCCAAGGCGGAAGCCGCTGGGGCCGCCGCTGTGTGGCCGCCGACGGGTGTCGAAGTGCTCGACCCGTTCGTCTTCCCGCTGCTCAACACGTTGATCCTTCTGTTGTCCGGCACGACCGTCACCTGGGCGCACCACGCGTTGATTCACGACGATCGCCAGGGGCTGAAAACCGGCTTGTGGCTGACGATCGGACTGGGCTTCATTTTCAGCTGCATTCAGGCGTTCGAATATTCGCACGCCGAATTCGGTATCGCCGGCAATGTCTATGGTGCCACCTTCTTCATGGCGACGGGGTTCCATGGGTTTCACGTCATCATCGGCACCATCTTTCTCGCCGTTTGCCTGATCCGTGCCTATGGCGGCGATTTTACACCCCGTCAGCATTTCGGCTTTGAAGCTGCCGCCTGGTATTGGCATTTCGTTGATGTTGTCTGGCTGTTCCTGTTCATCTCCATCTATGTCTGGGGCTCGAAATTTGGTGCTGCTGTCGTCCACAACGCCTTTAGTTGAGCCGGCGCTTGGCTGACCCCGTGCCACTTGCCGCGGTATCGCCGCTGCAGGTGGCGCTGAAAGGCTGCTGCCCGCGGTGCGGCAAAGGGCGTTTGTTTTCAGGTCCGATCACCTTTGCGCCGCGCTGCCGCATCTGCGGGCTGGACTTTTCCGCCTTCAACGTTGGTGATGGCGCGGCTAGTTTCCTCATCCTGATCGTCGGCGCGATCGTTACTGGTCTTGCGATGTGGCTCGAATTGAGCCGATCGCCGCCTTGGTATGTCCATGTAGCCTTGTGGCTGCCGCTGACCGTCCTGCTGTCGCTGGCGTTGATGCGCGTGTCCAAGGGGCTGTTGCTGGCGATGGAATTTCGCCATGACGCCGGCGAGGGCAGCCAATGAAGCGGGTGCCGATCTGGCCGACGCTGATGACCTTCCTGATGCTGACGGCGCTGGTGGCGCTCGGCATCTGGCAATTGCAGCGGCGCGAATGGAAACACGCGCTGATTGCCCGGCTGGAGGCGGCCCAATCGTTGCCGCCGCTGCAGCCGGTGGATTATTTCAAGGCAATGGCCGGACAGTCGAGCGTGCAATATCGCCGCGCCGAACTGCTTTGCTCGCCCGGGCGGGTGCTGCCCTATGATCTGAAGGGCGGCAGCAGCGCCACGGGTGATGGGGGTTATCTGGTGCTCGTGTCGTGCCGGCCCAACGCGCTTCCGCCCGATATCGTCGCGGTTGCGGGCTGGACGATCCGGCCCGATGCCGCGCGTGTGCCGCTGGATATCGATACGGTTTTCAAGGGACTGATCATCGAAAAGCCCTATGGCGATGTGCCGGGCCGGCCGCAGTTCATGCTGATTCCGGACACCGCAGTGCCGCCCTTGCAGGTGTCGCGGATGCCGACGCCCCAGGATTTGCCGGACAATCATCTGTCCTATGCCGGGCAGTGGTTTGGGCTCGCGCTGGCGCTGCTGGCGATATACGGAATCTGGTTGCGGCGGCTGTGGCGCGGCGAAACGGTTGCGGCGGCGGCGACGCGGCCCTAATCGCTGAAGCCCATGAAGTATATCAGCACCCGCGGGCAGGCGCCCGCCCTGGATTTCGAAGCCGTGACGTTGGCGGGGCTTGCCAGCGATGGCGGGCTGTATGTGCCCGAAAGCTGGCCGCGCTTTTCGGTGGGCGAAATCGCGGCGATGGCGGGGCTGTCCTATGTCGAAACAGCGGTCAGAGTGTGCCTGCCCTTTGTCGGGTCAGCGTTTTCCGAGGCCGAACTGCACGCCCTCTTGACCCGCGCCTACGCCGGGTTTGAACATGCCGCGGTCGTGCCGCTGGTGCAGCTTGATGCGCGCCATTGGTTGCTGGAGCTGTTTCACGGGCCGACCTTGGCCTTCAAGGACGTGGCGATGCAGGGGCTGGGCCTGTTTTTCGAAACGTTCCTGGCGCGCAGCGACCGCCATTTGACGGTGATCGGTGCGACTTCGGGCGATACCGGCTCTGCCGCCATCCATGCGCTGGCCGGGCGCGATGGCGTGGAGGTGTTCATGCTGCACCCCAAGGGCCGGGTGTCGGAGGTGCAGCGCCGCCAGATGACCACGGTGCTGGCGCCGAATATCCACAACATCGCCATCGAAGGTACGTTCGACGACGCGCAGGCGTTGGTGAAGGCGATGTTCAACGATGCCGATTTTGCCGGGCGCTTTGCGCTTTCGGCGGTCAATTCGATAAACTGGGCGCGGCTGATGCTGCAGGTGCCCTATTATTTCTACGCGGCGCTCAGGCTGGGTGCGCCGGGCAAAGCGGTGAGCTTTTCGGTGCCGACTGGCAATTTCGGGGATGTTTTTGCGGGCTATGTCGCCAAACAAATGGGGCTGCCGATCGACCGGTTGATCGTTGCCACCAATGAAAATGACATCCTGCACAGGGCGCTTAGCAAGGGCGATTATTCGGCCGGGCAGGTGACGCCAACGCAATCGCCGTCGATGGATATTCAGGTCAGCAGCAATTTCGAGCGGCTGTTGTTCGATCTGGGCGGGCGCGATGGCGCCGCAACAGCGGCGGCGATGCAGGGGTTCGAGGCGGCGCGGGCCATGACAATTCCGGCGGATCAGCGTAGTGCCGCCGCCGCGATCATCGACAGCGCGCGTATCGATAGCGATGGTATGGCATCGGCGCTGCGCTGGGCGCGCGAAAAATGCGGGCAGGTGATCGATCCGCACACCGCCATCGGGTTGGCGGCGGCGCGGGCCAGCGCTGGTGATGCACCGATGGTGACGTTGGCGACGGCGCATGCCGCCAAGTTCCAGGAGGCTGTGGAACGCGCATCTGGCGTGCGGCCGCCGTTGCCTGCGCGGGCGCAGGGGTTGTTCGACCGTGAGGAACGCTATGACGTGCTGCCGGCGACGCTGGCGGCGATCGAGGCCTATGTTGCCGATCATGCCCAGCCTGTAGCGATGCAGACCGCATGAAGACGCCGACCATCGCCTTTACCAGCCAGGGCTTGCGCGTGGCGACATGCCAGACGCCGGGTGTCGAAACCGTGGCGGTTGCGGTGCACGCCGAAACCGGGGCGCGCCACGAAGCGCCGGCGGCAAATGGGCTGGCGCATCTGTTCGAACATATGGTTTTCAAGGGCACGACGACCCGCAGCGCCCGCGCCATTGCCGAACAGATCGAGGATGTCGGGGGCAGCCTGAACGCTTGGACATCGCGCGACACGACGGTGTTCCACGCCCGGATGCTGGCGCGCGACCTGCCGCTGGGCATCGACATGATCGCCGATCTGGTCGGCCATGCACGGTTCGATGAGGGCGATCTGGAGCGTGAAAAGCAGGTTGTGCTGCAGGAACTTGGCGAGGCGCGTGACACGCCCGATGACATCGTCTTTGACCATTTACAGGAGGCGGCGTTTCCGGGCCATCCGCTCGGTCGTTCGATCCTGGGCAGCGAGGACAGCATTGCGGGTTTGACCAGCGATGATTTGCGGGCGTGGCAGTCCCAGCATTATGCCAACCCGCGGCTGACGCTGGTTGTGGCCGGCAAGATCGACCATGATGCGGTGATGCGGCTTGCCGAGGCGGCTTTTCCGGGTGGCGGGGTGGCGGCGCTGGTGGCAACTGCGGCGCCTGCGATGTTTGCGCCCGGCCAGTTTGCCGATCCCCGCAAGTTCGAACAGGCGCAATTGACCAGCGGTTACCCGGCGCCCGGCCATTATGATCCGACCCATGATGCGGCGGCGCTGTTCACGCTGGCGGCGGGTGGCGGCATGTCATCTCGCCTGTTCCAGGAGGTGCGCGAGGCGCGCGGGCTGGCCTATTCGATCAGCGCGGCGACGACGCCCTATGCCGATTGCGGGCTGATGAGCGTTCACGCTGCAACGGCGCGCAAGGATGCGGCGCAGGCTCGGGATCTGATCGACCGGGTGCTGGCGGAAACCGCTGAAGGGCTGGAGCCCGCGGAACTGGCGCGGGCCAAGGCACAGGCGGTGGCGTCATTGCTGATGGCGCTGGAAAGTCCGCAGGGGCAGGGCGATTATCTGGCGCGGCAATTGCTGGTGCACGGCCGTTGGGTGCCGGCCGCCGAGGTGGTGCGGCGCATCGAGGCGGTGACCGTCGACGCGGCACGGGCGGCGGGCAAGGCGATGCTGGCGCACGCGCCGGCGCGGGCCGAGATCGGTGCGGTGACGCGGGCAGCGCGCAAGCCGGCAAAGGCGGGCACCACAAGGGCGGCGGCATGACGGTGGTGCCGCGTCTGGAGGTGCTGGTTACCGAAGGCTGGGGCGATTACGCGCTGCTCGATTCGGGCAATGGCCGCAAGCTGGAGCGTTATGGCCCGTATCGCTTCATTCGGCCCGAAGCGCAGGCGCTGTGGCAGCCTGGCGAGCCCGAATGGCAGGCCGATGGCGAATTTACAGGTGGCCGTGACGATGAAGGCGGCGGGCGTTGGGATTTGGCTACCAATGTTCCGGAACGCTGGGCGATCGAGCGCGGGGCAGTGCGTTTTCATGCGACCAACACGCCGTTCCGGCATCTGGGATTTTTCCCCGATATGGGGGCGCAATGGGACTGGATGCGGGCGCGGATTGCGGCGCGGGCGGGTGCTGGCAAGCCGGTGCGGGTGCTGAACATGTTCGGCTATACCGGCGTCGGCAGCCTGATTGCGGCCGAAGCTGGGGCCGAGGTGACGCATGTTGACGCCAGCAAGAAGGCGGTGGCGGCGGCGCGGGAGAATGCCGGGCTGTCCGGGCTGGACGACGCGCCGGTGCGCTGGTTGATCGACGATGCGTTGAAGTTCATGCGGCGCGAGGTGCGACGGGGCAGCCGTTACGACGGGATATTGCTCGATCCGCCGAAATATGGCCGGGGGCCGGATGGCGAGATCTGGTCACTGGAGCGCGACCTGCCCGAACTGGTGCAACTGGCGCGGCAATTGTTGACCGATGAGGCGGCGTTTCTGATGTTGACGGTCTATGCCATCCGCATGTCGGCGCTGGCCATAGGGGCGTTGCTGGATGAGGCGATGACCGGAGCCGGCGGAACGATTGAATCGGGCGACATGGCGATCCGCGAGGACGCGCGCGGGCTGTTGCTGCCGACCGCCATCTTCAGCCGCTGGAGTAGCTGATGCTTTTGCGCCGCCTTGGGGCGTGATGCGATTGGGGAAGGGGGCAGCTGGATGGATGTTCGCCGATTGCAGCCCGCCGATGCGCAAGCCTATCGCGTGATCCGCCGTTGCGGGCTTGTCGAGGCGCCGCGGCAGTTCGGCAGCGACGCGGCCGATGAAGCACAATTGTCGTTGCAGGATTACCAATCGCGCCTGGCCGAGCATTTCGTCGTCGGGCTGTTCGACGACGAGACGCTGTCGGGTATCGTCGGTTTGCGGGCGACAACGGGGCGCAAACAGGGGCACAAATGCACATTATGGGGCATGTTCGTTGCGGCGCCGGCGCGGGGCACCGGCGGTGCCGGGCTGTTGATGGCGGCGGTGCTTGCCGAGGCCGACCGGCATTATGAAGCCGTGCTGTTGACGGTCTCAGCGGCCAATCCGCCGGCGATTGCGCTGTATCGGCGTTGGGGTTTTGTCGATTATGGTATCGAACCGCAGGCGTTGAAGCTGGGCGCCGGTGACTATGTCGACGATATGCTGATGCGCCGGATCAACCCCGGCAGCCTTTGACGGTGGCAGGATCGACGGCGGGGCCGCGCTTGAACACGGCGAGATAGCCGGGCTTCAGATCGGTCAGGGTGACGAGCGTATAGCCGACCGCCTTTACCTCACAGACCAGCAGCGCCTTCGGCATGCCGTGCATGGCGGAATTGCGATCCATATCGACGATCGCAACTTTGCCATCGGGCTTCATGCTGGCGCGCAGATTGTAAAGCAGCGCATAAGGCTGGCTGATTTCGTGATACATGTGGATGAGCAGCGCCGTATCGATGGCCCCGCGGGGCAGGCGCGGATCAACGGGTGAACCGAGCACAAAACTGACATTTTTCAGGCGGCTGCGGGCGACGCGCTTTTTCAGCGTATCAAGATAGGCCGGGACGATATCTTGGGCGATGACGCGGCCCGTCGGCCCGACGATAGGCGCGACGCGCATGGTGTAGTAGCCGCTGCCGGCGCCGATGTCTGCCACGGTTTGTCCCGGCTTTATGCCAAGGATGCGGATGACATTGGCGGCTTCGCCGGCGCGGTCGCGGCTGACTTCATCGGCCCAAGCCGGGCTGACGATTCGCGCGACCTCGCGCTGCGGCAGCGGAAACGCAAGCGCCGCCGTTGCGCAGGCAGTCAGCAAAACGGACGATAGCGGTACGGAAATACGGTGCATCGCGCCTGATTAGCGGCAGTTGGCAGCGCTGGCCATGGCCGAAATGGCGATTGTCACGTCGATGTGGTCTATTGCCGGTGCTGTATGCAGGCACGGGCAAGCCTGCGATATGGCCGACGCGTTACCGCCTGTGACCGCGGCGGCGTTTGGCAATGGAGGATACCGCTTCCTTGGCGTCGGCGATGATGCTGCCCGAACCGGCGGCCATGGTGCCGGTGGCGGCGAGGCTGCGCCAATGGCTCATATTGGCGAGGAAGCGATAGAGTTCGCCGCCGGAAAGCTGGGTGCCGCCACTGAATTTCAGCGAAACCGGGTTGGTGGCCTTGCCGCGCAGCCAGACTTCATAGTGCAGATGTGGCCCGGTCGACAGGCCGGTGCTGCCGACATAGCCGATCAACTGGCCCTGCGCGACGCTTTGCCCTGACCGCACGGCGAAGCGTGACATATGGGCGTAGGCTGTGCTGAGATCGGCGTTGTGCCTGATCATGACGTAGTTACCATGGCCGCCATGGGGGGCGGCATAAGTGACCTTGCCACCGGCGGCGGCATAGATGGGTGAGCCATAGGCGGCGCCGAAATCGACGCCCTGGTGCATCCGTGAATAGGCGAGCAGCGGGTGGAAGCGCATGCCGAAGCCGGACGTAAGGCGGGCGCCATCGACGGGGGTGCGCATCAGGCCCTTGCGCGCGCTTCCGCCATCGGATTTGAAGAATTGTGATTGGCCGCCGAAATCATAGCGGCCGAGCTGGATGTCTTCCTTGCCGTTGCGTTGGAGCCCGGCATACATCAGCCGGCCATAGCGCACTTCCCCGGTTTCTGCGGCCTGGCGTTCGACGACAACGTCGAAGTGGTCGCCCTTGCCGACGCCGTGCTGGAAATCGACGGCATACCCCATGGTGCGGGTGAATTCGGCAACAAGGCTCCCGGGCAGGCCGGCGCTGCGCAGGCTGCGCTGCAGATTGCCGCCGACGTTGCCCTGGAGACGCAACGGCGTGTCATCAATGGCAATGGGGATGCGTTTCAGTTGCAGGCCGGAACCGGTGCGATTGAGCACCACGCGCAGATCGAAGGCAGCGCGAAAGCCCAGGTTTTCGAGCGGGCGTGGCACGGATTTGGAAACGCGGCGCCCCAGGACAAGATCGATGTCCGTCCCGCGCGGCAGGCTCCCGATGTTGGCGACGGGACGCAGCAGCCCGAGGACGGTGGTGAGATCTTCCTGCCCGACGCCGGCCCGGCGCAGCACGCGATCAAAACCATCGCGGCCGGTGATGCTGGCGCTCAGTTCCAGCCGCGGGCGTTCCGGGGCCTCGGCGAGCGCTTCGACAAGGCGCGACGAGGGCAACGCCGTGGTGCCGGTGGTGGCGCCAAAGGCCAAGGGTGCAATGGCGACCGGGCGCAGCGCCTCGCTTTGGGCCGGGGTGAGCGCCGGGCGGACGCTGACGTGGATGGCCGGCACCATTGTGGCGAGTGCAAAAGCCGCAACGCACAGGCTGGTGCAGGCGGCGAGGCCCAGCCACCATTGCCGGGTGCCAATACCATCGCCGAGATCGACCGAAAGATCGACGCCGAGGCCAATCCCCAGATCGCGACGTGTCAGGATGCGGCGCCAGTCGGGTGCGGCAAAGCGCGCGCCGCCGGCGGCGGATGCGCCCGGCAGCGCAGCGCCATCGGCTGCGTACAAATTAGGCTGGAACAAGCAAAGGCCCCCGCGATTGTCCAGATTGGCTGTATTCTGCGGGAATCTTGGGCGAATCATGACTGCCGTGTCAATCCTGTCACGCCATAAATGTAAATTTGTGCGGTGAGTCGCCGACTTTGAACGGTCACTTGAATCCCGCGGGCCGTCGTGGCACTCTTTGGTCAGCCGCCACGTTGCAAAGGACATGATGCGCAATCGGGCTGACATGGTTGCTTCGGATGCGCCCCTTGCCGCGCTGCCGCGGTCTGCGGCCCGGGCAATCGAATTGGCAGGTACACCACCGGTACTTGCGCGCGGCATAATCAACACCAGATCTGGCGGGTGACGGTTTTTCGCTCCCTTTCTGCGGCCCGGCCCGGCCTTCGGGGCGTGCCGCCTGCGGGCGAGGGTGTGACCGCTGTTTTGGGGCCGACAAACACTGGCAAGACCCATCTGGCGGTCGAGCGGCTGTGCGGCCATGCCAGCGGTATAATCGGATTCCCGCTGCGCCTGCTGGCGCGCGAGGTGTATGAAAAGGTCGTGGCGCTGAAGGGTGCCGCAAGCGTCGCGCTGATCACCGGTGAGGAGAAAATCATCCCCGCCAATGCCCGCTACTTCCTGTGCACGGTCGAGGCGATGCCAGTGGACAAGGAGGTGGCGTTCGTCGCCATCGACGAGGGCCAGGTCGCCGCCGATCCGTCGCGCGGCCATGTGTTCACCGAGCGATTGCTGAATGCGCGCGGTTATGCCGAGACCATGATCCTGGGATCGGAAACGCTGCGGCCGTTGATCCGCAAACTGTTGCCGCGTGCCGAGATCATTTCGCGCCCGCGGTTTTCGACGCTGAGCTATGCCGGGTCAAAGAAGCTGTCCCGCCTGCCGCGCCGATCGGCGATCGTCGCCTTTACCGCTGCCGAAGTCTATGCGCTGGCGGAGATGCTGCGCCGGCAAAAGGGCGGTGCAGCGGTGGTCATGGGCAGCCTTAGTCCGCGCACTCGCAACGCCCAGGTGGCGATGTACCAGTCGGGCGAGGTTGATTATCTGGTCGCCACCGACGCCATCGGCATGGGGTTGAACATGGATATCGCCCATGTCGCCTTTGCGAGCCTGGGCAAGTTCGATGGCCGCCGGCAGCGGCGTCTGACGCTTTCGGAAATGGCGCAGATCGCCGGGCGCGCCGGGCGGTATCAAAAGGACGGTACGTTCGGCACGGTGCAGCTTGGCCAGGCCGAGGCGGCGAGTTTTGCGCCGGAGGAAATCGAAGGCTTGCAGGAGCATCGGTTCGAACCTTTGGAGAGCATCATCTGGCGTAATGCCGAGCTGGATTTCGGCTCGCTGCCGCGGTTGATCGGCGCGCTCGATGCGCGGCCGCCGCGCATCGAATTGCAGCGCGGTGACGATGCGATCGATCTTGCGGTCCTGAAGCGTCTGGCGGGTGAGCCCTGGGTGATGGAGCGCACGCATCCGGGGTCGGTCGGGCCGCGGGGGGTCAGCCGGCTATGGGCGGCCTGTGGCCTGCCGGATTATCGCAAGACCGGGGCAGAGGCGCATGCGCGGCTGGTCGGGCGGGTGTTCCGGCATTTGTCAGAGGGAGATGGCAAGTTGCCGGCGGCGTGGGTTGCCGCCGAACTGGCGCATCTCGACCGGGTAACGGGGGATGTGGAGACCATCGCCGATCGCATCGCCGGGGCGCGGACCTGGACCTATATCGCGCATCGGCCGGACTGGTTGGCGGATGCGCCGCATTGGGCGGAGCGGACGCGCGCTGTCGAGGACAGGCTGTCGGACGCCCTGCACACGGCGTTGACCCAGCGGTTTGTCGACCGGCGCACCGCGGTGCTGTTGCGCGACCTGAAGGCCCGCGGCACGGATTTGCGGGTCGAGATCGATCCCGACGGCTCGGTGGCGGTGGAAGGCGAAGTTCTGGGCCGGCTGGATGGCTTTCGCTTTACCGTCGATCCATTGGCGCGGGCGGGGGAGCAGCGGCTGTTGCTGGCCTCGGCCGAACGCTATCTCGTCAAGGAACTATCGCTGCGCGCCGGGCAGCTTGCGGCGGCGGACGATGCGGCATTCACGCTGGAATTTGCCGGCGCGATGCCGCCGCGACTGTTGTGGCAGGGTGCTCGGGTGGCGGTGCTGCGGCGCGGCCGCGATGCCATGGCGCCGCGGATCGAGTTGGACCGGTCGTTGGCCAGCCTGTCGATCGATGACCGGCGCCGGGTGCAGACGCGGATCGAAGGCTGGTTTGCAGCGGCGCTGGCGCGGGAACTGGGGCCGCTGGTGCGGCTGGCAGGTCTGCGTGACAGTGTGTCGCCGGTGGCGCGCGGGTTGATCGTGCGGCTCGTCGAAACGCTTGGGATGATTGGCCGCGATGACGCCAATGACCAGGTCGAGGCTCTGCTGCGCGGGGATCGCCAGGCAATGACCCGTGCCGGGGTGCGGCTGGGGGCGACGCATGTGTTTGCCGGGGCGTTGTTGCGGCCCGAGCCGACACGCTGGCGGGTGGCGCTATGGGCGGTGTGGAACGAGATCAAGCAGGTACCGGCGCTGCCGCCCGCTGGGCGGGTGAGCGTTGTGGTGGCGCCTGACTGGCCGCCGGGCTTTATCGAAACCGCCGGGTTCTGGCGGATTGGCAGCGAGGCGGTGCGGATCGACATGGTCGACCGGCTCGCACGCGCCATCCACGGTCGTCGCGAAGGCCGTGCACCGTTCATTCCCGATCCGAATTGGGCGGCTTCGGCCGGCCTGACGCGCGATGGCCTTGCCCGGTTGATGCGGGCGCTGGGTTATCGCCTGCAGCTTGTCGATGGCGCCGCGCACTTTGCCTGGCGTGGGCATCGCCGGGCCAATGTTTCACCCGAAGCCGCCAGCGATGCCAGGACGCTGCCGGATTCGCCTTTTGCAATCCTGGCATGCGTGTCGTTCGGCGACAGGGCGATGCCCCCGTCCCGGCAGGCAGCGACAAAGAAGGGCAGGTAGCATTTGGTCTACGGCGCAGGGCTCAGGCTCGACAAATGGCTGTGGTTTGCCAGGTTGGCCAAATCACGATCCGCTGCGCAAGACCTGTGTGAAAGCCGACGATTGCGCATCGATGGCCGAGTGATCGAACGGGCATCGGCCCTGGTCAGGGCGGGATCCGTGCTGAGTTTTCCGCACAATGACGAGATTATCGTGGTGCGGGTCGAGGGGCTGGCAGACCGTCGCGGGCCGTATGAGGAAGCCCGGCAGCTTTACACCGATCTGTCGGGTTCACTGCTGCCCGCGCACCGCGCGCCGCCCTCGCCGACAACGGGGGCATTGACGAGCGCCTCGCCCTTCCTCTAGCAGCAGCACGTTTGCGAAACACTGCGGGCCCATGGCCCGTGCCAATGTTGCGGGTGCGCCCCGCAGGGGAGACATAATGGCCTACGTCGTTACCGAAGCCTGCATCAAGTGCAAGTACATGGATTGCGTCGAAGTTTGCCCCGTGGATTGTTTCTACGAGGGTGACAACATGGTTGTCATCAACCCCAATGAATGCATCGATTGCGGCGTTTGCGAGCCGGAATGCCCGGCAGAAGCGATTCTGCCCGATACCGAAGGCGGTCTCGACAAGTGGATGGAATTGAACGCCACGTTCGCGGCGCAATGGCCGAACATCACTGTGAAGGGCGAAACCCCTGACGATGCCGATTCGCACAAGGGTGAAGAGGGCAAGTTCGACAAGTATTTTTCCGACAAGGCCGGCAGCGGCTCGTAACATTGCCGCGTTGCGCGGGCCCGGACCTGCGCTTCAATGCCGCCAGGCGTTGAAATTGCCACATAATTGACTGATGTCGCCCTAAATCCCGGTTTTGCGGGTATTTTGGCGCATGAAGTTCCGGTAATGTTGATACACTTGCCGACGGAATAGTAGAATTCCGGCACGGATCGTGCTATGACCATTTTGTGACGACAGGGGAACACTGTCGCCGCGGTCGCTCGTTCTGCCGTCTGCTGCCCCTGCCGGGCTGACGGTGAACTTGATGGTCAACCTGGCAGGACGTCCGTCGCAGAGTAGAAAAAGGCAGCACCGCCGCCGCGGGCTAACGTGGCAGCATGGGAGCGCCTTAACCCTGCGTCGCAACGACAAGGAACGAAATTTATGGCAATCGCCAAGCCGCTCGGTTTCGAAGTCGGTGATTATGTCGTTTATCCAAAACATGGCGTCGGCCGGGTCGTGGAGCTGCAACGCTCCGAAATCGCGGGGACCGTGCTTGAACTGTTCGTGTTGCGTTTCGAAAAGGAACGCATGACGCTGCGCGTTCCGACCAACAAGGCCGAAGCCGTCGGGATGCGCAAGCTTTCGAGCCAGGCAACGCTGCTGGAAGCGCTTACCACTTTGAAGGGCAAGCCGCGTATCAAGCGCACCATGTGGTCGCGCCGTGCGCAGGAATATGAAGCCAAGATCAATTCGGGCGACCTTGTGTCGATCGCCGAAGTGGTGCGCGATCTGCATCGTGCCGAGGACCAGCCGGAACAAAGCTATTCCGAACGGCAGATCTATGAAGCCGCCATTGGTCGGCTGGCGCGCGAGCTGGCAGCGATGGAGAACATCGACGAACCGGCAGCGCAGCTGAAGATCGAACAGGTGCTGAAGGCAGCCTGAGGCACGTAGTGGCCCATTGATCGGACGGCTACCGGGCTTGCAATCGATTATCCCTTGTGTATTATGCGAATAATACACAAGGGATAATTGTATGAACAGGATCATGCTTTTGGGCGCGGCTGCGCTGGTTGCTGGCTGTGGTGCGGCTGCTGTATCCGCGGCGAATGACGCGAGCCGCAATTTTCCGGTGCCTGGTTTCGACAGGCTTTCCGTTGCAGGTTCGACAGATGTGACGGTGGTTACCGGAAAAGCGCCAAGCGTGCGCGCCACTGGCGATTCCGAATCGCTTGACCGGCTTGAAATCACTGTCGAAAACAACGTGCTGCGTATCGGCACCAAGCGCCGGCTTGGTGGCTGGTCGAGCGGTTGGAAAAATCATCATGCTCATGTGTTTGTTACCGTGCCGATGCTGCGCGGCGCCGATGTCGCAGGTTCGGCTGATGTCGGCGTGGATCGGGTCGACACAGACGATTTTGCAAGCAGCGTTACCGGATCTGGCAATGTTAAGATCGCCAGCCTGACGGCAAAAACGGCGCAATTTGCGGTAAAAGGTTCGGGCGACGTGACGGCGACAGGCGACACGCAAGCGCTTTCGGTCAAGCTTTCGGGGTCCGGCGATGTACATCTTGGCGGGTTGAAATCCGGCAGCCTCACCGTATCGCTGCGTGGTTCGGGGAATGTGGACGCCTTTGCCACCCGGTCGGCGGCGATTTCGCTGGCCGGTTCGGGCGATGTAACGGTGCGCGGCGGCGCGCCTTGCACCAAGAGCAGGTCCGGCAGCGGCTCGATTGATTGCGGGTAGGGGGCTTGGCCCGGTGATTCAGCCCGGCCAGCGGCGCACGACGGCATCGAATTCCGGTCGCGGGCGCTCTTCGAGCGGGCGGACCGGCGTGCCGATAAAGATGAAGCCGGCGATGCGTTCACCAGCTTCTCCCACCAGCGCCTGGACGCCGGGCGAATAGGTCGCCCAGCCGGTCAGCCAATTGGCGACGAAACCATGGGCATGGGCAGCAAGGCACAGCATCATCGTCGCGGCGCCCGCAGAAAGTTCCTGTTCCCAGACCGGGATCGGCCGCTCTGTCGAAACTTTGGACAGCACGATGACGAGGCAGGGCGCTTCTAGCGCGAACTTGCGCGCGGTTTCGATTTCAAAGGCGCTGGCTTCCGGCTTTTCCAGCGCGAGGATCGACGCGAGCGCATCGCCGAGCGCCTGGCGCTGACCCTGGGCGATGGTCACGAAACGCCATGGCGCCAGCTTGCCATGATCGGGAACGCGCATCGCTGTTTGCAATATGGTGTGCAACTGGGCTGTGTCGGGGCCTGGCGCCACCATGTCGCGTGCCTTGCCGGAACGGCGGCTGGCGAGCAGCGCGGCCGAGGATGTAAGATCGTTGAATTGCATCATGGGTCGGTATCTATCGCCTGTGCCGCCCGGATGCCAGCAGAGCTGGCACAGCGAAGGCTGCATCGCCCCTTTCGCCATTCTGAATCGCTCGCTATCGTGCCGCCATTACTGGCCGCAAGTGCCAGACAAAGGGTTTGGGAGTCCTGATTTGACCGATAGTGCCGTCGCCGCGCCAGCCGCTGGTGTGGATACGCGTCCGCAATGGTTCGGCCACCCGGCGCAATTGGCCCGGCTGTTTACGACCGAGATGTGGGAACGCTTCGGCTTCTACGGCATGCGCGCGCTGCTGGTGCTGTACCTGACCCAGCATTTCATTTTCAGCGATCGCAACGGCAGCGGCATGTACGGCGCCTATATGAGCCTGGTTTATTTGACACCATTTGTCGGCGGTCTTCTCGCGGACCGTTATCTGGGGTCGAAACGCGCCGTGAAATTTGGCGCGCTGGTCATGTCCGCGGGCTATCTGCTGCTGTGTTTCGGTGGCGATACGGCGACGCCGTTCGCGACCTTTGATGGCGTTCGGCACGAGGTGACGATCACCAAGACGACCGCGGGCGACGATGGGCGTTTTGTCCTGGATGGCGGTCGGCAGTTGCAGATAAAGGGCCGTGAAGATGGCTCGGTCGATTTGCTTGCCGGTGACGGTAGCGTCGCGCGCACAATCGCCAAGGTCGATTTTGTCAGCGATGCGGTTCGATCGCCGCTTTATGTGGCGATCATGCTCGTTGCCCTGTCGCTGATCGTTATCGGCAATGGCTTCTTCAAGCCCAACATATCAACGATGGTAGGTTCGCTGTACGCCAAGGGCGACCGTCGTCGGGATGCGGGATTTACCATCTTCTACATGGGCATCAACCTCGGCTCGCTGGGGTCGCAGATTCTTTGCCCGTTTCTTGCCGTGGCGTTTGGTTGGTGGGCAGGCTTTGGACTTGCGGCCGCCGGGATGCTTGTGGCCTGGGCATTGATCCAGTTCGATGGCGGCAAGCTTGACGGCTATGGCGAAGCACCTTCGGACGGTCGTGACCGGTCCGTGCTCATATACCTTGCCGCCATCGCATCGGTGGTTGTGCCCTGGCTATTGTTTTCCAACACCCTCAGCGCGCCGCCGCCTGTCGCCGGTGCAGGCATTATTGGCTATCTCATCGGCTTGCCGGTGCTCGGCAAGGCCTTGTTTGTCACGTTCATCGTTGGCCTGCCGGCGATTCTGATCTGGTCGTACCGTGTCGGCAGCCGCGTCGAATTTCAGATGATGCTCGCCGCCATGGTGCTGATCGTCTTCAACGTGACATTCTGGACCCTGTTCGAACAGGCAGGATCATCGCTGACGCTATTTGCCGATCGCAATACAAATTTGTCGGTGTTCGGATTGTTTTCGATCAGTGCCGGCCAAACGCAGTTTTTCAACGCGCTTTTCATCGTCGTGCTGGCACCCTTGTTCGGCGCAATGTGGGTCGCTCTGGCAAAACGCGGTCTTGAGCCCGGCATACCGGTGAAATTCGGCATCGCGCTGGTCGGCGTTGGTCTGGGGTTTCTGTTTCTGGTCTGGGGCGCGAGCTTCGCCGGGCCCGACTTCAAGGTGGGCCTGTGGTGGCTGGCGGGCCTGTACCTGATCCATTCGATGGCCGAATTGTGCATTTCGCCGGTGGGGCTGAGCATGATCACCAAGCTGTCGATCGCGCGGATTGTCGGCATGATGATGGGCGTCTGGTTCCTGTCGATTTCGGTGGCGCAATATGTTGGCGGGATCGTTGCGCAGATGGCCAGTGTCGAAACGGTGGGCGGGGAGGTGACCAATCTTGCGGTCAGCCTCGCCACCTATACCGGCGTGTTCCAGACGATCGGGTTGGTTTCGGCCGCGATCGGTGGGGTGTTGTTGCTGCTCTCGCCGCTGCTGAAGCGGTGGATGCATGGCGTAGACTGATGGGGGTGTTGATGCGTTTTCCTGTATTTGCAGGGCTGTTGCTGCTGGCCGGTTGTGCCGGATCGGCGCCGCCCCCCGGCAGCGCCGCGAGCAAGGCGCCGCCATCCGACAAGCCGGGCGAGCTCGTCAGCATTCCGCTCGATCCGTTTCCATCTACCTATCAGCCGCGCCCCGGGGTGACGACGGTGATCCGCAATGCGGTGATCTATGATGGTGCCGGGCGAAAATATGCGCCGGGATCGGTGCGGCTGGAAAATGGCGTGGTGGCCGAAATCGGCGCCGATGTCGCGGTACCGGCGGGTGCGACGGTAATCGATGCGCAGGGGCGTTATGTGACGCCGGGCATCATCGATATCCACAGCCATCTGGGCGATTACCCCAGCCCGCAGGTGCAGGCGTTGAGCGATGGCAATGAGGCCACCAGCCCGGCGCGGCCCGAAGTCTGGGCCGAACATTCGGTATGGCCGCAGGACGCCGGCTTTGCCCGGGCGTTGGCCGGCGGCGTGACCACCTTCCATGTGCTGCCGGGCTCCGCGAACTTGTTCGGCGGGCGCGGTTCGACGTTGAAGAATGTCTATGGCCGGACTGTCGAGGACATGAAGTTCCCCGGCGCGCAATACAGCCTGAAGATGGCTTGCGGCGAAAACCCCAAGCGGGTTTATGGCAGCAAGGGTCAGATGCCTTCGACGCGCATGGGCAATATCGCCTATGCCCGCCAGACCTGGTCCGATGCGGTCGAATACAAGCGCAAATGGGATGACTATACCCGGCGGGCCAAGGCCGGCACGGCAAAGCCGACAGATGCGCCGCGTCGCGACCTGGCCAAGGACACGTTGATGGGCGTGCTGAATGGCGAAATATTGGTGGAAAACCACTGCTATCGCGCCGACGAAATGGCCAACATGATCCTGATGAGCCATGAGTTTGGTTACAAGATCACGGCGTTTCACCATGCGGTCGAAAGCTACAAGATCGCCGACATGTTGAAGAAGGAAGGCATTTGCAGCGCGATGTGGGCCGATTGGTACGGCTTCAAGATGGAAAGCTATGACGGCATCCGCGAAAATATCGCGCTGGTCGATCATGCCGGCGCCTGTGCCATCGTGCATTCCGATGATCCGAACGGTATCCAGCGGTTGAACCAGGAAGCTGCCAAGGCGATGGCGGCCGGCAACCGGCTGGGCTTTGGCATCACGCCGGAGCATGCCTGGGAATGGGTGTCGTTGAACCCGGCCAAGGGGCTGGGCATCGACAAGAAGACCGGCAGCCTGGAGGTTGGCAAGATGGCCGATGTCGTGTTGTGGAACGGCAACCCGTTATCGGTCTATTCGCGGCCCGAAAAGGTGTGGATTGATGGCGCGGTGATTTATGACTGGGCCGATGCGAAACGGCGTCCGGTGGCAGATTTCGAGCTGGGCCAGGCCGGTGCGGGAGACCCGAAATGAAGCGGCTTGGGCTGATTCTTGGCGCGCTGCTGGCGAGTGCGTCGGCGCATGCGACGACCATCGCCATCACCGGTGGAACGGTGGAAACCGCCGCGGGGGCGCCGATCACGAACGGCACGGTTATTATCCGCGATGGCCGCATAACGGCGGTTGGGCAGGGCATTGTGGTGCCGGCGGGTGCGACGGTGATCGATGCCAGCGGCAAATTTGTGACGCCAGGTCTGGTCAGCGGCATGTCGACGCTGGGTATCACCGAAGTCGAAGGCGTGCGCGAGACCGATGATGCCAGCGCGCGGACGTCGCCATTTTCGGCTGCATTGGATATATCGCCGGCGATCAACCCGGCATCGCCGCCAATAGCGGTGGAACGCGCCGGTGGGGTGACGCGGGCGGTTGTCGGTCCGGGCGCGCAGTCCGAAATATTTGGTGGGCAGGGGGCGATCATCAGCCTTGCTGCGTCCCCCGACATATTGATGCGGCCGCGTGCGTTCCAGTTCATCGAATTGGGCGAGGATGGCGCCCGCGCTGCCGGTGGTTCGCGGCCGGCGGCGTGGCTGAACCTGCGCAACGGCTTTGCCGAGGCCCAGCGTTATGCGCGCGGTCCGGCGGCGTTCGAATCGGGCCGCGAAAAGGATTCGCTGATCAAGCGGCTGGACGCAGCGGCACTGGTGCCGGTGGTTGAAGGCCGGGTGCCGGCGGTGATTCATGTCGAGCGCGCCTCCGATATCGTCGCCGTGCTCGGCTTGCGCACCGAATTTCCCAAATTGCGCATCATCCTGATCGGCGCTCGCGAAGCCTGGTTGGTGGCGGACAGGATTGCAGCGGCCAATGTGCCGGTGATCACGTTGCCGTTGTTCGATCTGCCCGACAGTTTCGAAACGCTGGCGTCGACGCGATCGAATGTGGGCCGTCTGGTCGCGGCGGGCGTGAAGGTCGGCTTTGGCATTTTCGGCAGCGATTCGGGTGCGCAATCCCGCAATCTGCCCTATTTTGCCGGCAATGCCGTGGCACAGGCGGCGGTGCCGGGCGGCGTTGGCCTGACCCATGAACAGGCGCTGGCGGCGATCACGCGGGTGCCGGCGGAAATCTTTGGCCTTGAAGACGTCGGCACACTGGCTGCGGGCAAGCGCGGCGATGTCGTTGTCTGGGACGGCGATCCGCTGGAACTGACGTCGACACCAGTTGCCGTACTGATCGACGGCGTGCCGCAACCGCTCGAATCGCGGCAGACGTTGTTGCGAGATCGTTACCGTGATTTGGCACCGGGGGCTTTGCCGCTGCAATATAACAGGTGAGGGGCTGCCATGACCGATTTGAGCCTGCTGATTGTCGCCGTATCGCTGTTTGTCGGCGGCCATGAATTGTTGTCGCATCCGTTAAGGGCGCCGTTGGTCAAGGCGATGGGGGGGCTGGGCTTTACCGTCCTTTACTCGCTGGTGGCCTTTGCCAGCCTTGGTTGGGCGGTGAACCTGTGGCGGGGCATAACGCCCGACCGGCTGTGGACACTGCCACCATGGGCCAATGTGCTGGCGATCGTGGCGATGCTGTTCGCCGCCATGCTGTTCGTCGGGTCGGTGACATCGCCCAACCCGGCGTTGATGGGGATGCCCGCCGGGGGCAGCCCGCGCGGCGTGCAGCGGATCACCCGCCACCCGATGATGTGGTCCTTTGCGATCTGGGCGATTGTGCATATCGCAATGAGCGCCGACAGCCGGACGATCGTGCTGGCCAGCGGTATCCTGGTGCTCGCGCTGTTCGGCGCCAAGATGCAGGACAAAAAGAAAAAGGCCGCCAGTCCATCTTATGGCGACCATGTCTCTGCCACCGGTTTTGTGCCGTTCGGTGCGCAGCTTCGTGGCCGCGCGGCCTGGGGTTCGGCGCTCCCCGGGCTGGTTGCGACGCTTGGCGGCATCCTTTTGTGGGCGCTGCTACTGTGGGCGCATCCGCTGGTAATCGGCGTGGCTGCAGTTCAATTTGGGTAGCGCTACTGGACAAGGGCGGTCTTGCCGGTGGTCGGGGAGATGATGATGGATTTCGCAGGCAAGACGATCTGGGTAACGGGCGCGTCCTCGGGTATTGGTCGAGGCTTGGCGATCGCCTTGGCTGCCCAGGGTGCCACGTTGATCCTGTCCGGGCGCGATGCGGCAGCGTTGGCGGCTGTTTCGGCGCAATGCCCCGGTTCGACAGTACTGGCCTTTGATGCGACTGATCTTGCGGCCCTGCCAGCGATTGTTGCTCGCGCCGAGGCAGTGAGCGGCCGCATCGACATGCTGGTCAACAACGCGGGAATCGGATCGCGCGGCGCCGCGCAGGCGATGCTGTTCGACGTCTATCGCAAGGTGATGGAGGTGGATTTCTTCGCGCCGCTGCGTCTGACGCAATTGGTGCTGCCGGCGATGCTGACGCGGGGTTCGGGGCATATTGCGGTCGTCAGTAGCCTGTCCGGCAAGTTCGGCAACCCCGGCGGTAGCGCCTACTGCGCCGCCAAATTTGCGCTCATCGGCTATTTTGATGCGCTGCGCAGCGAGGTTGCCCACCAGGGCCTGAAGGTAACGGTGATCACGCCGGGCTTCGTGAAGACGGCGATCGGCAGCCACTCGCTGGGCCCCGATGGCAAGCCATATGATGGGCCGAGCCTCGCTGCCGGCCGCGGCATCACCGTAGAGGAATCGGCAGAACAGATAATCACCGGTATGAAGGCAGGCCTGCGCGAAATTCCAGTTGGCAAGGGCGCTGAAATGGCAATCCTTGATCTGCTGAAAACCGATCCGAATCAGGTTTTCGACCTTATGGCCGGAATGGGCGCCGAAATGATGAAGTCCGGCGGTTGATTGCCGTTTGCGCCACAAGGAGTCGATAATGGAATTTGCTGGCAAGTCGGTTTGGATCACCGGGGCATCGTCGGGCATCGGCGCCGGGCTCGCGACGGCATTTGCGCGGGCGGGAGCGCGGTTGATCCTGTCGGGCCGGCGGATGGATGCCTTGGCGGAAGTCGCGGGGCGCTGCCAGTCCCAAGCGCTGTTGCTGCCGTTTGAAACAACGGATCTTGCGGCTTTGCCGGGCATTGTCGCCGAAGCAGAGGCATTCACCGGTGGCATCGACATTCTTGTCAACAATGCCGGAATTTCGCAGCGTAGCCTGGCGCTCGATACCGATTTCGACGTGTATCGCACCATCATGGAGGTCGACTATTTCGCGCCTTTGCGGCTGACCCAATTGGTGCTGCCGGCGATGGTGAAGCGCGGTACGGGTGCCATCGTCAACAATGCTTCGGTTGCCGGCAAGGTTGGATCCCCGTTGCGCACCGCCTATTGCGGCGCCAAGCACGCAATGGTCGGCTGGTCCGACGCCTTGCGCGCCGAAATCGCTCAATATGGCGTGACCGTCCATGTGGTGACCCCGGGCTTTGTTGCGACAAGCATCGCCGCCAATGCATTGAAGGGCGATGGATCGGTGAATGGACCCAGCGACGATCCGGTCAATGCGGGGATCAGCATTGATGAGGCGGCCGGCCAGATACTTGATGCACTGGCCGCGGACACGCCGGAAATTCCGGTTGGCAGGGCAGGCGCGCCTGAAATGCAGTTGCTGGACATGATGCGGCAGGATCCGATGCGGATGTTCCAGACGATGGCGAGCATGGCGCCGAAGGTGGTGCGACGCTAACGCGTGTTCGAGCCAGACGGCTTCGCTTGGCGCTTGAAAAACGCCGCAAAACAAGGAACTGGAGTGTGGCTTTGAGTGCCTTCGAGCCAAAAACGCTACAGGCCGGCGACGCAGCACCGCCGCTTCGGCTGTTTTTTCGCTTGGAAGCCCGACGAAACGCGGCTAGACGCATTGTCAGGCAAAGTGGATCAGATCCTTTGCCCTTCGACATTGCAGATCCGGCAGCCATTTTTTCCTGTGTCCATAGGGGACGCACGCCGGAGTTCAGGGTCGGACATTGCCAAAATCACGGCTAACGCCGTCCGTTCATACGGGGACGCAAAGTTGATCAGGAATAACCAGAACCGCCGGCGCCGTGGTGGCAGCGGTCCGCGCCCGCAGCAAATGGGCGGCGGCAATAATTACGGCAACCGACTCGACAATCGCCAGCGTGGCAATGCCAGCCAGTTGCTGGAGAAATATCGCGCCATGGCGCGCGATGCCCAACAGGCCGGAGACCGGGTGACCGCTGAATATTATCTGCAATATGCAGATCATTATTACCGCGTGCTTGGCGATTATCGGGACAAGCAGCCCGAGCAGGGTCGCCAGCGCGGCCGTGACTTTTATGATGACGACAGCGCGGGCGATCAAAGCGGCGACGATAGCGACGGCGGTGATGAGGACGACGGCGACGATAGCCGCGATACGCGCGATGATGGCCGTGAAGAACCGCGAACTGACAGCCGGAGCGAGAACCGCAACGATGGCAGGGGCGACGCACGCAGCGAAGGCCGTGGCGACGAAAACCGCGGCAATTGGCAGAACGATCGCCAGAGCGGTGGGCGTGACCGCAATTATCGAGAGGCTGGTCGCGAGAGTGGGCGTGACGGTAATCGTGAACGTCCAGATGCGCAGCGGGAACCGCGACGTGAGGGCGATGGCAATCGTGATCGGCAGGGCTGGTCAGGCAATCGCAACCGCGACGGCAATCCCGAAGGAAACCGCAACCGCGTTGCCGAGCGCGGTGACCGTGCCGAACGTCCTGAGCGCGGCGATCGTGCAGAAAGGCCGGAACGCCGGCCCGAACCCGCTCGCGCGCCCTTTGAGCCGACGGCGAGTGACGAAGGCCCAATTCCTGGGCTTCCTGGCCCGGCGACGTTGCGGGTCAGCCGTGCCCCGGCTGTCGATCGAGCCGAAAAGCGCGTAGCGCCGGAATTGCCGTTGGCTGCACCTGCCGCTGTGGAAACAGCCGATGCAGCCGAAGCGCCGGCACCGCGTCGTCGCGGTCGGCCCCGCAAGGTTGCCGAGGATGCTGCCAGCGAATGATGATGTTTGAATAGGCGTTCCGGATGGGGCGCCTATTCATCCA
This sequence comes from Sphingomonadales bacterium, assembly GCA_038217075.1. Lineage (GTDB taxonomy): Bacteria > Pseudomonadota > Alphaproteobacteria > Sphingomonadales > Sphingomonadaceae > Sandarakinorhabdus. The sequence goes on from JBBQPR010000008.1 coordinate 50,183, forward strand.
GGTCTGCGACCGCCGAATCATGGCCGGACCGATTTGAAACGAACGCCAGGCCCATTAACGCGCCGGCGAGCAGCAACGCGATGAATATCCCGCCGCCCATGGCGATCATGAAATGCAGGTGGAATGGCACGCCATCGGCGCGCATTCGCCATATCGCGATGCCGATTGTGCCAAATGCCACTATCGTCATGATTAGCATCAGCCGACGGAAACGGCGCCAATGATCACCGGCTGGCCGCTGCCCACCTGTTTGCACATTCTCAATCGCTGTCATGCTTTGCCTTCCAGTGCGAATCGCGCGATGATAGCTTCATTCGGCGCACGAGACGCCCTTGGGGAGATGTCATGATCGGATTGATCCTGACCGGCAAGAAGCCGCTGGTATCCGTAACGCCTGATACGCGCGTCCATGCGATTGTCGAGATGCTCTACACGCACCGCATCGGAGCGGTTCTGGTGCTGGATGGCAGCAATATCACCGGCCTGGTCAGCGAGCGCGACATCTGCGCCGGCCTGCACACGCACGGACAAGGCATATTGGAAGCCGCGGCGGCGGATATCATGACGTCGCCAGTTGTGACAGCGAACCCCTCTGAAACGGTGGCAGAGGCCATGTCGACAATGACCGACCGGCGTATCCGGCATTTGCCGGTTGTCGAGGATGGCCGGATCCTAGGCCTCGTATCGATAGGCGATCTGGTGAAGCAGCGCATTGATGATGCCGAAGCCGAGGCACAGGCGATGAAGGACTATATATCGAGCTGATTCGACCGTGATCGGGTGATGCATCAGATCCGAATCGTTGCAGCGCGATGGCAGACGCGCTTAACGGTTTGACGCAGGCAATCGAGCCGGGGCAATCTTCCATTGACGTAGCGCTCATCCCGTAATCCCTACCTGATCAGAGGGAATTTGCGTGGTCGCCTTCGAAAAATACAGTTTTGTTTCAAAATGGGGTTGCGCGTGTGTTTTGGTTGTCCTAGATGACCACTCCCGGCTGACGGGGCGCTTCGGCGCTTTGTTTTCGGGGCTGGTGTTGTCGGATTGATTGACCTTTTATTTCAGGGGTTTGGTTAATTTTGGCGGCGCTGATTTTCTGGTTTTCCGGCGGTTTTGGCTG